>CAZSVL010000004.1:73463-89797 GCA_964610305.1 uncultured Gammaproteobacteria bacterium | reverse complement strand
GTATACAAATAAAAAAATTCTGCCTTATTTTTGTGGCAGAAATCAACAAAACAGGATGATGAGGGTTACTTTGCTGTCGACGTGCAAATTAATCCTCGGTCTTCCGACCATCCGTGCCATTAGTATACACCACATTAAAAAAAATAAAAAGGACGCGTAGCGTCCATGTACCTATCCAGTGAAAACACCCACCTTATGAATATCCAAACCCAGCAACAGACAGGCAGAGCTAAGGGAATGCGCATCTATCCTGCCCCACTTCTCTCTATCACGCAGCATGTTCCAGTCTTTTGGATCAATGCCTACATCATGCAGGAATTCATTCCTACTAATACCACACATAGAACGCCTGCGCTTAATAACATTTGCAACCGCCCTCACCTGAACCACCTGAACCGGCCCCTCTCTGACCACCCTCTCACAGATGTAGAAGCTATAGTACTTAAGAGCTTCAAGTGAACTAAGCGGAATACTTGGCTCATCAGGCCTCTCTCTGTGAAGATGGCTTCTTGTTCTAAACCACGCTACTTTTGAATCCCGCGCGCATTCAAAGAGGGATGCAATCGGCCCCTCAAAGACTTCGTGTGCTCTCTCTGCGATGGATCCCATGTCTACCCTTGCCTCCTTTTGTGTGGACACTTCTGTGGATAACATTTCTGTTTGTATACACTAGTGTATACAAATACCGCCATGCTTTCAGGCGGCAGAAATCACTAAAATAGGATGATGAGGGTTACTTTGCTATGCATTTACAAACTAATCCTCGGTCTTCCGACCATCCTTGCTATTATTATACTACCTCTTAATTAGCGTGTCAACTATTTACTTTTGCTTTATGGTGCGGTTTGTAATCGAATGAGACTCTACGGCCTAACCACGGGACCTAACAGCAACGCTGAGCCGCAACCGTTTTTCTGTGAGATCCCGGATATTTTGCTTCGCAAAATATCCGGGATGACGGCCGCGCTGCGACCAGGGTTTTCTTGAGGTGAATAAAAAAATCGCCTGCTGGCGGTTTGAAATAATCAATCACTAAAACGGGATGATGAGCAATAATTTGCTTGTACATGACAAACTATTTCTCGGTCTTCCGACCATCCTTAAAACTAGTTTAACACCCCTTAGCTAACGTGTCAAATGTTGATCAGCTGGCTGTCGCAGGCCACAGAAAGTCTGTACGATCCTTGCAAACACGCAGGATAACCTTAAAACAAAAAACCGCCTTGTTGTTGCGGTAACCATCACTAAAATAGGATGAAGAGGATTACTTTGCTTTGCAATTGCAAATTATTCCTGCAGTCTTCCGACCATCCTTAAACCTAGTATACACAAAATAAAAAAGGGTGGCAACAGGGGAGGGAAATCCTAACTGCTGCCACCCAAGGCGCACGTACCGGAAATCCAGCCCATGGATACCCTGCGCCACGATCATTTAATCAGCCGCCGATAATTTCGTCAACCACCTTTTCCTGATCTGGCTCATCAAGCAAAACGGCCTGCTGACCACCACCGACTGTTAGCTTCTCATTGAGCCTTGAGAGCCTCTGAGAGCCGCTCTGGTGCGTTTTAGTTGCGTTTCCGATGTGTTTACCCAAAACGCGGTAATCGTCCTCAAAACGGCCAAAATCGGTCTTTAACGCGCCAAGGTGTTTTAAGATTTCTTGCGCCTTCTTTTCTACCTGCATTCCGCGCAATCCAAGAAGGATGGTCTGAAGATAAATATAAAAAGAATTGGGGGACACCGGAATTACGCGCTGCTCATGCGCATATTCAATAAGGCTTTTTTCTTTTTCCCCTCGGACAATGGTTTCGTAATAAACATTTTCTGCCGGAATGTACATGAGTGCCATAGGCAGCGTGCCTTCGTCTGGCAAAATGTACTGCCTGGCAATTTTATCTATGTGTTTTTTTACGTCTTGCTTAAATCCCTTAAGCAACGCTTTTCTCTGCACCTCATCTTCTGCCTCATACGCGCGTGCTATCTTCTCATAGGGAAATTTTGAGTCTACCGGGACAATTAAACCATCTCTTAGTTTTATTATGGCATCTACACGATCTCCTGTTTTAAATGTGTATTGAAGCTCATACTGCCCAGCAGGGAGAGTCTGCATAAGCAGATCTGCCAAAAAATGCTCTCCCACGCCACCGCGCAGCTTTGGAGATTTAAATATATCTTGCAGAGAGGAAATGTCTTTTCCTACCTCTTCTATACGCTTATTTGCCTCTTCTAGTTTAGAGAGTTTATTGGTTACGCTTGCATAAGCTTTTGCGGCATTGTCTATGCGCTCACCTACAGAAGACTGCGTTTTGTGGATCGCCTCTGCGTTTTCCTTAAGGCGAGAAGACATCTGCTCGTTCATTTTTCCTAGCTGAGAGTGCAAATTCTCATTTATAGTCTCTATTTGTCGTTGCAAAAGTAGCTGAGAAGTGCTATCATCTTGCTCTGGCTTTTGCTTTATAAGTCGCAATAGAATTACAAGAGTGGAAATAGCAATAGCCGCCGTAACTAGAGAAATTATTATAGTAAAATTCATATAGTGCTGAGTATTAAGGTAACAACTATCTTAACATGGTAGAATATATCAGACTAGAGTAGCTGTCCCTGTAGTTTAACGGATAAAACAAGGCCCTCCTAAGGCTTAGATCCAGGTTCGATTCCCGGTGGGGACACAAACAGTTGTCAGCTTTCAGTTATCAGAATTGCCAACTTGTCATTCTGAACTTGATTCAGAATCCAGGAAGAAGTAGAGCGCGCCTTACTGTTATAGTGGGTGCTGAAATAAATTCAGCATGACGCTAAGAATCTGACAACTGATAACTGATAACCGAAAACAAGCACGGGCCCTTGGCGCAGCTGGTAGCGCGCCTCCATGGCATGGAGGAGGTCGGGGGTTCAAGTCCCCCAGGGTCCACTAGCAAAAACTGCCTGTAGGTGGTTTTTTTGTTGACAAAGAAGTTGTTTTGATGTATACATAGAGCAAGCAAAAGGAGATGCTCATGGAAGATAAAAGGCAGCCGCTTAGCTCAAAAGACAAAGCGGCGATTTACTTTGCTCTGGACAAAGCAGGAGATAGAGACCTGGCTGAGAAGTTCAGGCGGTCAGTAGGATCGTCTGACGAGGTTTTTCAGGCGGCAATAAGAGTGTATAGGGTTACGGTCTCCGCAATGTCTCGCTAGTGCGACTATCCGTCGGCACGTGCTGGCGGTTTTTTAATAGTATTTTCCAAACTTGACAAAACTAAAAAAGTGTGCTATAATAAATTGTCTTTCTGAAAAGTATTTACTAGACATGGAGGTCAGAAATGGCAGATCCTTACATCGGCATCACGGGTTTTACCCGCGCAATCGCTCCGGAACTTTTGCTGGCACATGTGCGGCAGGGAGCAGAACGAAAGTTCATGGTTGGCGTGCTTGTTAGCGGCGCAACGCTCCGGGGCGGCCCAAGCACGGTGCCACGGTTTCCACCGGTTGATGGGATTGCTGACATCTTCCCTGAAGATTCTCGCACTCTCAATATGATTCACTTCAACGGTCTGGGTCGCAAATCACTACATGCTGTGCTCCGTCATCTAGCAAAAATTGGCGGCCCAAACCTAAACGGCATTCAGCTGAATCTGCACTGGCCAGAGCCCGCAGACATCCAACTCTTCAGGCACACGCACCCAGACCTCAAGCTAGTGCTTCAGCTTGGTTCCAGGGCGCTCAGAAGAGTTGATATCATGGACAACATACCCAAAAGACTAAACGAGTACGAAGGTTTGATTGACTACATACTTGTGGATCCCAGTGGTGGCCGTGGGGTGCGCTTTGATCCTGAGCGTGCAGAGATCATGGTACGCGCCATAGTAGCCTCGGGGTTTGCTCCCGTGGTCGCCGGTGGCCTCTGCGCAGGCACACTTGATCCGATACGCCGGCTTCTCAAGCTGTTTCCCGAGATTAGCTGGGATGCTGAGGGGCGCCTTATGAAAGAAGATGGCGAACTGAGCCCCCGCGAATGCTCCCGGTACTTGAGTGCTAGCTTTGCTCTTTGACTTCAAACTCCTCTTTGCAGCGCAGAGGGGATTTTTTTATCCACAGACATGGTTTTGCAAATATGCTATAGTGTATTTAGAAAGGCTGACCGAGAGGTAAAAAATTGGCTAAGTTTAGTTCTGCAGAGTAAATTTGGTCAAAACAGTCTTGTTTTGTGTATTTAAAGAGTACTCAGCAGTAGTTGGACATTACCTATGAATTTGGGGTGGGACCCATATTCAGCTCTGCACCCGCAGAGCATCCACTCGGGGAAAAGTGGAGGTATACATTTTCAAAATGTGCAGGTAATTGTAATGTCCAGCTTCTATTGAGTATTCTGCAGTTATCCACCAAGAAAAAAGACCTTTTGAGGTCTTATTTGTATACACTAGTGTATACAAATCCACAGAAATCCACACTTTTCCACAGAGTTATCCCCACTCTTCACTGCGCTGCGCCCACAGACACGACTTTTTGACTTTCACCTCCTTTTTGTCTGTTTGTATACACTAGTGTATACAATTGAATGGTTTTGCTATATTATGGCCGTATTATGAAAATAGGAATCGTTGGTCTGCCCAACGTTGGAAAATCTACTCTCTTTAATGCGCTTACCTCTAGCAAACAAGCAGAGGCGCAAAACTATCCCTTTTGTACCATAGAACCAAACCAGGGTATTGTTGAGGTTCCCGATAACAGACTCTCTCAACTCTCTGCCACATCTAAATCTAAAAAGACTATTCCTACCACCGTAGAATTTGTAGACATTGCCGGTCTTGTCAGCGGTGCATCAAAGGGAGAGGGTCTGGGCAATAAATTTTTGGCGCACATAAGAGAGGTAGATGCCATTGTGCAGGTGGTGCGTGTTTTTGAAGATTCAAATATTACTCATGTTCACGGAAAGATTGATCCACAGGAAGATATAGATGTTATCAGCACAGAGCTGGCACTGGCCGACCTTGCAACTACCACAAAAAGGTTAGAGGCGCTCAGAAAGGAAGCAAAGGCCAGCACCGATAAAAAACTAATGCGCAAAATTGACGTGCTTATTGCTATTCATGATGGGTTGGAGCAAAATCAGGCGGTGCGCGACAACGATAACTTCGCAGAATTTCTAGAACTATTACCAGAACTAAAACTCCTTACCGCAAAACCGCAACTTATTGTTTACAACAAAAAAGAGGGTGGGGCGGATCAGGGCAAAGAGGGGAGTATAACGCTGTGCGCCCAGCTTGAGGCAGAGTTGGCAGAGCTGAGCCCAGAAGATGCAAAAGAGTATATGGAAACACTCGGTATGACGCAATCTGGCCTGGATCGTCTTATACAAGCCGGCTATCAATTGCTAGGTCTGCTTACCTTTTTTACCAGCGGAGAGCAGGAGACGCGCGCCTGGACGGTTTTAATCGGCGCCAGCGCGCCACAAGCCGCCGGCAGAATCCACACTGATTTTGAAAAAGCATTTATCCGTGCAGAGGTGGTGGATTGGGAAAAGTTTGTAGACACCGGCGGATGGACGGGAGCAAAAGAAGCGGGTGTTATGCGACTTGAAGGAAAAGATTACGTGGTTAAAGATGGAGATGTGTGTTATTTCCATACCGGTGTATAATAAACTTATGAAAAAAGGTGGGAAGCATCATAGAGAAGAGGTTGCTGAGACACTACGTGTTAGTTTGTTTGGATTAGAGGATGGAATCGTCTCAACACTAGGCGCTCTTACGGGAATTGCGGCCGGGTCTGGTAGTAGATATATTGTTGTTCTCTCTGGTTTGGTTATCATCGCTGTAGAATCTCTTTCAATGGCGGCCGGCAGCTACCTCTCTTCCAAATCTGCTTTTGCGGTGATTTCCAAAAATAAAAAGGGGGAGAAGCATTTAGAAAAAAGGTCTAAGATGAATGCGCTTCTAATGGGAGTGGGGTATATTATTGGTGGGCTCATCCCTTTGTTTCCTTATCTGTATTTACCAATTGATCAGGCGCTGGGGCTTGCGGTGGGTCTAGCTGTCTCCGCGCTATTTGCGGCGGGCGCGTACGCAGCGCATCACACAGGAAGGCGATGGTATAGAAGTGGGATAGAGATGGTGGTGGTCTCACTGGGAGCCGCTGTGATCGGATACTTAATAGGACTGGTTGCAAAAACACACTTTAGTTTGTGAACATCAATGTCATTGCGAGGAGTAGAGCGACGAAGCAATCCGGTTGCTAAATAGACGGGATTGCTTCGTCGCCTTCGGCTCCTCGCAATGACATTCAAAAAACCGCCACAATGGCGATTTTTTATTACGCATTACCTGTTACGCGTTACTGTTTTATCGGCATTACAATATAGACAAAATCGCTTTTTCCCTCTGGCGTTACCACGCAAGGGGAGTCTGCATTTACCACACTCACGTTTACCTTATCGCTATCCATGTGAGAGAGTCCGTCCAATACATACCGGTGATTTAAAAGCACGGTGTGCTGCTCTCCGCTTACCTCACCTTCCAAAGCAGAGGAGAATTCACCTAGCTGAGTATTAGCGGCAGCAAGCTTTATATTTTTTTCTTCTGGTGCAAATTGAAACGATACCGCGTTTACGCCCGTAGTGCTAAACAGACTTGCGGCTCTCATCTGCTGAGCCAAGTTTCCGGTTTGAAGTCTTGCGGTAGCGCCAAAATCCTGTGGAATAATCTGACGATAATCTGGATAGTTTCCCTCTATGAGCCTAGAGACAATTTGCGTGTCTCCTGCTTTTGCTACCAACTGCCCATCTGCAATAGTAATCTCAAGCAGCTCTTGATCTGATGCGCTAATGGCGCGAATTAATTCCTGAATGGTTTTTGCAGGAACTATACAGCGCACCTCTTGCTCTTTCTGATCATTCTGAATTGCTATGCGTTTTTCTGAAAGCCTAAAGCTATCCGTGGCTGCCATGGTGAGCACACCTTTTGAGCCTTCTGCGTTGGCGTGAAACAAAACGCCGGAGAGCTCTGGTCTTACATCTGATCGTGATACGGAAAAAACTACTTTTGAGAGCGCGTCTTTAAGCGCTTTTGCGGCAAACGTTAGCACCACACCACCTTGCGCCTCTGGCACTACGGGAAATTCTTCTGCGCTTTCGCCTTTAATTTTTGTCTTACTTTTTGCTGAGCTTACCAAAAGCTGGTCATCTTTTAGCTCAATCTCCACTCTTTCATCAGAGAGAAGGCCAACGTAATCCGCCAAAGTCTTTGCTGGAACAGTGTAGACACCCGGAGTCTCCACTTTTGCCCTAACACTAGCCACTACAGCTATCTCTAAATTTGTTGTTGTTAACTCAACTAAGCCTTCTTTTGCCCTTATCAGAACGTTATTGAGAATAGGCAACGTTACGCTTTTACTTGATACTGCTGTCACGCTTTGTAATCCTCCCACTAAGTTATCTTTTAAACAAGTATATTTCATAACTAGTTATAGTAATAGGGGGTGTGGATAGTGGGGATAGGGTGAATTATTAGTCTAAATTTAGCGGTAGAAACATGTTTTTGATCCGTGCGTAGTCTGAGAATAACTGGTGGATCTTTTGTGTACTCTTTTTTTGACTCTTTTTATTTCTGGGGACAAGTGTTTTTCTATCCCCTTTTTGTTTTTTATTTTTGTTACTTATCACTTTCTTGTCTACAGGTTGCTAGATGTGGACAAAGCTGTGGAAAAGTAGGTTTTATTGTTGATTACTAAAGATTCTTTGTTTTATCATCTCTAATTCTTGTTTTAGTTTGAGATCTTCTCCTGAATTACGCTCTATTTTGTTGTGAGCGTGCATTGCGGTGGTGTGATCTCTTCCTCCCACCTCTCCACCAATAGCCGGAAATGACATGTTTAACTCTGTTCTAAGGAGAAACATTATCACTTGGCGTGGCTGAGCGTAGCGTTTTTCTCTGCTTTTGCCCAATACGTGATCGTGCGTTATCCCGTAGAAGTCTGCTACCACATCTATTATAGAGTGAGGGGTGATAGAAGACCGTATGGTCGCACTCTCCAGGCTTGAGAGGATGGATCTTACAGATTCCTCTGTTGGCTCTGTGTTTTTGAGCTGATGATACGCAATTATTTTGTTTAGCGCCCCCTCTAGCTCTCTTATGTTATTTTGCACCAGTGTTGCAATGATTTGCAATATGGCGGTTTCAATGGGGAAGTTTTTCTCACGAGCGCGCGCATCTAAGATGGCCACACGTGTTTCAACATCGGGCATGGTAATGTCCACGATCATTCCCCACTCAAATCGGCTTTGCAAACGATCCTCCAGGCCAGCAATGGCTTTAGGAGCCCTATCTGAGCTAATAACAATTTGTTTGTGTTGTTGGTGAAGTTCATTAAAGGTATGAAAAAACTCTTCTTGTGTTCTCTCTTTTCCGGCAATGAACTGAACATCATCAATAATGAGCACATCTACACTTCTGTATCGCTCTTTTACTTCTCTTGCGCGCCCCTCTCTCATGGCGTTGATCATATCGTTCATGAATCTATCCATGGTGGCGTACATTACGTGAAATTCTGGATTGTCAGAGAGGATGCCGTTGCCAATAGCTTGCAAAAGGTGAGTCTTCCCAAGGCCCACACCACCATATATAAAGAGGGGGTTATACGCGTCTCCGGGCCGGCTTGCTACTGCTTGGCAAGCTGCGTGCGCTAGTTCATTGCTCTTTCCCACTATAAAGGAGTCAAAGGTGTAGCGCGGGTTGAGGCCAGCGGCATTTGGCGAGCTGCTGGTAGAGCTGCTGGTGGTAAGCGGGTTATCAAAAACCGGCTGAGGTTTTTTCTCTTCAAAAGAGACCTCAGTCGGCTGAAAGTTTTTTACGTTGTCTACTTGGTATACCACGCGCCGCACAGGCTTTCCGGTTACGCGCTCAAGAGATTTTACAATAGGAGCGTGATACTTCTTTTCAATGTATGCTTTGGTAAAAGCATTGGGTACGCAAATAGTTATCTGGCCGCCGTCATAACAGCTAATGCCGGTATACTTAAACCACGTCGTAAAGCTGGCTTTACTAACGGAAAGTTCAAGCTCTCCAAGCACCGATGTCCAAATAGTCTGCGTATCCATAAGGGGAAAAGGATGAATTAGTATAACGCGTTATCCATTGTACCACGGGTTTGTCACCGTGAGTACCCTCCTAAATTTACAAAAAGTGGATGAGCTGGGGAAGATGTGTGTGTAACTTTATCTGCGTACCTTATGTGTTTTTGCTAAATCTGTCAAATCCCCGGCATTGACACGATTTTGGCGCTCTGCTATACTCTTCTCATGCCAAAAAGAACCTACAAACCAAAGCGTAGAAAGCGCGCGCGTACTCATGGCTTTTTTGCCCGTATGGCAAGCGCCGCGGGGCGCAGAGTGCTTAAGCGTCGTCGTGATAAGGGAAGGGCTAGACTTAACCCAACGGCTAACGCAAAGAGATAAAACCGGCGCACTAGCCGGTTTTATGATACACTAACGCCATGATACCCAAAGAGAATAGATTAAGGTTAAAAAAAGCGTTTGAGCGCATTTTTAATGATGGAAAATGGGGTGGGCAGGGCTGCATTTCTTTAAAATATAAGCCGATGGAAGGAAGCGATCCCAAAATCGGTTTTATGGTGGGAAAAAAAGTAAGTAAAAGTGCTGTGAAGAGAAACAGAATCAAAAGGCAGCTACGGGAGATGGTGCGGCTTATGCTGAAATCCGGTAAATTTACGGGAAAATATGATGTAATAGTAATCGCAAAGCCAGAAGCCGAAAGAAAAGACCCCAAAGAGAAGGAAAAAGACCTGAGGGACGCATTGGAAAAAGCAAGCATCATCCAGCCCTAGTTACGAGTTACCGGTTACGAGTTACAGAAAAAACATGTCAAGAGCAAAAAAAATACTAAACTCAGCAAAAAAGTTGCCTCGGGCTGCTGGCATGTTTTTAATAAAAGGGTATCAAAAAACACTCTCTCCGGATCACAGCTGGCTGAAGCGCCGATTTCCGCACGGTTATTGTAAGTTTTATCCCACATGCTCTGCATATACATACGACGCAATAAATCAATTTGGCTTAATTAAGGGTATTCTTTTGGGAGCATGGCGCATAGCGCGCTGCAACCCATGGAGTAAGGGTGGGGTTGATGTGATTAGAAGACATGAAACATCTAATATCTTTAAAAGACGCATCAAGGGGTGATATTCAGGCCATGCTAGATATTGCTGGCATGCTTAAGAACAAAAAGGCCGCGGGTGAGACGCCCGATTATTTAAAAAACAAAACACTCATCATGCTTTTTGAGAAGACAAGCACTAGAACCAGGCTTTCTTTTGAAGCAGCAATGACTGAGTTGGGTGGTCATGCCATTTTTGTTGATAGAAGAACTACGCAATTAGCCTTGACGGATTTTTCTGTTGAGATGCAGGCTATAATGAGGTTTGGGGATGTGCTTATGTATAGAGCAAAGCGAGCTGCCGACATTTTGACGGCCGCGCGGCTCAACCGTATTCCGGTTATTGATGGCTGCTCGGAAAAGTATCATCCGGCGCAGGCACTCTCTGACCTGCTAACTATGAAGGAGTATTCTGGTGGTTTGGAAAAGATAAAAAAAGTAGTGTGGCTTGGAATAGAAAATAATGTAAGTAACACACTTGCGCTTGCGTGCGTGAAGATGGGTATTGAAGTGGTGATTGTTGCTCCTGAAGTTGATGAAGATAGTGTGGATGACGAGCTCTATGATATGCTCAAGGCTTCAGGAAAGGTAAAAAGGACTCTTAATTTAAAAGAGGCTCTGCGAGGTGCAGACTATGTTCATACCGACACCTGGATGAATATGGAATTTTTTGAAAATGGCCGTGTGAAGTCTAAATTTAGAAAGGAATACGAGCGGCGCAAAAAAGTTTTTGTGCCTTATCAGCTCTCCGCCAATCTTATTGCTCGGAATTGCCCAAACGCAAAAATAATGCACTGCATGCCATGTCATTTTGGCTATGAGATTGATCGCCGCGCCTTTGATCATCCTAATTCCATAATTTTGGATCAGGCGGAAAGTAGATTGCACATGCAAAAGGCTATTTTGGTTTGGCTTTTAAAATAAAAAAAGTGACCCGAAGGTCACGGTCGCTTTACGATGATTAGTTTGTAGCCGGTTTCGTTATCTTCTTTTTGGTTTTTGCTAAAGCGTACACGACTGCCGACGGTTGAAATGTCTGCTACAAATTTGTCTGGATGCTTATCCTCGTAGTTTTCAGCGTAGGCGCCGATACAGCGCCAGTTGCAGTTTTTGAGCGAGTGAGCTGGTCCGTACAAGGTCATAGACTCAACGTTATCAGATCCTTTTTGTAGAACGTAGACGGAGCCTATGAATGCAATGAGCAAAATGCCACCTAGCATAATCATTGAGATAAACAGCGTATGGCCATAATTTTTCTTTCTTTTTCTGAAGGGCATTTTTACCTCCTGGGTGCAATTTACGGTAGTTTTGGCATTTTGTCAAGGGTGTGGAATTTTATGGTTTTTTCTGGGATGGTGTGGCCACGAACTATTTCTATTGAAGATTTTGGAACGCGGAATTCTTTTGATAAAAAAACGATCAGAGCTTGATTTGCCCGCCCATCAATAGGTGGAGCCGTAATTTTTATTTTAAGACGATCGTCGGCTTGGTAGCCGACGATTTTATTTTCGCGTGACCGCGGTATGAGTTTGATTTTCAGCGTGATGGGCATTATGATTGTCATCCCGGGCTTGACCTGGGATCTCACAGAAGTATATCAGGATACAGATCTCGCCATTTCCTATTGTCTTTGTTAATGAGATTTTCTTTCCACGAACGCTTCCACTTTTTTATCTGCTTCTCTCGCTTGATTGCCGCTTCAGCGATCTCGTGAATTTCGAAATAAACTAATTTCTTGACGTTGTATTCTTTGGTAAAACCGTCGGCCACACCCTCTTTGTGCTGCCAGATTCTTTTTGGGAGATTGCTTGTTATGCCAACATATAAAACCGTGTTGGCGTCGCTGGTTAGAATGTAGACGTAGTACCGCTTGTGCATTTTCTGTGAGATCCCGGACTTCGCTTCGCGAATCCGGGATGACATGTTTAGCCAAGTGCTACATCTATTTCTTTGAGTATCTTGTCATGTAGACGGCCATTACTTGCTACAAGCGTTTTATCTTTTGGAGTCCACGTGTTTCCCTTTATGTTAGTTACACGCCCGCCCGCTTCTTGGATCAGCGAAATGCCCGATACCACATCCCATGCGCGCGTATCGGTCAGAATACAAAAATCTGCCGTGCCTCTTGCAACAGAGGCAAGCTCTAGCCCGGCACAAGAGAGCATTCTGCCGTGCGGTTTAAAGCGGTCAAAGTGATCCCATATTTTATTGAACCATTTTTTACCACGAGCGCTATAACCAGAGCAATACATGACCATGGAGCGCTTCAGACTACTGGTGCTGCTCACGGAGATTTTTTTTGAGCCACTCCACGCGCCACGACCCTCTTGTGCCCAGTACAACTCTCCCGTGAGAGGGATGGCGGTGTAGCCTGCGGTTACACGGTTGCCATCGGTTTGCCCCAAAAGCGTGGCAAACTCAGTAAAGCCATATGAAAAATTGGTGGTGCCATCCAGCGGGTCTACATACCACTGTCTGCCGCCGGGCCTGTCTATGGGGCGCGCCTCTTCAGAGACAATATCAAAGTCTGGAAAAGCCCTAGAAAGTTCCTTGAGATAAAAATTGTTTACCAGGGTATCTACGGCCGTTACGGTTTCTCCAAATTTTTTTAGATGATCTACTTTGGTGCCGATGCGGCGATACTTCTTTTTTAAAATCGCGCTTGCCCCTCTTACGATTTTTAAGGCAGCGTTTTTTTCTTGCGCTAAAGTCATTAGGATCTCCTTAATTTTTTTAAAAGTTTGAGATCTTGCTCTACCTTGTCATGCTTGGTCTCTAGTATAAAATTGACGTGTTGGATTTTGGGGTGGTTTACTAAAATTTTAAAGGCCTCTTTTCCAATGTGACCCTCTCCAATATGCTCATGTCTATCGCGCTTTCCGCCAAACTCAATTTTTGAATCGTTGCAGTGAGACATTTTCATTCGCTCCAGTCCTATTATGTTGTCAAATGAGTTCAGTGTTTCTTCTATTGCTTCTGGCGTGCGCAAATCATAACCACTGGCAAAGGCATGCTGCGTGTCAAAGCAAATACCGATGTCATATTTTTTTAATTCTTTGCTATCAATTATTTCTTCTAGCTCTTCAAAGGTGTCTCCAATGATCTCACCGGCGCCGGCTGCAATTTCAATTAAAAATTGAGTTGACCCCTTGTATCCGTCAAGCGCTTTGGCAAGCCCCTCTTTCACCACCTTCATTCCTTCTTTTTGGCCAACATCCTTAAAGCTTCCTAGGTGAGTCATGCAATATTTTACGCCCAGTGTGCTTGAGCGCTCCAGTTCTTGTCTGATGACTTGAGCACTTCCATATTTTATTCTGGGATTAGCTGAGGCAAAATTGATGAAATAAGGCGTGTGTACGTAGCTTTCTTTTTGACCGTGCTCTTTCATAGCAGCCTTAAATTTTTTGACGATCTCTGGCGACAGCTCTGGGACTTTTCCTCCTTGAGGAGAACGCGTAAACATCTGAAAAACCTCGCAGCCAATGGCTGCAGCTCGCTCTGGCGCGTTGAATACACCGCCGGCAATTGATACGTGGGCTCCTAAAAGCATGATCACATGGTAGCACGCGAGCGGCAAACAAAAAAGCCCGCGTGCGGGCTGAATATCAAAACTGGACAGCAAAGAGCATCTTACCAGGGAGGTCTCTTGTATAGAGCTCATGTGTCCCCAGATAAATGCGATCCTCTCTTGTGCTAATGGTTGGGCAGATTTTTCTTACACCTTCTTGGGCGTGAGTACCAGTGACCGCAAAGTCATCTCCCCACCAGGGAATGGTCTCTCGGTGGGCAGCAAGTAGAAGAGCCTCATGAAGTGTGGCTGGGCGCATCACTCTATTGAACGCAATGGCTTGGGCAAGCTCATCGGGCATCTCACCCTCACAGGGAACGAGGCCATACTTGTGTGGTGTTGGGAGCACTCCCTCAAAGGCAGTTTGGGGGGCCCACTCTTTGCTTACAAATACTTCGCGTCTATGATCATCGGGCCAGTGTGGGTTGGCGAGCGCTAAACAATCAGCCAGCGACACATGACGTGTTCTGGCAAACGTAAACCACGGGACAGCTGGGTGCATGCCACCTCCTTTGCGCAGATTCTACTAAGCCGCACTTTTTTTGTCAACCAAAAAGACCGCGCTAGGCGGTCTTTTTTTCTTTGGTGTTTTCTTTTAGCCACACCATTGTTTTTCTGTTTCTGATAAGCGTTGCTACGGTATGTCTGATTTCTGGTCTGGCCAGATTAGAGATTGCTTGCGCGTCTTCTTTATAGTGCTCGCGCATAACTTCTAGCTCTTTTTCAATTTCATTAAAGTCTGGCTCCAGTCCGTTTTCCTTTGCAATCTGACGGGAAACCAGAGCGGCCTGAGCTCTTTTTATGGCTTGGTCAGTAAATCCGTCAATCAGTTTTTCTTCGCTCTTTCCGATGTTTTCCATGTATTTGCTCCACTCCATTCCCTGTTTTTCTACACCTGCTTTTAGCTCAAAGAGCATTTTGTCTTTTTCTGCATCTATGAGTACTTCTGGGATTTCGCCAATTTTTGAGCCTGCAACCACCGTATCAAGCAGTTCAACTTCATAGCGCTGATCCGCTTTTTTCTTTTCTTCGCCGGCCAGATTCTCCGCAATAAGTTCTCTCATTTTTTCTACACTTTCTTGGCCGAGCGTTTTTGCTAGCTCGTCATTTATCTCGGGCAAACTACGCTCATAAACTTCTTTTACCTTCACTTTGTACTCCACATCTTTGCCGGCCATATGCTTTTGGTAATGGTCTTTTGGCATCTTTAGTTTGAACGATTTATCATCGCCCTTTTTAAGGCCTATAAGCTCTTTTTGCAAGCCAGGAACATAGTAGTCTTCATTAAGATACACGGCGTGGTCTTTTGCTTGTCCGCCATCAAGCGGTACGTTTTCATGGAGCATGTCCATGTCCACAATGATTTTGTCCTGCTCGCCTGCTGGACCGTCTTTTAGCACTTCTGTTGCGCGCATTCCCTGAATATCTTTAAAAACGCGATCCAAATCTTCATCTTTAATTTCTTTTTCCTTTTTTTCAACATTAATTTTTTCAAAATCAGGAAGCTCTACGGATGGAAGCAAAGAAATCGTAGCTTTGTATACCAGCTCATTGCCAGGAGCCAGCTTCTCTACTTCAATATTTGGCATTCCTACCGGATCAATATTTTCATCCTTCAGAGCCTGTTCATAAGAGTTGCGTACCATGTATTCAAGCGCTTGCTCATAGATTTTCATTTCCCCCACCTTTGCTTTTATTTGGTCGTACGGCGCGTGACCCGGGCGAAATCCTTTAATTTCAACATTTTCGCTTATGTCTTTTGCGGCTCGCTCCAAATGTTTTTGGTATTCTTCTGGCTGAACCGTAATGGTGAGCTCTTTTTGTGATTTGCTAATGTCTTTTGACTGTATTTTCATAGGCCGCTAGTATAGCCGGGGGTTGATCATTTGTCAAGACGGTGATACGATCTGCACAAGACAGGAGGCTATATGTCACTAAGAGTTTCTGGTTCAGTTATTTTAATGTGTGACATTGGAAGACGTGTGTTCTTTTTTCAGAAAAAAGACCATACGCATCCGCGGGCAGATTGCAGAGGAAAGCTCAGTTTGTGGGGCGGGCAGCGTTTGAGTAATGGGCGCGGAGATTTGGAGGAGCCGTGGGATACCCTAGAGAGAAGGCTAAGAAGAGAATGGACCGATCCGCTCTTTAGCGCTGCGGTGCTTGCCAGCATTGCAACAAGAAAGCCGGACAGCTTTTTTGATCTTGAGCATCCTGATGGCCACCTGTATAGGCTTGCGGTTTTTGTAGCAGCCGTGCCCGCCACTGAGTTTAAAGGGTGGTGGAGACGCTTTTTAAAAGATGGTTCTGTGTCTCATGGCGAGCCGGCGTGTGTTCATCGCTCCAGTCTGGGTAACCGGTCTTTTGTGGGACAGCAGGAGCAGATAGTAGAGCAGCTATGTGCACAATACGATAAAAGAAGCGGAGGCCCACAAGGCCCCAACGTTGGCAGAAAGCTGCTCACAGAGCTAACAAAAATTAGCAGAAACCCTCACGTGAGGTAGCGCTCTTGCAGCGCTTTTTCATTAATTGATGTAACAAAAAACTCGAAGACGAAACTTCGAGTTTTTTTATTTTAGACCAGCAGGGCCACAATCAGCAGCGCCACAATGTTAGCCACCTTAATC
>CAZSVL010000004.1:34484-73453 GCA_964610305.1 uncultured Gammaproteobacteria bacterium | reverse complement strand
GCTGGGCCGGCAGTGTCTTTGTAGGGGTCTCCTACGGTGTCTCCGGTTACGGCTGCCTTATGAGCCTCTGACCCTTTGCCGCCGTGCTTACCATCTTCTATGTATTTTTTGGCGTTATCCCATGCGCCACCTCCGTTGGTCATGGCAATGGCCAAAAACAGTCCGGTGACAATGGTTCCCACGAGAAGTCCACCAAGCGCCGCGGTTCCCAGCGCAAGTCCAACTATAATAGGGATGACAATAGGAAGAAGCGCAGGAATTATCATCTCGCGGATCGCGCCACGCGTTACAATATCAACCGTTTTTGCGTAATCTGGCTTTGCCTTTCTTTCCATAATGCCAGGAATGGTTTTAAATTGATGACGAACCTCTTTAACTACAGCTTGCGCTACTTTTCCTACAGCCTCCATGGTGAGAGCGCCAAAGAAAAACGGCAATAGTCCGCCAATAAAGAGTCCTACCAGAACATAGGGATTATCAATCAAGAATTCAGTGGAGGCGCCAAGACCATCAAGTTTGTGTGTGTAATCCGCAAAGAGGACTAAAGCGGCAAGCGCGGCAGAACCAATGGCATATCCTTTGGTAACCGCTTTGGTAGTGTTACCAACCGCATCTAGTTTATCAGTGGTGTTGCGTACTTTTTCTTCTAATCCTGCCATCTCAGCTATTCCACCAGCGTTATCGGTAATAGGGCCGTAAGCATCTATTGCCACAATTATTCCTGTGAGCGATAACATGGCCGTTGCGGCTACTGCAATGCCATAAAGACCGCCCAGCGCGTGCGCGCCAAGAATAGAGGCTGCAATAACAAGAATTGGCATAGCGGTAGATTTCATGCCAACCGCAAGGCCAGCAATTACGTTGGTGCCGTGTCCACTCTCAGATGCTTTAGCAATAACTCTAACGGGCTTGTATTCTGTTGAGGTGTAATATTCGGTGATCCATACTAATGCTGCTGTGAGCGCAAGTCCAATCAATGAGGCAAAGAAAAGATTTTGGTCATCAAGCATTTTATCAGTCACAAAGTAAAATCCGGCAGCAGCAAGTACACCTGAAACACCAAGTCCTTTATACAGAGCGCCCATGATGTTTTTCTTTTTCCCAAGCTTTATAAAGAAGCTTCCTACGATTGAAGCAATAATAGAAATGCCACCAAGCGCGAGTGGGTAAAGCACGGCGCTGTCTCCGTCAAAAAGCAGAGAGCCCAAAAGCATGGTTGCAATGGCGGTAACCGCGTAAGTCTCAAAAAGGTCTGCGGCCATTCCGGCGCAGTCTCCTACGTTGTCTCCCACGTTATCGGCGATTACGGCTGGGTTTCGTGGGTCGTCCTCTGGGATTCCTACTTCTACCTTTCCAACCAAATCTGCTCCCACATCAGCAGCTTTGGTAAAAATACCACCGCCGATTCTGGCAAATATGGAAATAAGCGATCCTCCAAAAGCAAATCCTAGTAGCGCATCAAAATCATTTGTAATGGCGTACAGAGCTGAGACGCCCAAAAGCGCTAGGCCAACCACTAGTAGGCCGGTAACGCTACCACCTCTGACGGCCACCTTAAGACCAGCGGCCAAGCTTGTTTTAGATGCCTCTGTGGTTCTTACGTTTGCTCTAACAGAAACCAGCATTCCTATAAATCCCGCGATTCCCGACATTACCGATCCGGCCAAAAAGCCAAAGGCGGTGTTCCAGCTACCAAGCACGGTACCAATAAGTACAAAAACAATGGCAGCTACCACAGCAATGGTTCTGTATTGTCTGCCCAAATAAGCGTGCGCTCCTTCTTGGATAGCGCGCGCGATGGATTTCATGCGATCATCGCCTGCGGGCTGTTTGTTGATCCAAGAAATCAAAGAGATTCCGTAAATAAGTGAGACTATAGAGGATCCTAAAGCGATCCAAAGTGCTGTGTTCATATTTTGATTAAGTAGCAAGTAACAAGTAACAAGTAGCAATTTTTTGTTTGCTGCCTACTACCTATTACCGACTTCACATAATCATAGAAAAAAAGGGAGTTTTTGTCAATAAAAAATGGGGTTCTCTGCGTCGCAGAGAACCCCGGGGGTGCAGCAGGTTGCCGCCTTGCTGCATGGGGCGAGCTGGGAAGGCTCATAGGTATTTTATGCCTGCCCTGGGCTTTTGTCAATTTTTTTTGTGGTGGTATCAGGCATTAGACAGTAGTCATTAGTACCCTGTTAGCGTCATGCTGAACTTGATTCAGCATCCAGGTAGGAACATAAGACGTACTCTACTTCTACCCTAGATTCTGAATCAAGTTCAGAATGACAAATTACGATCACTAATGCCTGACGCCTAGTGCCTAATGCCTCAAAAAAAGACCTTGCGCTACCGCTCCAGCACTGATACCATTTATATACGCTATGAAGCGTATTGCATACACAATTTTGGCTAAAATAAGCAAAGCTCTACAAGTGCTTGGCCGCGGACTGCGCCCCTTTTTTACCGCAGTAGGAAGATACGGGGCAAAGTTTTTTCACGTGGTCATGCGTAGAGTTATTTTTGTTGTATTAAGACTGGCAAGTTTACTAAAAAGATACTGGCACGGTTATAGTGCTCCGTTTAAAGATAAGGTGTGGATTATCGCGACAAGTCCGTGGACGTTTCGCGGTGCTATTTTGGCCGGTATTGTGCTTCTTTTGGCGCCACAGACCTCAGTTTTTGCTAGAACAAGTGCGCCGCTGGCTCAAGAGAGCCTTTTATACAGGTTGGTGGGGCCAGGAGAAGAATATTTTGTAGAAGAAGGAGTAACCCAAAGCGGATTTTTGCCAGCAGACAGTGGGGCGTGGAGTGCTGGAGCAGTACGGCAAGAGGTCTTAGAGAGCGCTCCAGATGAGCAGCTAATTGAACCGACGGATATTACCTCTTTGGCGCGCGGCGGCACGGCTATTACTAAACCAAACATTATTCAGGGTGCTGATTTGGGCGAGCAAAGAAGAGAAGTGGTTTCTTATTTGGTGCAGCAAGGCGATGTGCTAGGTTCCATTGCTCAAGCTTATGGCGTTACTATCTCTACCATACTTTGGGAGAACAATTTAACGTACCGCAGCTACATTAGACCGGGCGACACGCTTCGTATTTTGCCTCTGAGCGGTATTAGGTATACCGTAAAATCTGGCGACACGCTCAGCAGGATCGCTAAAAAATACGATGCCAATGTGGGCGAGATAATGGATTTTAACAAGCTAGCAACAGCAAGTGATATTACTATTGGTGAGACGCTGCTTCTTCCTGGCGGAAGCAAGCCGGCAGCAGCTGCCCCACGGCGTAGCGCGCCAAGTACAGCCGCCAGAAGAATAGCGGCTCCGTTGCCGTCTATCAACGTGCCCGCTGGACAGCTCTATATTTGGCCAACAACCGTAAAGAGGATTACGCAGTATTATGGTTGGCGCCATACAGGATTGGATGTGGCAGGTCCGGTGGGAACACCACTGGTGGCTTCCAGAGCCGGAACCGTAACGCGTAGCAAATGCGGATGGAGCGGTGGATACGGCTGCCACGTTATTTTAAATCACGGAGATGGCGTGCAAACCATTTATGCTCACGCCAGCGCGCTCTACGTTGATGTGGGAGAAAAAGTAGAGCAAGGGCAAACCATTGCAGCCATGGGATCCACGGGAAGATCCACCGGCTCTCATATTCACTATGAGGTTCGTGTGAATGGTACGCGGCAAAACCCGCTTAAATACGTAAGATAAAAAAACACGGCCGTGAAGCCGTGTTTTTAGTTGGGTATAAAAAAAGCCTCCGCAGGGAGGCCGTATTTATGAAGTTAAATCTTGGAGTCTTTGTTTGATTTGGTGAGCGGGACTCACCACGAGACGCACCGTATCGCAGCCCGTATATTCTTTGATTTCTGCTTGCAGGACCTCCAGCCCCGACAGGCTTGGGTCTGCAACAGCAACCACCACTTCTCCTTCTTTGCTGCCCGCAATATGGGCAATGGGTAGCGCGCGTAGGGTCAGAAGAAGAGCAGTGTCCTGGCCATGATCAGACAAGAGTTCAAATCCAGCAATGCTTGCAAAGTTGAGATACTCCAGGCCATGCGCTTCTGCTTTTGCGCAGGCTAGCTGCTCTTCTATTGCTGTAATGTTTTCAATCTGGGCCGTTGTAGGTGTTGTTTTTGGAGCTTCCGGGATAAGGCTGTCAGTGATTATGTTGAGTACTCTGCCTAGGGGCATTGCGCCCGCTTCTTCTTTGCACCCATTTTGCAGTAGGAGTGCTGCTACAGGTGCTTCAAGCATGTGCACCGGAATAGGATGCGTAAGGATGTCACGTGGACAGTCATGGCGAATAATCCAAAGGGCGTATTCTTTCATTGCGCAGGGCGCGCAAGCAGAGATGTTTTCATCTTCAAGTTTAGTGGTGTCGCAAATAACGCAAACTCTCTCTGGCATGTGTCCTCCTTTGGCACTGTTTTATCACGAAACGGTTTCTTCGTCAAGAGGTTTTTTCTCTGAATTGAAGGGCCTCTGCTACATGGGCTTGATCAAGCGATGGGCTGGCTGCCAAGTCTGCAATAGTTCTGGCAACTTTAAGCGTTCGGTAATACGCCCGGGCGGACAGATGCATGGCGGTGGCTGCTTTTTTTAGGAGGTCTATAGACTGCTTTGTTGGGTTGCAGGTGGTTTTTATATCTTTGCTGCTCATGTCCGCGTTGCAAATTACGTTTGGGGGGAGGCGTTTTGTTTGGAGCTCTCTTGCTTTTGTCACCCGTTCTCTAACTGCCGCGCTCGGCTCAGCACTAGATATTCCCGTGAGCTCTTCAATAGGCACCGCAGGCACACTCACCATCATATCTACCCTGTCCAGCAGCGGGCCGGATAATTTTTTTTGATAATTTTGTACTTGGTTGGTGCTGCAGGTGCACGGTTTGTTTGGATCGCCATAAAATCCGCAGGGGCATGGGTTTTGGGATAGTACAAGAGTGAACCGAGCGGGATAATGCACGGTTTGGCGAACACGCGTTATAGTCACATGACCATCTTCTAGCGGTTGTCTTAAATGCTCCAGAACGGATCGTGGAAATTCTGGGGCTTCATCTAAAAATAAAACGCCACGGTGGGCCAGAGAGACTTCTCCTGGTTTTGGATTGCTTCCTCCGCCGGTAATGGATGTAGCGCTGGCGCTGTGGTGTGGGGTACGGAAGGGGCGCGCGGTTACTAGCCCACCCTCTCCATTTATCTGTCCGGCAATAGAGTGAATTTTTGTTACCTCTAAAATTTCTGAATCAGTCATGGGCGGCAGTATTGAGGGAAGGGTTCTGGCAAGGAGTGTTTTTCCACTTCCTGGTGGGCCGTGAAATAAAATATTGTGACCGCCAGCTGCGGCAATTTCTAGTGCACGTTTGGCAAAATGCTGACCGCGAATGTTTTGCAGATCGTATGGATAATCTGGCACGCTTGTCTGAGGTTTGGTTAGCGGAGCGGTTGTTATTGGCTGTTGGTTTGATAAATGGTCCAGCAGAGCAATGAGACTATCAACGGGAAAAACGTTTAGTCCAGAAACACATGCTGCCTCCGCCGCATTTGCAGCTGGTACAAATAATCTTTTCTTTCCCGAGGCTCTTGCGTGCAAAGCAATGGGTAATATGCCGGCCACCGGACGCAGCGATCCATCAAGTGAGAGCTCGCCAACAAAAAGAGCATCGCTTAAATCAATCTCCAGCGGAATAAATGCCTTGAGTAGCGCCACGGCAATGGGCAAATCATAAAGCGGGCCAGATTTTTTAGTATCGGCCGGCGCTAAATTAAAAATAATCCTATGATTGTTAGGAAAAGGAAGGTCGCTATTGCGAATGGCAGATTTTACGCGCTCCCGCGCTTCATTTACGGCGGTATCGGGCAATCCAACAATAGTAAAAGCGGGAAAGCCGGTGGCAAGATCTAGCTCTACGGTGACAGAGCTGGCATCAATGCCAGAGAGTGCGGCAGAATGTACGGTGGCAAGCATGTAGCTATTGTATCACGCTTGACAAAAGCGGTATGATGTGGCAGTATGAGCAGCGCTAAATAGGAGGTGGCAATGGGCGCGCTAGTACGGGTGAGGCGTGTGACCTGGAAGGAAGTTTTTGATTATTGGCGTGAGTCAGAAGTGGGGCGTGGTTGGGATAAACTATGGCGTGATCGCGGATTTGAAAGTTGGGATCAGTGGCGCATGACTTATGCCACGCAACTTGGTTTGCCGCACGCCTTCTGGGATGAGTTTGTAGTCAGCAGAGATCCCCGAGAATTTGCCTCTGGCCTATGGGCCGGCGGGTTTAACGGTTGGGCAGATTACTGGCCGGAGTCTACGCAGAGTGCTCGTTTTTCTCAGATTGCAGAGCATCCTGATCTACCTAATAATGACAAAGTAAAAAAGCTCGTAGAAGACTTTCCAGAAGAGACCACCATAATGCTTCTTAACTTTGCCACAGAGCACATAGTTTTTGAGGGAATGCATCGTTGTGCGGCTCTAGCACTTATGAAAAAGTTGGGGCGGTCAGTAGACACGCAGTTGCGCGCTTTTGTGGCTCACGTGCCTGTGAAGCGCAGCAGTTTATTTCAGCATGCAAATCGGCTTGGTGTTATTAAATCTCAGACGGGACCTCTTCATGGTCGCTGATTGGCGGGCTGTTCTAGAGCGCATTGAGCAATGGCAGGCCTTTCCGTACGTGCCTTCATTCAAATGCCCAAAATGTGGGGAGGATGTGGGAGCAGTTATGGATTTGGTTCCTAAGTTTATATGCAGCAAGAGTTGTGGGTATTTATCGGCTAGCATTCCAACGTTCTTTTTGCAGAAAGATCCACCCATTAAGTCTCAGCCCGGCAGAGCGGCCAAATTTCTTGGCCTCAACCCAAAAAGGAGTACCTATGAGCGTCAGCAATCAGGAGGAGGTACGCAGAATTAAGCAGTGGCAGAAATTCCCTTATGTGCACGATCTTACGTGCGCTAGGGAAGGTTGCTCAGGGGTTTTAGATCCAATACATGAAGCCGCAAAAGTTGTTCTTGTGTGTCCGGAGGGAGAGTGTGATTATAAGCAGAAGTGGATCCCTGATTACTTTAGAGCAGACGTCTTTGAGCTTCATCCGCCAAAGATAATTGCGCAGTCAAAAGAGTCGTAAGTTCCACCAGCCAGTGGCTGGTTTTTTTATTAATCGCGAGAAAACCCCGGCCGCGGCGCGGGCGTCATCCCGGAATTTTGCGGAGCAAAATATCCGGGATCTCACAGAAAAAACGCACACGGCACAGCGTTGCTGTTAGATCCTGAATCAAGTTCAGGATGACAAATCATGGTCGTAAGGTCACAGTGTTTCATATTGACTAAATGCATATAGATTGTTAGGCTATTTATGGAAACGCTTGCGCGGCGTAAGCGTAATAACTTTGTTCTGCGTTGCAGTACGGTGGGTTGGGAAACTATTCCACCAGAAAAGCGCGTAGGTCGGAGGGACGATGAGAGAGAAAGATGTTGATTTAAAAGCTGCTTTGATAGCATCAGAGCAGATCATTCCAGCTTTGAGAAAAGGAAGGCTGGATCCGCAGATAGTTGAGGTGTTGCTCAGAAATCCTGCCATGTGGAATTATGTGTTTTTTCACATGCGTACGGGGGATGTGACACTCAATGATATCGGCGAGCTGGTAAAGAAGAGAACGGATATTGGCGCGTACCTCATGAACAATGTGCAGATGCATGCCTATGTCTTGATGGGAGATAACTTTGTAAATCTGTACAGCTTTGCTCAGGCAATGCGCGGCTTTCTGCGTTTTGACAAGAAAATGGAAGAGCGTGCCGCCCAGATTCCGTTTTCAAAGGAGACGCTTTTGTGGGCAAAAGCACATGGTGGGATTTTGTTTCCTGGTCACGCGCAGCTGCATTTGCATCAACTGCGCGATGTGTTTGGAGTCGACGAGAGAAGAGGCACGCCGTATTTTTCTAGGGGGGAGATGTGGGGCAATGTGCCCATGGGTGATCTTCTAGCTGTTTCTGATGAGCCGTGGCATTTGGTGGTTCCTGTTCCAGAAGACGGGTTTAAAGACCAGTATGCACCGGAACATCAAGAAGCGCATGTAACTGAAGTGGTCGCGGCGAGGCTTCTTGCTGTGCGGACCAATATTCGGCCTCCTGGCAAGTATGGTTGGCCCGACCTCAGCATTTTTCTGCGCTTTGAGCTGAGCGGGAAACCATTTCACTTGTACTGTCATGGCGGCTGTGTCCAGCTTGATAGACCTGTGCACGATAGCACAATGACACGAATGATTTCCGTGCTTCCGGAGCAATCCAACACTCTTGATGACCAAGTGTGTTGTCCGCATTGCAGCTTCCCTGACATTCGCATTAACTATACCGACCCTTTGCGTGTTACGTGCAGAAACTGTGGACAAATTACGGTAATTGGTAGGGGTCCGGTTTGTGAGCACGGTCATCAGATGAGCTGGTATGAAGGGCTTAAAAGCTGGCAATGCGCCACCTGCCCTGACTAACAAAAAAGGCCCGGCATACGCCAGGCCATTTTTTTATTGAAGCTCGTGGACGGCTATGTTTTTAAGCGCGCCGTTTTCTACTTTCATTATCGTGGCTTTGCCGGCACGCTCCCCTGCTTCTGTGATTGTTAGCGTTCCCAGGGCGTGCTTCCAGTTTTTTACCTCCTTTATTTTTTCTTTGATGACTTCTGGATCTTCTCCGTGCTCTTCTATGAGCTCTTGCAGGAGAAACAGTTGGCTGTACATGTTAGCCGCTTCTCCCGCAGCCGTTGGCGACGCGCCGGCGTCATCAGTATACAACTTTAGGAATTTTTTATAGGCGCGTGAGTCTGTGTCTGTGAAAGGCACAAACGTGTGGATGTTTTCATATATTTCAGTTTCCTGCTCCTTATCTTCATCCTCACTACTTTCAAGCAAAACAGTTATATACTCATGCGGCACGACAACGGGAATGGACAGCTCTGCATCAGCAAGCGCCATCATTAGATTTTCTACTGAGACAGAAGAGTTAACAGCCGCTAAAATGGCCTGCGGCGCTGTCTCTAGTTTTTTGAGTTCATCAGCGTATTGCTTTGCTGCATCTTCATCTAGCGTAGCACTATCACCAGGAAGAATTTTGTTTGAAACTACTTTTGCCTGCAAGGTGCGCAGGGTCTCTACAAAGGTATCTTTCCAAAGCGTGCTGCCGTCATCATCATTGGCCAGAAGCGCTATGTTTTGTGCCTTTTGCTGAGAAACAAGAAACTCTGCTGCAGCCTGCGCGGGAAGCGTTTCAGATAGTGCGGTTCGGAAAAAGTACGGAGCGCCCAGCTCTGTAAGGTTTTTTAAATTCGCTGAGGGAGACAGCGTTACCACTTTGTTAGAGGCTGATATGCGCGCTACGGCATCTGCTTCTGCGTTGCAGACGGGTCCTAAAATATAACGCACGTCATCAATAGTAATAAGCTCTTGTGCTGCCGTTATGGCAGGGCCAGCGCTGCAGCCGCCATCTTTCCAGATAATTTCTACTTGCCGTTCTGTAATGCCGCCGTCTTCATTTATTTCAGCAAGAGCCAGCAGAGCCGCCTTTTGAATCTCTAGTCCTTTGTTTTGCATGGGGCCGGTAAGCGGCACAATTCCACCAAAGACAAGCGGCCCTAGATCTACCTCTGTGGCCTCATCTGCCTGCGCTGCTGCTTCCTGCTGCTCTTGCAACCTTTGTTTTTGACCGTATACAAAAAGAACGCCCACAACTACAATAATCATCATTCCTAGCAGTATCCCCCAAAGTGGCCTGGTTTGCTCTGACATATGTTTTCGTAACACGTAATGCGTAACATGCAATGTGTAATTTTTGTTTAAAAAAACGGGTGTCCCCGTCCAGATTTATAGTAACTCTTTGGCTATTGTTTTGCAAATGGGTGGTCTGTGGAGAAGATGAGAAAGAAAATTCCTAGGACGATGGCAATGTCTGCAATATTTATGGTGGCGGTGTATAGGTTTAGGTAATCGGTGACAGCTCCGCTGACAATTCTATCTAAGAGATTTGAGAGTGCTCCACCTAAAAAAAGGCCGGCGCCCACGTGTTGCCATTTACTTGGGTAATTTTGCTTTGTCCAATAATGAATAAATGTGGCTAATATTACGATAGACAATCCGATTAATAAGGTTTGATTAAACGGCAGACTAAAAGCAATGCCTTCATTGTAGTGAACAGTTATTGAAAACGGTCCTTTAGACCAAAAAACACCCGTGTCTACGAGTATTTTTTTTGTGAGTTGGTCTGTCAGCAGCACGACTAGTGCAGCGTAAACTGATAAATATTCGCTAAATTTACGCATTACAAGTTACTAACTTAAACCTCTTGGGTAAGTGTCTTTTTGCAACTCACACAGGAGCCGGCTGCGGGACGCGCTTTTAGTCTCCCCTCTTCTATTGGCTTTTCGCAGTATTTGCAAATTCCGTAGCTTCCCTCCTCTATTCTCTTAAGAGATTTTTTAACGTCTCTTAGCTTTTTTTCTAGGGCTTGTTCTACGGCAAGATTGGTATCGTACTGCGCAACTTCTGCGGCATTTTCACTTTGGTCGTCTCCGTAGTTGGGAAAATTACTGTCATACTCTCCATCCACGCTCGTCTTTTTTCGTGCAAATTTAGCCAAATCAGTATTGATTCGGTCTTCCTCCCCCACTAAGGTCTCTTTCATTGTGGTGATAAATTCTTTGCTGTGTCCGCCCATACGTTTCAAGTTAAGTATGGAAGGATTATAGCAAATAGCGGGTAATTGGTCTAGGTTTGTCAATAATGTAGTAAATATACGGGTTACCCGGCATACGCCGGGTTTGTCTTCGCAAAAAAAAGAAGGGTGAGATTTAAACACTCGTAATATAGCATGAAGGGAAGGCTAAATAGTGTTTTCTCACCCTTTTCTAAGCAGGGGACGGCGAGCGGACAAAGGTGTCGCTCAAGCGGTCCTCACATATCTTAGAAAGCGTATCGCACAATACCTTATCGCAGGTGGTGTACTCCTAAAGTAGAAGATGGCTACTTTTTAGGCGGAGGCCACCTATAAAAAGGGAGTGGGGAAAAGTGGAGGTAACGAAAAGTATCGTGGAAGAGCGGTGGTCGCTCTGGAAGAAATTTCTTGCCAGAATTACCAAACTCTTTTATCTATCGCGTTGAGTTGTTGCCAAAGAGCGGTGGTCACACTGACATATATAATTATACGCTATTTTTTGGCTTTTGTCAACGTCTGGCAATTTATCGTAATTTTACACAAATGTGGACAGATTTGTATACACTAGTCTATACAAATGCACAGTTTTCCACAGTTATCCCCATACTTGTCCACAGTTCTGTTTGTATACACTAGTCTATACAAATAAAAAACCCGAGGCGTTAGCCGTCGGGCGATTCGCAAGCTACTGCTCGCGCACCATTACGTGCTGGCTCCAGTACTCAATGGAGCGCGCAAAGTCCTCTGCGCTGTAGTCGGTCTTTGTTCCGCCTTCTGCGTGGAGAAAGTTGCGTGCCATAGCTACAGGAGTAGTGGGCTCGTCCTCCATTGAGGCGCTGGCGTTGATAGAAATGATCTCCCAGTCACAGTCAGTGCTGTTTGCGCCATCCTCTCCGAGCGCAGAGCGCGAGTAGATGACCACCTTAACGCTGTTGGCGGGAGCCTTTTGCGCTCGCGCAGTGACGTGAACGTACGGTTGCTCGCCTTCACGCCGTGCAGAGAACTCTGCCATCAGCGGCGTGTCTGCGTCTGGCTTGGTTACTCCAGAGAAGAAGCCGTCCGGATTCACCGGGACCAGTAGCACACCTTCTCTGTTGCCCTCTTGTGCATCCTGAAAGCCTGCGCGGACACGCATGATAAGGTCATAGTCGCCGCCACTAAAGTGGCTAAACCTGCTGCCAGCGGTGTGACGCCTCGCAAAATCGTTAATTCCAATGGTGGGTTCTGTCATAGTCCTCCTAGGGTGAGTCAAAACCGACGAATTAGTATAGCACAAAAGAAGTGTTTTGTCAATAGCGTATCGCCATATTTTGGCTAAATTTAAACAAAAAAAGGCGCCGCACATGTTCCAAGTCCCCTTGCCTCCATTTTGTTGATGCAAGTGCGTGCGACGCCGTGCTCATTATAACTAGGTGGGTTGTTTGTTGCAAACAAAAAAGGGCCTTATCGTGGCCCTGCGGTTACCGCCTTTTTCAGTCTTGGGTCTAATTCGTATACCGCGTTACAGCAAAAGCATTTAAAGATACCACTGTAAAAGTCTACTTTGTATCCGCAGCTCATACAATGAAAGAGCGCTTCCTCAGCCTCGTTTCTTATTTGGATAGGGGGAAAGTCTTTGCCATGCATCCCAAAAAGGTCTCGCAGGTGCACGTGGCTGGGCGCTTTTATAGTGGCTGGTTGTTTAACACTGTCGTACTGCTCTGGATCGCCAGACAGATCGTAGTGGAGCGTTGCCAAAGGTACCGCTGGCTTGGCTCCCACCGGTCCTAGCACATCAGAAAGCAGCTTTGTATCTTGAGTTGAGATCCGGATTAGCTTAACGTTGAGTTGGTTTTTTCTAATGAACACTTTAGTCATGGGATTGCCAACCCGAAACAGAAAAAAACGCTCATCATCTGCAACTCTGACCTTATGAACCAGTCTTAGGATAAGGTCTTCTTCCGTCATGGTAACTCCTTTTTGTGAAAGTGGGCGCCAGAGGCTTTTGGTGGAGTCATCACCGCTTTGGCCTATCACAACCTCTGGGGAAATCATGAGGGAGCTACCCTCGCGATTCACGGACCCCAGATTGCCTCTGGCGTCCGGGAAGACTGTAACATGGGAGAAGGGAGGAGTCAATTGTCATTGTGTCATCCCGGGCTTGACCCGGGATCTCAAGAAAAACACATGCGGCACAGCGCTCTCTTGAGATCCCGGGTCTCGCTTTGCTCGCCCGGGATGACAAAGAGGGTGCGCATGTGGGGCTTGCTTGGCGAATGCCGGCAAGGGTTATTTCGCTAACGCGAAATAAAAAAGCGATGCGGTGACAGGTGCTCCCAAAGCTCCCTGGTTTGTCACACGTTCTCTGTCAGCAAATCCTCCGCTCAGAGGGTGCTTTTCTCCGGGGTATCCCGCTCAGGATCCTCAGGGCTGACTAAACGCTGCATCGCTTCAACTAGTTTACGTTTGTGTAATGGTTATGTCAATGTTTAGTGCCTCGACAAACATGGTTTCAAGTTTGTTTTCATTAAAAAAGTAGGAGTGGGACTCCTACGTGGGTGCGCTACCAATCACCCTTATTGTACGTTTTCTTTTTTTTTCTGTTTTTGCCTTTAGTCTTGCCCGCATTTCTGTCAAAAACCCCGCCTTTTCTTCTTCCCAGATTGTGCAAGGCTGCGTGGGTTTCATCGTTGTTAACAACGGTGATAATGCGTTCTGTTTCCGGGTTTACAATGTATACTCGATCCCCCGCCGCAAGCGCATAATTGTCATTACCTCTTATTCCTAGTCTGCTCCTTCGGCTTTTGCTTAGACGCTTGCCGTTGAGCCAGTCCTTCAGCACCTGAGCGCGTATTTCGCCCATGGGAATGCCAAATTTTGAGTGCAGACGCTCTATGACGTTTTTTGATTTTAGCGGCGAGCTGATTGCGCCTACAACCTCACCGTTTTCTAGTCTAAAGATAACGCGGCGTTGGTTGTTGAGGTAGTGGTTGGGAATAATTTCTTCTAGTACAGCATGAGTGAGGGCGGTGATCATAGACTCAAGCGGCTGCTCAGTTGAGTAGCCTCTTTCGATCATAAGCGTTGCAAAAGCAGAGAGTGTAGCTTCTGATACCCTTAGCGTGCCATATTCCGTAGTGAAGAATTGGCGCATTACTCCTCCATCAGTTTGCGAACTTTATCCAATAAATTGAGTATGTAACAAAGAAATAAATTTGTCAAGTGTAGGGGGTGTGTTGGGAACGATGTAACAAAAAATGCTCCCAATGTAGAGAGCATTTTTTGTTGTTTTATCGCTTGTTAAATGACCTTCCGCTACGTTGCCCGCCGGATCCGCGTGATCCGCGGTCTGGCCGTGCTGGTGGGGTCCAGCCTTCTGGTTTTTCTATCAGTGCTTTCATGGATAGATTTACGCGTCCTCTGTCATCTATTTCTTTTACTACTACCTTAACTACTTGGCCCATTTTCAGAACATCGCGTGGTTTGTTTACGTGATCCCAAGAGATCTCAGACACGTGCACCAAACCGTCCTTGCCGGGCGTAAGATTAACAAAGGCGCCAAAGTCCTCTAGGCGAACCACTTTTCCTTCATACTCTTCTCCGGCCTGCGGTTCTTTGACGATATTTTCTATCATGGCTTTAGCCTCTGCCATGCCATCAGCTTGAGCGCTGGTGATAAATACGGTTCCGTCTTGTTCTATGTCAATCTGCACGCCGGTAGCATCAATAATTTCATTGATGATTTTTCCGCCAGGACCAATAACATCTCTAATCTTCTCTGGATCAATAGTCATGGTTTCTATTCTTGGAGCATACGGGCTCATCTCTCCTGGCTCTGCGATGACGGCTTCCATTTGATCAAGAATATCAGAGCGTCCATCTTTACCTTGTTTGAGAGCCTGAGCAACAATATCTTTGGAAATACCGATGGTTTTAGTATCAAGCTGAATAGAGGTGATACCATCACGCGTACCGGTCACCTTAAAGTCCATACCGCCTTTTCCGTCTTCTAGGTCTTGAATGTCGGTAAGAACTTTCCACTGGCTCATGTCTGCATTGCTGGATAGTCCAATAGCCAAGCCGGCAACGTGTTTTTTAATAGGAACTCCGGCGTTCATAAGCGCCAAAGAAGATCCACATGTGCTGGCCATAGAAGAGCTTCCGTTTGATCCTAATACTTCAGAGACAATTCTAATGGTATACGGAAAGTCTTTTTCTTCTGGAATAACGGCAAGCATTGCTTTTTCTGCGAGTGCCCCATGACCAATGTCTCTGCGGCTTGGGCCGCGGTTTGGTCTTACCTCTCCCACAGAAAATGCCGGGAAGTTGTAGTGGTGCATAAAACGCTTTTTGGTGTCGTTCTCTTCCATGGTGTCTAGAATTTGCTTGTCTCCTGGGGAGCCAAGCGTTACCACAGAAAGAACTTGGGTCTCTCCACGCATAAAGTGTCCGTTTCCGTGCGTTCTTGGGAGGAGCCCGGCTTCTACTTTAAGAGGGCGAACCTCTGTGAGAGATCTGCCGTCTACGCGCCTATCATGCGTTAGAATTTGGCGCGTTACCTCTGCCTCTACCAAATGCTTCATCTGCTTTTTGGCTTTAGATCTGGTATCCCAATCTTCAATACCTTGCGTCTCAAGATGAGTGTCTAGCTCTTCTGCAATTTGAGCAAAAGCTGAGCGACGCTCCAGCTTGGTAGCCTTGGGCGCATCAAACAAGATTTTATCTACGTTTTGGTGGACAAATTCTTGAGACATTTCCATGACTTTTTCAAATTCTGCTTTTTTTTCATTATCTTCTGGTGAAGCACTTAGCATGTTCTGCTTTTTGACATCTACTTTTTCTACGCCTACTTTTTTATGGATGTCGTCAATAAGCTTCATGATAGGTTTGAGATTTTCTTGCCCCAATTCAATGGCCTCTTGCATGATTTTCTCATCAACCTCGTCGGCACGGGCTTCTATCATAAGAACACGCTCTGGCGTTCCTACTACCAAAAGGTCCAGATCTGATGCGTCTAGTTGGGTCTCTGTTGGATTAACCACCAGCTTGCCTTCTTCTCTTCCCACCCTTACACCTGCTATTGGGCCATCCCATGGGATGTCAGAGGTGGTAAGAGCAAGAGAAGCAGCAAGTAGCCCAGGAACTTCTGGGTCGTGCTCTCCATCATAAGAGAGCACCGTGATTACTACTTGGACGTCATTGCGAACATCAGAATCAAAAAGCGGACGGATAGATCTGTCTATCAGTCTTCCAGAAAGCACCGCTTCATCAGACGGGCGGCCTTCACGCTTTATAAAGCGTGAGCCTTTAATTTTTCCGGCTGCGTATAGCTTTTCCTCGTAATCTACCATCAGCGGGAAGTAATCTATTCCTCCGCGGATGTTTTCTGAGCGCGTTGCGGTTGCAAGCACCATGGTGTCTCCGTATTGCACGGTACAAGATCCGTGCGCCTGATGAGCAAATCTACCAAACTCAACTTTGAGCTCAGTATCTGCCCACTTTGTCTTAAACTCTTGTGGTTTCATACTCTTTCTGTAACTCGTAATCTGTAACTCGTAACTCGTACAAGCGGAAGTGCTTAAGGACGAGTTACCAGTTACCAGTTACGAGCCACTAATTAATTAGTTACTTATTAAAAAATCGGGATAACCAGTTGATCTTAGGCCGCATTGCGGCAAAAGCAGGGTCATGATCCCGATACTGCGGCACATGAAATTCATAAGCCGAATGAATCGGGGTCATAGTAGATGTCAGTTGTCAGAAATCAGTTTTCGGGGTTGTCATTCTGAACTTGATTCAGAATCCAGGGCTATGCAGAACTATCAACGCTCTGCCGCAATCCTGGATCCCGGATCACGCTGCGCAAGCGCAGTCTTGTCCGGGACGACAGTACGTTTATTTTTTAGCCGCCGGTCGCCTGCGCGTAGCCGGCTTTCGGGCTGGGGCACGGCGTGTAGCAGTTCTACGCGCCGGTGCTCTGCGTGCGGTAGTCCTTCTGGCTGGTGTGCGTCTAGTGGTGCTGGTGGTGCGCCTTTTGCTTGTTGGCACGTGTCCCGGTTTGTCTTTAATCAAAAACTTACCTTGATCTTGACTCAAATCAATGAAATTGTCAACCACATCTACCAGTGCGGTGCTTGCCGTCTCGCGGAATGCAGCCACCTCTACTTGTTTACCTTGGTTTTGCAGATATTGAACAAGCGGAATAAAGTCTCCGTCTCCGGATACTAGCACAACAACATCAAGTGTTGGTGCAATGCGGATAGCATCTACGGTAATTCCCACATCCCAGTCTGCCTTTTTGGCACCGCCATAGAAAATTTGGAGGTCGCGCTCCTTAGTTTCAATGCCCAAGCTCTGAAGCGCCTCAAAAAACGGCTGCTCTTCTCTGGATTCTGTTCTTACCACATACCCAATAGAGCGGATCAGTTTACGGTCTGCCAGCACCTCTTTTACCACGGCGCCAAAATTAGCTTTTGCTTTGTGCAAGTTTTTAGCGCTGTAGTAAAGGTTTTGTACGTCAATAAACACTCCCACGCGTTGCTCGGGGTGTCTAGGGACGGGATTTTTTACTTTTTCCTCTTTTGTCATGTTTCTGTGCCTATGTTAGGCAGCAGCTTTCTCGTCTGCCTCCATCACGGCCAACTCTTCATCAGTTGGTTTTTCAAGCTCTCTGGCTTGTTTGAGGCGGAGTCTTTTCACCATGGTCTCCCAAGAAGGGCGATTCTCCTTGCTAAGATATTTGAGCAAACGTCTGCGCTCACCAATTTTTCTCAAAAGTCCCCTGCGGGATGAGTGGTCTTTCTTGTGCATCTTTAAGTGCCCAGAAAGATCCTTAATTTCGTAGCTTAAAATGGCTATTTGGACCTCAGTGGATCCGGTGTCGCCTTCTTTGGTGGCAAAGCGCTTAATTATGCGCTTTTTTGCTGCTTTGTCTAACATAGTGCGTTACATTCAAGGGCCGCGCTAGAGCACTTTCCAACGGGTCCGGATTTATAAAAACTGTGGGTAGTATAGAGGAGTGGGGCATTTTTGTCAATAGACCGGGTTGACAAAATGGCTTTGTTGTGCTATAAAGTAAGCACTTGCGATGTGGGACGTCAGGATCAGAAATCTGGCGTCACTAAAAAAAGGAGGAGCCGTGAGGATCTACTTTAAAGACGTGGTGAGTTGGGAGCAAATCAACGACGCCGTTAATGACGCCAACGATCAGGCGGATGAAAAAAAACCAGGGGTTCTAAGGAGTACAAACAGAGTATCATTTAAGTTGGGGTGGGATCACGTGATGCAGCGGCTGTATGTAGACGCCCTGTACATTAAGGATCCCACGGATATCCGCACAGTAGACCTTCCTGCCTCATTGGTAGAGCTGGGTAGCAAGTTTAGCTGCGTGCTCGCGGTGGCGGGAGAGGGTAGTCTGCGCGCTGTGGGGAAATTCATCTATGCAGAAGATAAGTGGCAGATCAAGGGAGTCCCCGAGGGTGGTGGGATGGCACAAGAGTGGTACATGGAATCTACCTCATACGAGGGGTTGGTAAATCTTATCTGGAAGCTGCGGAGTGGGGAGGTTGGATCCTTGAAGGGAGTTGGGGGTGGTGTAGTTCTTACCGGTTTGGACAAAATGTTGCTTCTGCATGCCTATCTACACAGAGCGCAAGTGTTCATGCTAATCGGCGAGCGTGATGAAGTTGGGGAGAAGGTACCCAACTTTGTTATTGAGCAGCTAGATCGGGCGCACAGTCTTCTTTCTGAGTGGAATGTGCGAGATTTTGCGGGAGCGCGGTCTGCGAAGCTCCCGTGCTGTGCTTCCATTGCTGGCTTCGGCGAATCTCATTCTGATGTTGAAAAAATGAAGAATCGTCTATATGAAAGTTATCCGCTTGAGACAAAGGTGCAATTCGTTCTCGCTCTTGCTTTGTCCGCGTTAAATATGTGGATATTACATGACCGAGGCGATCAGCCGGCAGAGACGGTCTTAGAGTGGTATGTCAGAGCTCTTGATGGCCTCTCGGAAGATGGCCTAGACATGTAAACAGACGAGTCTCGGTAAAAAACCGAGACTTTTTTTGTAAATTTACATAAATCTGCAACCCAGCTTTGACATCAGCTTAAAAAAATGGTATTATATATAGGTAATCAATATGGTCGACATGGAGCGGCCTACTAATGGGTTATATAATAGTTTATGACGACTGCAAGCAATAAGTGCGTGTCGTCACACTGGCAAACATCAAAGCGCAGCTACTTTGCGGCTCTTTGTGTTGGAATTGGCGCAACTTTGGCGTCTTTTTTGTTGTTTGCTGGCGTGGTGTCCGCCCAAGAGGGAAATCCGTTTGGCGATCTGCCAGAGATTGGCATAGATGCTGATCAAAAAGAAGATGCTCAACCTGAGCAGCAGCAGCAAGAAGAAGAGCAACAAGAGCAAAAGGAAGAGCCACAAGAGCAGCAAGAGCCAGCCGCAAAGGATTTAGCGGTAGATGATGATCTTGAGGATGAAAACGCCCTTGCAGACGAGCAGGTAACCCGGCAGGATTTGGGCGCAAAGGACGCTAGAGTACTTCCTGACAGCCCCCTACACTTTTTAAAACGTTTTGGTAGACGCGCCAAGGAGGCGGTTACGTTTAACCCTATTAAAAAAGCAGAAGTAAAGCTGCAGCACGCAACCCAAGAGCTCTATGAAGCCAAGAAAATGGCAGAGACTAAGGGTGTAGAAGATAAGGGTGTGGCAAAAGCCATCATTGATGCAACTGACAGGGCAGAAAAGAAACTTGGTGATATTGCAAAAGCTGCCGACAAACTAAAGGCAGAGAAGGCTACAGCATCTCCTGCGGTAGATAATTTGCTTGAGCGTGTTTTGGATAAACAAATTAAGCATGAGAAAGTGCTCGATGTTTTGGAAGATAAGATTGTAGATAAAGCTGATGACGATGATTTGGTACGATTTAAGGATCGCAGAGAAAAGGCAGTAGCTCACGTAGGTAAAGTGCTTACTGATGTAGAAGATGACGCAGCAAAAGTAGCTGAAAAGCTAGACAAAGTCTTTAGCGCGCAAAGAGGATCAGATCTGAAAGATTTCAAGAATATTGAAATGCTCAAGAAGCTAGAAGACAATGTACCAGAGGGCGCGCGACAAGGAATTGCATTGGCACAAGAGAAGAGCTTTGTTCGTTTGCAAGGTAAGATTTCAGAGATGTCAGAGGGAACACGAGCCGACAAGCTTGCTTCTTACACCAAGCATGTTAAGGCAGACAAGACGCGTCTGCTAGAGATTACTGACGAGCTTAAGCAGTTTAACTTGCCAGAGGATGTATTGAAAAAAATAGAAGAGGTAAAAGATATTGCCGCAGCGCGCATTTCAAAAGAAATGGAGCGCATGAAGGATAGGCCAGACGCACGAAACAAGTTTTTCTTTGAGCGCCTGTCTGACACTGATGATCTTGATGACTTGCGCGTAATGGAAGAGATGAAATCCAGATTAAGATTTGAAGATGAAGGATTAAGTGCAGAGATAGAAGGAGAAATGAAACGTCATCAGGAAGAAGGTGTAAAGAAATTTATGGCCACCTTTACTGATGATGAAAGTAAAGATCAGGCCACACGCTTTGCAGAGCTCTCCAGAAAAATGGCAGAGAACCCAGATCCAAAGACCATGAAGCTTCTTATGGATCTAGAAAATGAGGTTCGTTCTGATCCAGCCAAGGCTAAGTTTATCTCTCAGATGGAGGATATGGGTAATCAGACTCGTTCTGTGTTTGAGGAAAAGGCAAGAAGACAAGGAGATTACTTTATGGACAGAATGTCATCTGCTGATCCAAGGGATCTTGAGATAATGAGACAGTTTAAGAGTAAGTTTGAAGGAAGTGGTGACGGATTTGATTTTGAAAAAGAACTAGGAGAAGATTTCTTTGATCCACGAGGGTTTGGTTTGCCATCTCACCTGCAACACGGTTTGGGTGATGGGCAGAAAGATGATTTCTTAGGCGGCGTGCTAGATCATGATGATCCGCGCAGGCTGCCACCTTTGCCTTCATTTAGAGGAGGCGGCTTTGATGGGTTTGATCCTTTTGCCGCATATGAGAATAAGCAAAAGAGTTTCATTAAGGAGCACGTCTCTGGTCTAGAAGATGCCGACGCCTTTGCCTCGTTCCAAAAGAGATTCCAGCATGCAGATGAAGACCTGGTTGGTGAATTCCAAAGGGATGACTTCTTTAAGCGAGCTTTCAACGACAAAGCAACGCAGATTGCAGAGTTAGAGTTAAGACGAGAAGAAGAAGATGTGAGGCGAAATCTTGAAAGAAAACGTGCAGAAGACGAAGTAGAATTTTTCTCTCAGTTTGAGAACGCAACTGAGGAAGAAAGAAGAGAGTTGATTGATAGAAAGCAGCAGCAGGATGAGGAGCGCTTGCAAGAAGAGCTGGGAATGAGAAGGCGCATGTTTGAAAAGAGATCTGCCAACGATCCATTTTGTGATGACGTGTGTAAGCAAGAGATGTCAAGACGATTTGACAAAAGCCTAGAGGATGCCGGAAATCGTTTTCATGGAGATGCAGAGGATCGTGCTGTAAGTCAGTTAAAGAGATTTGAGCAGTTTGACAGAGAAGGTTTCCCATCTCCACCAGGACAAGAGAATCGTCCACCATCCCCATTTGATATTCAAAGAGGTGGTGATGATCATGACAATGATCGTGATGATAGGCAGCAGCAGGGTCGTTTTCCAGGTTTCCCGGGAAGCGCAAATGACGGTGCCTTCCCTGGTCAGAGAAATTTTGAAGGTGATCGGGATTTTCCCGGACGGCCACCATTCTTAGAGGAGGACAGGGATGACCAAAGAGATGATCATGATGACAAGCAGGTTAACGAGCGTGAACCTCAGGAGCAACAACGACAAGAAGAGCCAAGGCGCCCTAGCCCAGAAGAACTGCGCAAAATTCAAGAGCAAGTTGATAAGGATTCACGCGATGCCTTTGAGCAATTCAGCAGAGAGGCTGCAGATCTGCAAGACCGCCAGCTTGATGAGCATGCTCGGCGCGGGGGTTTTGACCTAAACGACGCTAATCCACTAGACCTTCTAAAGAAACTTGATCAACGTGAGCCAGCTCAGCAAAGACAGCCAGATGCTGGTGATGATCAAAGAGATAATGACCGGGATTTCCAGCGCCAAAGAGACGCTGATGCTCAGAGGGAGCTTCAACGTGATTTTGATGATAGACGTGATGCGCAGCAAGAAAACGATAACCGCCAACCGGAACGAAGAGATGAGCCTCAGCAGCGTGATGATGTTGTCCAGAGACAGCAACAGCCTGAGCAAAAACAAGAAGAAAGACTGGAGCAGAGACAGCCCGAGCGCCAACCTGAGCAACAGCCTCAGCAGAAGCAACCCGACCAGCAGCAAAACAATCCACAACAGCCCCCGGGTAATCAACCGCCAGCTAATCCGCCAGGCGGCGGCCCAGACGGTGGACAGCAAAATAATCCACCGGCGCCACCAGTGCAACAACCCCAAATAAATAATCCACAACCACCAGCCCCTCCTGCAGGACCCCCTCCTGGCGGCGGCCTGCTAGGCCCTCCAGGTCCACCACCAGGAGCAAGCAATTGGCAAAGAATAGCAGTATCTATATACAACTTTATCACTCTTCCCGCACGAGCATTTGGCCTCTAAGCGTATAATACGTGCCCAGCAATAGCTGTTACCCCCAATCTCAGAGGGTAAGAAGAGTGAGGCACTGACACTATCCTTATGGATATCAAAAAGCCCGCAACCAGCGGGTTTTTTGCTCGGCTACAAGGCGTATTCAGCTCTGCCTCTACGGATATATGCGTTTATTGTCCCTCTGAGCGGCCCGGCTACTTTTTTTGTGTTTTTTGGTCGTTTTGTGCCCTGGCGAGCGCAGATGAGCCTGTAGCGGCTTTGTAACTTTTTTACTTTTAGACATGAGATTTAAGTTAAGACTTTTTCATATATGAATACAGTATAGCATACCCAGAAAACAAGTAGAATAAGCCAAATTTTGCGGCTATGCTGACACGGTGTCTGTATCTGTCATTTATCAACTTGACAAAATATAAAATATGTGTTAGTATGAGACGTCCTCTCCTTAGGGAAAGGGCGTCTTTTACAACTTAGTAGAGGAGTGATTAGTGATTAATCCAGGGAGTTCAAGAAACGGGGTTAAGGCCGGCCGTAGGCCGGACGTCAAGCCTGCTGACAAAGGCGAGATTGCTCGCTTTGGAGGTGATTCTTCAACACTGAAGTCGTCTTTTGCGAGCCAACTCTCAGGCATTAAGCCTAGGCCTACTGCATCGCAGAGGCGCGGGCCCATTATGCATGAGCTGGAGGTGCGTGATACGGAGGCAAGTACACAGAGCGCAAAAGATCAGGTATTGGAAGAGCTTACAGGCTTGACCATTGCAGGATTGAAAAAGCAGTGCCAGAAGTACGAGATTCCCGGACGGTCCAAGATCAACAAGGAAAACCGCTGGGAATATGAAGATGGTGTCTTTCTCGCAAGAGGCGAGGAGATCAAAAAGCGTGCCAAGGAGCTGTTTGCTGCTGGTGCATCTAATAGAAATGCCGAAACGGAGGCAATCTTGAATACTGAAATCTCTGAAGGAACGACCGTTAGCGACGGTACGGTGAAGACTGAAGACACACCGCAGGCCACCGCTGAGCAGCAGCCGAGTACTTCTGCTGACACGCAGGAGCAGGGCGCTGCAGCCAGTGACGAGCAGTCTGGTGAAGAGTCTGAGGTTGCTGCGCAAGAGCAGACCGAAGAGGTCTCTGAAGAGCAGACGGAGCAGGCGCAGGAGGAGAATTCTTCTGAGGCGCCTGAGCCTCCCAAGGGCGATGAAATCGTCATGTTCCGTAGCTGGATGCTGGAGCGTGTTTTCTCTGCTGTGTTGGCAATGGATCTGGACGGCGTAAAGGCTATCAGCCTGCCGCCTGGTGCTAACAAGCAGGTGGCTGTCAACTTTGCAATTCTGCTGGACATGGTGACCAAGCGTGGTGGTGAGGCCGTCAAGACGCTTCTTCGCACGCTGCTGGCCAAGGCCAAGCAGGGCGAGGAGTTCACGGCTGAGCGCGCTACTAACGTGATGATCAAGGTGGTCAACGTGGTTCTCAATGGCGTGCAGCCGTTGCTTCCCGTTAGTGATCGTCCAGGATTCCGTCGGGACGTTGCCAAGTTCATTGGTAGCCGTGCCGCTTTTGATCGTGCCGACGTGGTGCGTCAGGAGATCGCGGAATTTGAGGATCGTCGTAGTAGCAGAACGCAGAGCAAGGCTGATGATGCCCTGGATCTGCTTGATGACCTGGGAACGGTTGAAGATCTAGACAAGGTTGTTCCTGCTGCCACTACCGTGTACACGGGTCCTCTGCCCACTTTGGGTCAGGAGTACCGTGGCACTGTTGAGCGCTACACGCGAGGTGGTGGTTTGATCTTGCGGATTGAGACTGATGAAGGCGGCGGCACGCGTACGTGCGTTGTTCACGCCAGCAACCTCGATGGTGGTCGCGCTCGTGTTTCTGAGCACGAGAGTGATCAGGACTTTGCTTCTCGTATTGAGGGCGAGTTCCCCAAGGGCGGTAAGCACTCGGTGCGTATCCTGCAGATCAGCGATGGTCGTAAGCAGGGTGAAAAGCGCATCGTTGGACGGATTGGGGAAGCCCCCGAACTCCCGTCTAGCATTCGTTCTGGTGCCATGCTCAGTGGAGTGATTCGCAAGGCCGGTCAGGTTGGTCATAAGGTCCAGCTCTCGGATACGGATGTCTGGGGCTGGATGTCTCGTGAAAACACGGTGCAGGAGGACGGCAGCACGCCGTTTTTCACTCCGGATGATGAAGTGTTCGTTGAGATCATGTCGGTCAAGAGCGTTGGGCCGCAGGGTATTCCTCTGGTTCGGCCTGAGCCGCAGTTGCGTCTGATCCGGATCATCAAGCAGCAGCGGGCTGGCCAGAGTGGTCGCTTTGCTTTGTCTGTGCGATTCACGCCGGTCGTGCTTTCCTTCATTGATGCCTCTGGCATTGAGCTCAGCGATGAGCAGAAGGCCGTCCTTGATCAGACCCGGCAGTACCTGGGTCGTATTGAGGGCGATCGGGTTGTTGACTACAAGCAGTTCAATACTGACGGTGACGAGGGTTTCAATCCCAACGCTGTCATTGCTGAGCTGATTGATCAGTTGGATCCTGATGAGGCACCGGAGAACGACGATGTCCGGATTGCTGCCGGTCAGGTGGTGCGCCAGGTGAGCGAAGTGCGTAGGGAGCCCACTGAGATCGCCATTGAGGCGCTTGACGGTGTTGATGCTACGTGCCTCAATGAGCTGTGTGGCCATCCGGGTCCCATTCTCAAGAGCGCGTCTGGCTTCTCCATGATCCGTCCTGATATCCCCGGTAAGCTGCTTGCAGTGGTTCCGGAGGATCATCGGAAGCGTGATGTCGCTGAGCGCGTGGCGAGGATCGCCGGCAACAAGCGGCCGACGTGCAGGGATGGTGGCAACAAGGTGCTCAAGCTGGTTGTTGACATCCTGAACCTGGACGGTCTGAACGAGGGCCGTGATCTTGACGATCTGTGCAAGGCGGCTGGCTTTGGTGGTGGCTACGCGAGCATCTACAAGAGGCTCAACGAGATCACCGAGGAGACGGCGCAGGAGATGGAGCCGCTGCTGGAAGAGGCGCGTAAGAAGGACTTCTGGAAGCAGAAGGCTGAGCGTGCTGCTTCTGGCGGTGCTCATCACTAAGCAGATATAGTAATACACGGGCGTGAGCGTTAACGTAGTTAGCACTCACGTCCTTTTTTAATTGCATATTGTTAAGCGCTTTACTACAATAGGTGTAATGAATAAAGACATACAAGCATTTATTGCTGATCTTAAAAAAAAGAAGCGATCTGGAAGGACTATAGAGAACTACCAGAGGTATCTGCAGCGACTGATGGCATTTACAGGTGTTAAATCTGCAGAGAATATTGATAAAAAAATAGTAGACCTTTTTTTAAGGGAACTTTATGAGTTTACCGATCGCTTGGGAGAGCCGCTGTCCAAGAAGACTATAAATTATCACTTGATAGCGCTTAGATCCTTTCTTCTTTTTTTGAAAGATAGGGGGCGCAAAACGCTTAGTCCAACATCGGTAGAGCTTGAAGAAGATGAAAAGAAGAAAAAAAGAGATGTGAAGCCAATTGAGCTAAGTAGAATGCGTGCGGCTGCAGACAGTAGAGGCGTTGATATTGTAGCAAAAAGAGATCGGGCAGTGTTTGAGGTGCTTGCAGATACGGGTATGAGAGTTTCAGAATTGAGTGAGCTTAAGCGAGTTGATTTTGATGACGCGTCTGAGAGTGTGGCTGTGTCTAGGCAGGGGGAAGGGGTTAATTTGGAACTTGGAAAACAGGCGCTTAAAGCCCTTAGAGCATATGACGGATCAAGGACTGATAAAAATATGTATCTTTTTGTCTCATACGACAAAGCGGCGCACTCTCTGGGGAGAGCTGCTGGCCTGCACAAGCCCTTGACTCCACGATCAATTCAGCGTATAATCAAGCGCCAGAGCGACGAGATCTCTACTGGCAAAGAGATTACGCCAGCGTCGCTACGCAATGCCGTCATTGCGCGGATGGTAAGTAGCGGAGCCGATGTAGATACCATTTCAAAAAAAATGGGATTTAAAAATAAACGCTCAGCTCAGGCCACCATAAAAAGTCTGCCCCGATAGTTTAATGGATAAAACGGGAGCCTTCTAAGCTCTTAATCTAGGTTCGATTCCTAGTCGGGGTACAAATTGCGGCCTGCTAAGGCCGGAATTTGTACTATGCTAGGAAGCGAACAGAGGGGGGTCGGGGGAGTTTACTCCCCCGTGGAGGAAATAGACCGGCGCATGCCGGTCGTTAGAACCGAGGGTTCTAAAGCGCAGTGTGTAAACACGAGCAGTGAAATTCCTAGTCGGGGTACAGCGGCCTTTTTTTGGCCGGATTGTACTTTTTCGTACCAAGCACTGTTTAATCGACCGGCAGTCCGCGCCCACCAGCGCGTCTGCCTCGGAACTCCCCCCTGAAGCTTTTTGCTTCGCAAAAAGACCGGGCTTCAGGTTGTCCGTTACGCCGATTAAACAGTGCTCGGTACGGCAATCTTTGTTAAAGCAGATGAAAGGGTGCAAAGCTTGTCAAAATTGTAAGATATGGCTATAATGGCCGTCGTGACATGGTGGGCGTAGCTCAATTGGTAGAGCATCGGTTTGTGGTACCGAAGGTCGCGGGTTCAATCCCCGTCGCTCACCCAAGAACAATCTTTGTGGGGTTTAGCTTTGGATTAAGACAACTCTTCTTCTCTATGAGGATTGAACAGAGGGGGGTCGGGGGAGTTTACTCCCCCGTGGAGGAAATAGACCGGCGCATGCCGGTCGTTAGAACCGTGGGTTCTAAAGCGCAGCGAAGCGAGCAGTGAAATCCCCGTCGCTCACCCAAATTTAGTAACTAGTAATCAGTAACTCGTAACTAGGAAAAATTTTTTCATGCCTCTATCGGCAGCACTGTGGTGTTGTTTTTATTTTTGCTATACTCGTACCATGCTCAAACACAAGAAATCAATTTTTATCGGCGTGCTCTTAGTGGTCGGTCTTTTTTTATTTGTGAAGCGAGAGCAAAGCACGCCAGAACCTCTTCCGATTAATCCAGATTACAACAACAGTGCTCTAATTGATGAGAAGGAGATTCTCAGTGGTGGTGTTAGAAAAGACGGTATACCCTCCATAGATAATCCAAAATTTACTTCTATTTCAGATGCAGTCAATCTAACGGACGATAACATGGGGGTGAGTGTAACCGTAGGAAAAGATAGTCGTTTTTATCCTTACAGAATTCTAGTGTTTCATGAGATTGTAAATGATACAATTGGAAAAAAGCCTTTAGTTGTTACTTATTGTCCTTTATGTGGCACGGGCATAGTATTTGATCCTGTTGTAAATGGAAACAGATTAGAATTTGGTGTGAGCGGAAAGCTCTGGCAATCAAATTTGCTTATGTATGACCGCACCACGGATTCTCTGTGGTCGCAGGTTTTGGGGCAAGCGGTTGTGGGACCTCTTGTTGGAACGCAACTTACTCTTGAGGCGTCAGACATTGTTAGCTTTGGAGCCTTTAAAAAGGCGCATCCCAAAGGACGTGTTCTGTCTGAGGATACCGGCGCATTTAGAAGGTATGGACACGATCCCTATGGATCTTACTACAGCTCAAAGAAAGTTATATTTCCGGTGAGAGCACGCGATGATCGTCTTCATGAAAAGGACATGGTTTTGGGTGTTATTATTGAGGGTCAGCCTAAAGCGTATTCATTAGAGAGTCTGCAAGCGCGAGGGGAGGTAAAAGACGTAATTGAAGGTGTTAGTCTCTCTTTGGTGTGGAATAATGAAAGTGAAGAGGTGGTAATTACCAGGGCTGATACAGGTCAGCGAGTGGTTCCTTTTCCGGGTTTTTGGTTCTCTTGGTTAGCGGCTCACCCAGACACTCTACTATATAAATAAATTTTTATGATAAATCACGACGGCATTCCTGATTTGGAGTATAACTATATTGATCACGGTATCTACATTGGAACAAACCAGTGTTGTGTCACTCATTTTGAGGATGTTTTGAAAGATGAGGGTATCACGGCAGATATTTCTATGGAGGGTGAGCGGCTGGATCAGCCGCAAGGGGTAGATTACTTTGTCTGGATTCCAGTAGAGGATCATACAGCGCCAACACAGGATCAGCTGCAATTTGGTGTAGATGTTTTGGACAGTTGGGTAAAAATGGGAAAGCGTATTTATGCGCATTGTAAGAATGGACACGGGCGCGCTCCTACTATGGTGGCTGCCTATCTGATTGCACATGGAAAGTCAGTAGAGGGTGCTATTGAGCTTATAAAAGAGCGGCGCGCAACCATTCATTTAGATGATGTGCAAATTGAGGCTCTTAAAGAATTTGCAAAAAAATAATATGAAAAGAATGATATTAGTCTTAGGAGCTGTGTTGCTCATGGGGGGTGGATGCGCAGCGGCCTCTGTTGATCAGTCTGGTGGTGTGGTTGGTGTTGCCGTGGGAGATACAGCGCCAGAGTTTAGTATTAATACGGTAGACGGCTCATTTTCTCTTGTAGATCAAAAAGGAAAAGTAGTGGTTATGACCAGCATGGCTAGCTGGTGTCCAACATGTATGGTTGAGGCAAAGCAACTTTCAATTGCACGCAGAGAAGTGTTAGGAGACGGTGTTATTTTTCTCAGTATCAGCATTGATCCAACAGAAGATAGGCAAAAAATTTATACTTTTAGAGAGGAGCACAACACCCCGTGGGATTATGCTGGCCTTTTTACCGATCCAAAAGTAAAAGATCTTATTGTTGATTACAAAATGACTCAGCGTGAAAAAACATACGTCATAGGACCTGACGGCGTCATTGTGTATACGGACGGTGGAGTTAGCGTGGCGGAGAAAGTTGCGGACGCAATTAAGAGTGTATTGTAATATGGACTTTGCGCTTTTATCTTTGGCATTTACTTCTGGTGTTCTTATTTTTTTTACGCCTTGTGGAGTGGCACTTTTACCGGCCTACGTTACCTACATTATTGGTGGAGAAGATGCCATTGAAATGAGTATGATTCAAAAGGCTTGGGCCGGTTTTAAGGTGGGTGTCATTGTTTCAGCAGGTATATTAGCAGTTTTTGTGGTAGCGGCAGGGGTGGTGGGCACGTTTGGAAACATTTTGGCGCCTTTTGCTAAGAGTATTGCTATTGCTGTGGGAGCGCTGCTCATAATTTTGGGCATCCTTATGTTGGCAGGAAGAAGTATTAGTATAAATATTCCCCACTCGCTTAAAGCAGACAAAAAAACAACCGCTCGTTTCTTTTTGTTTGGTGTTGGTTATGCTCTGGGCGGTATTGGCTGCACGCTTCCGGCTTTTTTGTTTATTGTGTTTGCGGGTCTGTCATCTGGAAGTTGGCAGGCAGCGCTTTTTATCTTCCTAGCTTTTTCGAGCGGAACGGTACTGCTCATGCTAGCCGTTACAACTATCTCAGCAGTCTCTTCAAAAATGGTTTCTGGGCTTGTAGCTAAGTACATGAAATTTATCAACAGAGTAGCTGGTGTGGTAGTGGTAATTGCTGGCCTATACCTGGTGTTGTTTCAGTTTGGCATCACGGTGCACTCTTTTGGGCAGCAGTTGTCAGAGATGGTAGAGGAAAAGGCGGGGTTTAGTGTCTACGCGGGAACTGATCATACCGTAACGCTTGCTCGTGGTGGTACGGTGACATTGCTGCCACAGAGTATTACAAGAGACGTGGGAGTAAATTTGGTCCGATTTGTGTGGGGTGTGGCGGAGGCGCCAGAAGCCGGGCAGTTTGATTTGGGGGAGGTGCTCTTTGATGGAGAATCTGCTGAGCCAAAAGTCATTAAATTTTCTACTGATGATGTTGGTGTTTGGAGGTTTGCTTTGCGTGTAGAAGATGAGCAAGGAAATGCAGTGGAGGACGAGTTTAGAGTTTTGGTACAAGAGCACATGCAGTCATTGGATAGTGTTAAAGTGGTATCAGCCAGAGAGCAAGTTGATTTACATGATGACGATGAGGTGATAGGTATAATTGCAGATGGGCAGGCCATGGCCTATCCCAGAGCTACTATGAATTACTACGGCATAGCCAATGATGTAGTTGGCGGTGTTCCGGTAGTGGTGGTCTTTTGCGATTCTTGCGCAACAGGAATTGCCTACAATAGAACTTTGTCTGATGGCAGTACAGTTTTGTTTAAGGGGATGGGTGGCACGCTCTCAGAAGACAGGTATAAGGCGGTGGATCAGCAAAAAAGAGAGTGGTCAATTATTGACGGCCGTGCTATAGAAAATGAGCAATTTCAGTTAGAATTTGTAGATTTTGAGCAAACATCGTGGGGAGTGTGGCAGCAGAAGCACCCAGAAACACAGGTGATGAGTGCAGACCAAAAAACTGGCTAAAATAAGCCAGTTTTTCTTCATTTGCTCTTGACAAAATGAGTAAAATGTGCTATAGTGCAGAGTCTATTTCAAGCAACAAGGAGAGTGAAATGACACATAAGCTTCTCGTAGTTTTGGCGCTTATCTGTGGTGGCTGTGCCACAACCTACAGCGGTTCGTGGCTCCACAGCTCTACGGAGTACGACAGCGGTGGTCGGTGTGAGAGTGTTGATGACTGCAAGCCCCCGGAGATCAAGCACCAGAGCAAGGGTTTGTTTTCCTCTGGACAGGAGGTGGTGGCGGTTGCTGCGGCAGACGCCATTGCAACCAATTCACGAGCGAATCTGATCAACGCGCGGGCGCATGCTGAGTACATGAAGAACTACGGCGGACCGTACGGTGGGGCTGCCTACGGTGCTGCAGGCGGCGGTTCGCCGGTGCCGGGAGTTGGGCTTCTGAACATTGAGAGGCGTGACGACACCCCCGTGTCTCGGCAGTACAAGATTAACAATCTTTCTGGCGGGTATCTTCGTTTGGCGGTGAACGGGGCGCCTTTGCCTGGAGTAGTTTCTCCGCGTGACACCGTTTATGTGGTGAGTGATCATCCTACTCGTGCCGTTGTTCACTGGTGCGTGCTGGAGGGTCCAAGCGGCTCCGTCAACGGACGGGGTGGCGTGCGACTGCGGATGAAGCGCAACAAGCCGCGTGGCTACCGCGTAACGCGGTATCATGTTCGTGACGCAACCAGTTGCCGGTTCTAAACAAAAAACGGCCGACCCGAAAGGGAAGGCCGTGTTTTTTTACGCGCCTGTGGCTTCAAAAACTGTTCTAATAACAAATTCTGCAATGCCGCGCGTCATCAGGACTATAGCGATTCCAATAACCGCCTGAGTAAGCGTATCTTTTGCTTTTTGAACTTTATCTGTTGAGCCGCCTGCGGTCATCCACAAAAAACCACCATAAATCGTCAGGCCAATGAAGAGCATTCCCATCAGGGTTAAGGCGGACCGAGCTACTGATGCAAACATGTTACCTAGATCAGCAGGCTGTCCTCCGTAGGCGCGTTCTCCTGTTTCTACAAAAAGCCTACCAGCATCCCCCAGTCCGCCGGCATGAGAAATGGCAGGTAATAAAAATAGGCAGAGTAGGGTGGTAAGAGTGACAAATACTTTTTTTGATATGCGTTTCATAGTTTTATAGTATGTCACATCTGTCCTGTATGCACTCTGCTGCGGCATTAGCATCGCGTCCATTTCTACAAAATGCTTCGCAATCTCTGACAAGGGCGGCATGCGCTGCGTCATCCGATACTTCCTGCGTATCATCTAAATCGTCTACGGTCTCTTCATCACTAAAAGTAAAAGTGATTCCGTCTTCCGCTTCCTCACTTGAGGCGCTTGATTTTCCCGCGATGGCGGTCATGGCAAAATCAGTAATGACAAATCCGGCCATAACAATGCCAAGTCCGATAAAAGCATGAGAGAGAATATCCTTTGATTTGGTTGCCACGGTAGCATCTCCGCGAGCAGTCATCCACAACACGCCAGCATAGAGAATCAAGCCAAAGAAAGTGATGCCAATAAGAGAAAGGCCCGCTCCTACTGCCTTTCCTATCCACGCAGCCACTTTATGTTTTTTCTTTAAATTGGTGTCTAAATCAGTATTGGTTATGGCTTCTTTTAGACCAAATTGTGCATGCGCTATATCAGTATGTGGATGAGGAATTAAGCTAAAAAAAAGGAGTCCGGATATGATAGCAACTAAAGTCTTGGCTTTCATAGATGGACTATTTTAAATCGTCTTGTAGATCTTCACACTCAAAGTCTCCGGCATCGCAGAATTCGCTGCCTGTTGTACCAGTAGAGAGTGCGGTCAGCGTAAATTCTGTAATGGCGTACGATGCCGCCACAACGGTAATACCAATAACTGCATGGACTATAGTATCTTTTGCTTTTGTTACGGTGTTAGAGTCTCCACGAGCCGTCATCCAGAGCACGCCGCCATAGAGGACAATGCCAAAGAAAACTATGCCCACAAGAGCTAATCCGGAGTTTACAATGTCTCCCGCTAGTTGAGAAATGGTTTTGCTTCTGTCAATTCCTGCGGTTTTTGCTGTGGTACCTAGACCGAATGCCGCCTCAGTGGGCGGGGCTATGGCAAAAAGGGTAAAACCAAAAAAGACTATAAGCAGCCCTTTTGTGATGAGTTTCTTCATGTGAAAGTATACGGAGCGCCCTGTCTTTATGACAGAGTGCCTCGTCTACGCACAAGGCGGGGATCTACCCGAGCATAGCGGGGTAGATCCCTTGTCCTTATGCTAAACTCAGCTGAGTTTAGAGCTAGCTTGCTCCCACAGCGGTAGACAAGCTTTCTATTACAAACTTGGAAATGGCAAATGCGGACAGTATAATAGCCAGTCCAATGACACCGTTAAGTATCAATTGACGTGCTTTATCAACCTCATCACTGTTTCCACCAGCGGTCATCCACTTAAATCCACCCATAAGGATGATTACAACAGCCACAATACCCAAGAGGGATAGAGCAACACGGATAATGCTAGCGATAGTGTCTTGGAGTGATCGGGTACCCAACCCAATTCTGTTTCCGTAGTATAGTCCAAGACCTTGTGCATCAATAGCGTCTCCACCTTGATCGTCATCGATCTCTGGCAGACCTTCATCTGCACCAACTAAACCGGGTGCTGCTACCATAGCTAGGGTAGATCCGGCAATAAGTGCCATCTTAGCTTTTTGTGTAATGTTCATACGCTCACCTCCCTTCTGTTTTGGTGTACCATACATTTTTTCTTGTTTTATTATAGCAAAATCTACTTGATAATGCTTGCGTATTATCCACCGCCCTTTTGAAGCGCTTTAATGACAAGATCTACCAAAATGGCGCTTCCAAATACTACAGCAAGACCAACACCAGCCCAAACAAGCGCTCCTTTTCCTTTGTCTACTTGCGCTGATCTTCCTGCAGAGGTAAGCCAGAGAAATCCTCCGTAGACAATCATAAACAGCGCGATGGATCCAACAAGCCCTAATACACTTTTTATGACTCGTTGCATTAATCCGAAAATTTCTTGCCTATTATTTTTTTTGTGCTTTGGATCTAATGGGTTTGGAAGGCGTACCACGTTGCTAGGTGTTTTTGCGTAGACTACGGGAGCAAAAAAGAGGGTAGAGGAACCCAAAGCAGCGGCAAGAAGGAGAGCTGTAATGATTTTTTTCATACTATTGAACTTGAACCGCTTTAATGACAAAGTCTACTATAGCGTAGCTGGCAAATATGATAGCAAGGCCAAACACCGCCCACAAAATGGTATCTTTTGCTTGAGAAGCTATGTCTGACTTGCCGCGGGCCAGCATCCACACCACGCCAGAGTAGAGAATCATGACAAGGGCTATTGTTCCGCTGAGACCCAGCGCTGTTTTTAATATTCTACCAATGAGTATTTGAGGTGATGTTTTTAGAGGGTCTAGGTTTTTTACTTTTCGCTTTAGGCTGGCGCGTGCTGCTCTTGCCTCTTTTGCCCTCTCAGCTGAGTTATCAAATTCTTCTTCTTCAAATACTTCACCTTCTACTTCTTCCTCGGTACCTTCTTCATCCTGACAGAGGTTATTGACACAAAAACGGGTGCATTTGTCCAGTTTTCTACACAACTCACTATCGTCGCAGTCTGTGTCGTGTAAGCAAAAGTTTGGATTATCCAGGTCGGCTTGTGCATTTACTGGCTGAGCATAAAAAGGAGTGCCGGAGATCAAGAAGGATCCAACTAGAATTAAAGAGATTGCGGCAAACCTACGAAACATAGTGATCAAATTTGGTAACGCCTAGAACTTTAAGGATGAATTTTACTGCGGTGAAAGATCCAAAGATAATAATCAGCCCGATAGTAGCGTAGGTAATGGAATTTTTACCGCTGGTTACTCTGTCTGAGTTGCCGCCAGAGGAGAGCATTTGAATACCACCCCAAATAAAAAAGAGTAGCGCAACCGCTCCGGATACTCCCATAACTATGGCACCGTAATTTACTAAAACCTCTAGAAGTTGCCCTAGTTTATCGCAGCCACCTGGTTTGTGAGCGCAACTGGGTACCAACTTAAAATCTGCGGCATTAGATACAGAAGGCAGGAAAACAAGTGCCATAAAAATGGCGTACATAAAACTCTGCCTGACTTTTACTCTAATTCCCTTCATTGTGCCTACTATCGTGACTGATTTATTTTGCTTGCTGCGCGGTTAAGCGCGTCTGCGTAAATGTCCTGCTGTGTCTCTAGCGCCCTGTTGTCATGAATATAATCAATCATTTCCTCTAGTGCGGTATCTGCCACGGCCGGATTTTTTCCTCTGTACCACGTTTCTGCCGTGAGCGCCTGAGATGCAAAGGTTGCAAGCTCTGGATCTTCTAGTTGTTTGTTGATTGAAGCCCTCAGTGCTGTTGGAAGCCTCTGGCTCTTGGTATAAACATCTGCCTGTTGAGCTGTGGTCATAAAGTTAATGAAATCCCAGGCCAGATCAGAGTGCTCGCTTTTTTTTGTGACGGTTTCAACCCAGTAGTTGGCAATATTTTTTGGATTATTTGGGTTGAGCTGAGGCATTGGGAGTATGCGGTAGTTTAGCTTTGGCGCGCGCGCTTTAATTTGAGGTATGTGATACGCATAGCCAAAGAAAAAGGCTACTTTTCCTCTTGAGAATGCTTCCATGGACGATTCCATTTTGTCGTTGTAGGTATAAACTTGTTTGGTGGGGTTACCAAAATCAGTGTAAAATCTGAGCGCTTCTACCTGAGCTGGATCTCCGGATCCACCAGATCCTATATGAAAAGTAGGTCTGCCGGCCGCATCGGTCATAGGTATGCCGTTTTGAAGCAGGAGTGTTGCAATAAGATCGGCGCTTCTGTCTACATTTTTTCCGGTTCCTAGGGCTCCTCCTGCTTGAGCTATACTACCATCTTCATTGTAGCGTGTTGTTGCTACAATAGCGTCTTGGAGTTCTGTCCAGCTGGTAGGAGCCTGTGGTACGCCAGCTTGATCAAGCAAGTCTTGGTTGTAATAGAGTACCATGGTGTCCAGCGCCATAGGGAGGCCCCAAACGGCCGGTCTTCCCTTGCTGTTATTTCTGACAACATCGCTTTTTACTGATTTTACAAATAATTTATCTATTTGTGTAGCGTTTGGAATAGGTGTGGTGACGGGAGTAATTTGTTTTTTGTTTGAAATGCCACCGCCTTGCGCTGCTACATAGGCTGATTGAACAGAAGCTGGTGCGGGCGAGAGCTTTGACTGGTATTTTCCTACCCATGTGTTGTGGAGCGTCATTATATCTGGCCCAGAATCCTCAGCGAGAGCCTCCAACAGCGCCTGCTCAAATTCTTCTGGCCTAAAGCGTCGGTATCTTATGCTAATGTACGGTTTGCTCAGCGCGTAAGCATCAATAAGTTGCTTAATAGAGCGACTATCATGCTGCACGCTCCAGTATTCTAAGCGCACTGGCTCAACGAGAGCATTCAGCGCAGCCTCTTCATCAGATTTGCACCCTAAACCAACAAGCAAAAGCATGCCTGCGGTAAGGGAAAATTTATATATCCATCCTTTTTTCATGGCATTATTATAGCATAATTGGGGGTCAGTAACGAGCGGCGGCTAACGGGGGATAAAAAAATCGGCTGGTGGCCGATTTTTTTGTTTAGACTATAGATTTTAGGTATACTATGAAGTCTCCGTTTAAATCTTTGTGCTTTAAGCCGTAGTTTACAATGGCTTTGAGGTATTCCACTTTGTTGCCGCAGTCGTACCATGTTCCTTTTAGTTTGCGAGCGTAGACGGCATTGCTTTTGGCGTGCTCTTTGAGTGCGTCCGCCAGCCGTATCTCTCCGTCTTTTCCTGCTTCTGTTTTAGCGAGGATTTCAAATATTTCTGGGGTGATGATATAGCGTGCCAAAATAGCAAGATTGCTCGGCGCTTTTCCTGCGGCAGGTTTTTCAACCAGATCAGTTAGTTTTAGGGTGTTCTCATCAATTTTGTCGCCTGCTACTATGCCATAGCGCGATAGCTGATCTTCTGGTTTTTCCTCTACGCACACTACCGGTGCTTTGTGCTGCTCATAGGTTTCCATAAGTTGAGCAATAGCCGGCTGATCAGCGTCAATTAAGTCATCTCCAAAGAAAATAGCGCAGGGCTCATCTCCAACTATCTCTGCTGCTTGCAAAATAGCATGACCATCGCCTTTGGGGGAGCGCTGCCTTATGTAAACAAATTGAGCCAAATCTGTTATATCTAAAATCTCGCCCAGTTCTTTTTCTTTCCCTTTTTTGCGCAGCCTATATTCTAGCTCAAAACTTCTATCAAAATGATCCTCTATAGCGCGTTTGTTGCCAGAGGTAATGAAAATTATCTGCTCAATACCAGCGGCCACCGCTTCTTCAACAATATACTGAATAATTGGTTTGTCTACGACGGGAAGCATTTCTTTTGATTGTGCTTTTGTTGCCGGCAAAAAACGGGTTCCCATGCCCGCTACCGGAATTATAGCTTTTTTTATAGTGTTCATTGCGGCTAATGCTATCATATTGAGAGAGTTTTGTACATAACAAGTCAGATAAAAAAACACCGCTCAATCTGAGGCGGTGGGCGTTGCCATAGGCATCATGGTGGGTGCCGTGCCAAGGGCTTGTTTGTCTACCATAGTTTCTCCCGTTGCAATTTTCTTGCCTAGGAGCGAGACGTGATTGTTGCGAGCGCCGATGACAAATAGATGCATACGGCCGTCGCTGTCTTTTGCGCCATAGAATTGCAAACCAACATCTTTATCTTTAGAAGACCATGTTGTGGTGTCGTGCAGGTCAAAATGTACGTCGTTGCCGCCAGGTAGAAATTTTACCTCAAGGCTTAGTTTTTCAGAATCTCTGTGGGTAATAGCCACAGTGCACATGCCAAAACGTTCGCCTTCTCTGCATTCAATGATAAATTGGATGTTGTCATCCAAAATGGCCGGTGTTCCGTGCCACGCGCTTCCCGCATAGGGAATCCCATCGTAGTAAACACGCAGAGGCTTTTTCTCATCTACGTGGTGGCACTGCGTTTTGTAGGGGCCAATCATCACAGGGCCCTGCTCTAGACCTACGCGCCCTTGCGCGGCAGCTTCAAAGGGTAGGTCTGGATTGGGCGGCAGGCCATAAACAATAAGTCCGTATTGGTCTGGCGCCAGAGTTGTTACTTCTATTAGGCATTTAACCAGATGTTGCTCGTCCCCAAGAGCAACACAGTCTCCGTGGTCCAGGTTAAAGAACTTTACGGTGCCAGTTTGTGCCCGCATTTCTCCTCCTTTTTTTGTAGCGTAGCATAGAAAAAAAGAGATGTCAACGTTTTTGCGGAGAGGGAGGGATTCGAGGGGCATCCGCCCCTCGCCCGGCGTATGCCGGGCGAACCATACTTTCTTGCGGTGGGGAAGGGATTCGAACCCTTGAAGGACGTGAGCCCTTACGGCTTTTCGAGAGCCGCGCTTTCATCCGCTCAGCCACCCCACCAGTAAACGCACTCTAGCACATACTCGGCGCTGCATCAATAATTGTGGTATTATAGTGGTATGCACGGCTTTAAACACTCAATTGATATGCTGCAGCGTTGGTATAATCATTTGCCTCCTTTGACTCCCAGAGAGATTAAGGCTGATTTGTGGCAGGCATTGGATCATCTAAAGAATGATGCCGATACTCAAAGAGAGCATGTGCATCAGACGCTGCTTATTTTTGGAAAAAAATTGTGGCCTTATCGCAGGGCTTTTGATGATGTGCTAGAGCAAGTTGAAAAGCGCAGATCTGATGAGTTTTTTACCGCTCATGTTGGCCAGCATCCAGAGCTGTCTTTATGGTTTAAAGAGTTGCAGAGCACCGGCGTATCTGCTCATGAGTTTTTTATGGGTCAGCACAGTCATGTAGGGGGGTTGCAGCCGGAGCAGCGGGCAGCACTATGCGAGGCGATTGTTCAAACAAAGAGGGATATAAGAGGAGCTGCAGCCGTAGCGGTAGCCGGCCCAGAAAAAGAAAAGTATCAAAAAAAGGTAATTGAATACCAGCTTTTAATAGAGTCTATTGATGGTCAGCTGCAGCGTTTGCGGGCGCTTGCGGACGATGAGCAGCAGCATCCGCAATTAGCAGCAGAGCTTAGAGCAAAGATAGAGCACTTTGAGATGGGGCTAGCGCACCTGGCTCCTCATACGGATTATGGTGATGTCTGTGATGAATATGAGAGAGTGCACGGACGCGCGGCAGAGCTAAGGTGGTAAGCTCCCTAAAATTTCAAGATGACACGGGGTGTCATTTTTTTTGTGTTTTAATTTCAAC
>CAZSVL010000004.1:0-34474 GCA_964610305.1 uncultured Gammaproteobacteria bacterium | reverse complement strand
CTGCTTTTTCTATTTTTCTTATCTCGCCCAGCAGTTTAGATCTGCTTTCTGCTGCCAGCGTTACACCAAGCACATAAGGATGACCGTATCGTGAGAGACCGCAAAAATCTCCGACTTTTTTATTTTGGCGAATGTGAAAGACGGATTTCATGGCAGTCACTTTTTTGATGCCTTTAAGAGCTGACAGCTTTCCAGTAGAGCGCGGGTAAAATTTTATAAAGGCAACGTGTTTCTTCACGCGTTTTTTCAGAAGAGGTCTTTTTCCAAGGTGGATCAAGAAATCATTTCCGGTATGGTTGAGTCCAAAAGCTTTTCCTAAAAGGCGATCCCTAAAACCTCCCACACGCGCTCCAATTTCTATAATCTTCCAGCCTTTAGGAGTCTTCATAAGCTCTGCGTGTACGGTGGAAGACCGCAGTCCCACAGCATGCGTGGCTTTTCTGACAACACTGCGCGCTTTAAGCTCATCTTTTTTATCTAAAATAGAGGGAACAATCTGGGTGTACATGAAAAAGTCATCATGACCAATATCTTTGCCGGTTTTTATCTCTATGACCGGTGTAAAATCCATATACCCGCGAGAGTTTATGTACGCGTCTATAGAGTACATTTGACCCTCCATGAATTGTTCCACCAGTACGGTTGGCTCTACCTGCACGTCAGATTTTCTATACATGGTAGCAATTTTGCGTAGAGCTCTACTCAGGTGCTGCTCTAGCTCTTCCTCATAATAGCAAACCGTAACCAGCTGGCTTTTAGAAAGGTTTGCTGGTTTTACTACGCACGGAAATCCTACCCGCTTTTCAATTTTATCTAAGGTTGATTGATGGCTGTTGTGAACCGCAATAAATTTAGGCGTAATTTTTGGATCATGCTTTCTAAAGGCTCTTCGCATTTTTACTTTGTCTGAGGCAATGTCTAGCGATCTTCTGGTTGGCAGTCTTAAATAAGGAAATATCTCTGAGAGTCTGCCGTATAGTGGCATAGTGCTCTCGTATCTAGAAACAATTGCGGCTATTCTATCTTTGTAAGGTGCTAGATGTTTTTCTAGTAGATCGTATCGCCTTGCATCCAGTCTAATGATAAATGCTAACTGCTTTGATGTAGAGGACTTGATTTTACGTGCCCGGGATGTAATAAGGGCTGGTTCAAGTTCTCGTTTTTGTTTTTTTGAAAAAAGTTTTAGATCATCAAGATGGTCTTGAGTAATCCTACCCAAAAACAGAACAATATCTTTATCTTCGTGTTTTAGGATTTCTTTTTTCATTGTAATTGTTTAACAGAAATATCTTTTCTATACTTTCTGTAAAATGAAGACAGCTTGCGGGATGTTAGTAGGCCAGCTTGCGGTCCAATTTTTAGTATGACGCTGGTGCTATTGCATGTTGCAAGCACCATAGCTTCTGGCAGTGGTTTGCTTTTATGAAGTTGGCTGATGAGTCCTGTTGCAAATGCATCTCCCGCACCTGTCCTTTCTATAACCGGTGTATCGGGGATTCCTACATGCCACATGTTCTTTCCGTCATAACTGTAGGATCCGTTGGCGCCGTCTGTAATCAGAGCAATATCCATTCCTAGGGCTTTCATTTTTTTCAGGAGTGTTGGCACTTTAAAACTTTTTGATTGAACTAAATCTTGCGCTTCTTGAACGTTAACAAAAGTAACGTGCGTGTTAGAAGCTACTCTCTGCATTTGTTTTGGTCCTTCTAGTCTTTGAAAGGTTCCCGGATTATAGCACAGTTTTACCTTGTGTTTTTTTGCATGTTTTATGATGGATCCATTAAGCGTGCGATGACCTTTGTTTACACTACTATAATAGAGCCACTTTGATTTTTTTAGTCTTGGCAATTTATATGATCGTGGCGCATGGTAGACCAAGATGGTGCGTTCCCCCTTAAAGTTAATAACCGTGCTGGCGTTGGTGGGATTTTTCTTATCAAAAACAAAGTAATCATCTGCCACCCCTTCTTTTTTTAAAGTGTTGGCGATCCATTTTCCGTTATCGTCATCTCCTACAATCATGTAGTAGGCAGCACTCAGTCCAAGCCGAGAGCTACCAATGGCATTGTTGGCGCAATTTCCTGCCACCAACCTGCTCAATTTTTCAACGGGGATTTTTTCGGCAAAATCAAAGCATATTTTGCAGGCAGACTTGTCTACGCTGCAGGTAACGGAAGCATCATGCACATCTAAAAAAGTATCTATGGTGGGGTCTCCAACGGATATGATATCAAGGCTCATATTAGAGTGAAAATAAAATGCCAATAGTTGAAAATAATGATATGAGGATTGCGCCTGCTACCGGATTAGTCCATTTTTGCCACTCTTTTTTTCTGAGCGCGTCTGTTGTCTCCTGTGTCATCTGGTAATTAGTGAAAGCAATAACCAAGGTGGCCGCTACAAATGCAGATATGGCTAAGATTATGTTTTTTGATAAAGATTCAATGAAAACTATAAGCGGCTTGCTAAGTCCATACGAAAAAAAAGCGGTAAAGCCAAGCAAGAGTATTGTGAGTGGCAAAGTGCTGTGATGCTTTGTTTTTCCTGGCGAGCCAAACATCGTAGAGAGAAGTCCTGTAAGGAGAAATAAAGTAGTGCCAAAAAAAGTGCTCAAAAAAACAAGATATGCTGCAAAAAAGATTCCTCCTGGTACTAGATGCCAGTAAATAAAGAGCGGTGCAAGAAGGGCGGCAGTAATGGAAATACCGCCAGCTGAGTGTGTAGGAAATCGGTACATTCCCATGCCAAGAAAGTATACCAGCCAATACGGTATAAGGGCGTACGTACCAATTAATATAATTAGACCCCAATCATATACTGAGATATTGCTCATTATATAATAGGTTGCAGCGGGAAGGAGCGCGGTGTTGAGCAAAAGAAAAAGCCACTTAGATGCGCGATAGAGTGGGCTGCTTTTCATACTATGCTTTGCCGGCACTGCCAAAGGCCTTTATTTTTTCTTTTACTACTTGGGTTATAAGGTCTCTTGCTGGGCCAAGTATTTTTCTGGGATCAAAAACCGTTTTGTCGCTGATAAGAGTCTCGCGGACACTTGCGGTAAAGGCTATGCGCAGATCAGAATCAATATTTATTTTTGCTACGCCGTGTTTTATGGCTTTTTTCTCTTCGGACATCGGAACACCCTTTGCGCCGGCAAGTCTTTTGCAGTCACCTAAAATTGAGCATTGTTTGTGTAGACGTTTTAACCATTTATCATCAATTCCACTGGCGCCGTGCAGAACGAGCGGTACGCTAACACGCTTGCTAATTTCCTCCAGTCTCTTCAGATCAAGTTTGATATCTCCTTTAGCTTTCTTTTTAAAAGCGCCGTGTGCTGTACCAATAGAGACAGCAAGAGCATCACATTTTGTTTCTTTCACGAATCGCTCAGCCTGCTGCGGATCGGTAAAAAAGGCATCTTTTTCTTTTACATTTACCAAATCTTCTACACCGGCAATCGCGCCCAGCTCTGCCTCTACCGTTATTTTTCTGGCATGAGCCAGCTTCACTATTTGCTTGGTTTTTTTGATGTTTTCTTTAAGAGAGTGAGATGAGCCATCAAACATTACGCTGGTGTACAGGCCAGATTTTATAGCTGTTTTTACCAGCAGCTCATTTTTTCCATGATCCAAATGAAACACTACCGGAACGCTTGAGCCCTGCGCGGCAACATGCGCTATGGCAGCAAGATAATCCATGCCCGCATACTCAAGCGCTCCCTCGCTTGTCTGCAAAATCACAGGCGCGTTAAGTTGTTCAGCGCCATCTATTATAGCCTGCGCAATTTCTAAATTATTTATATTAAAAGCTCCCACGGCATAGCCGCCCTTACGTGCCTTTTTCAGCACAGAATTGAGGTTTACAAGCATATAGTCATTGCGAGCAGTGAAACAGCGAAGCAATCCCGCCGCTAGCAGCCAGATTGCCGCGTCGCTGCGCTCCTCGCAATGACAACTGGATTATATCACGGGGTTGACAAATACGACAGAATGTGGTATAAGAGAGATACCGCGCACGGCGGATCCGTGCTTTGCGCCTTTTAATGGCTAACCGAGACGCACGGGCGTAGCGGTTAGGTAATGAAAGAGGTGAGGAGGAAAAGGCTATGGGACTTCCCATAGAGAGTTGGCACCAAAAGGTGCTGCAGCATCGTGAGCATTTTACCGTTTCAGGGTTTGAGGGCTTGCTTGATCACCACGGCGTCACCAATTCACTTGGTGAGCGCCTTGTCCGTCATAGCGTTACGCCGGAGCATGTCCGATGGTTGATGCAGATGGTGGAAGAAGGTCATATGCCGCAGCTCATGGCACAAGAGTTTGCAGTTAAGCCAGCGCAGCCGGCGGTAGATGAGCCTTTTGCAAAACTTCTGCAGCTTATTCTTTCAGATCCGCAAGCCTTTTGGCAGGAGTTTTGGAGCACGCTCCTTGATCGCCAGATCACACTCCCAGTCTTTCCGCACGTAGGTGCGATTACACGTGAGGCGTTCCTTCTCTACCGTGCGTTGCCCATTGCGTTCCCCAAAGGCTTTTCAGAAGACGATTACCCTGATCACTGGATTAAGCCCTTGTGGGGAAAGTACCTAGACGAGGGGGAGATCACCAAGCGCAAGATCACTGACCGATGGGTCATGATTGAAACCATTGATCCTTGCGACTGGAATGATTCCAAGGGTTATGGAGCCGGCAGTGACCCACTTATCCAAGCGTTAGATCTGAAATCACGTTTCAGGGTCTCGTTTGATGATTTCATGGGCGTCCTTCGCAAGAGGATTGCCAAGCTCTGGGGACGCAAAACGCAACAAGTCCGCCTACCTGGCTTGCTTGAGTGGAACGCAAGCGCCCAAGTTCTGCTTGAGCTCAACAAGAGTCACGGTACGACTTTCGCAAACTGGGGCGATACCGCCTCGTGGGAATGGTGTGCCGACAAGTGCGGTTCCGGCCTCCGGCTGCTCGTTGGGCGCCGTGCCCGCGGCGGTTTGGCTGATGTGTACGGGCTTTGGTCTGATGACCGGCGCGACCTCCTCGCGTTCCGCGTCCTGGTAGTTCTCTAGCGCGCAGCGCTAGTAGCATTTAGTTTTATGACCCTTGGTTTTGCACCTTGGGTTTTTTAGTTTTGAGCTAGAGCATGAATAATCCACGGGGCGGTCATGCCGTATTTTTCTAGGAGTTCTTCTGGTTTGCCGGATTCTCCAAAGCTGTTTGGCATGCCTATGGGGATGATTTTTGTTGGTTGGTATAGTGAGAGGCTTTCTGCTACGGCGCCTCGCAGACCTCCTATTATTTGGTGTTCCTCCACGGTGATCACCAGGCCTGTTTTTTTCGCAGAAGCAGCAATGGTTTTATCATCAAAAGGTTTTAGTGTGTGAACATTGATTACTTCTGCGCTTATCTTGCCTAGCTTTCTCAGCATTTTTTTAATTTTTGGCGGAGACCACTGAATGGTTTCTTTTGCTCGCAGCTTGCTGTGGCCGTGCTGCTTTGATTTTTTTATGTTGGCGGCAATGGCAGGGTAGCGGGAAAACAGAAGCTTTAAGGCCTTGGGTTTTTGCGCAAGACATTCTGCTGCCAGCAGAGCTTCATAAACAAGAGGGCCTGTTGCCATGATGCTTACGTCTTTTCCCTGTCGCAGGATTTCTGCCTTTCCTGGTTTGAACGAAGATTTTTCTGTTGTTATGACTGGCGTCGCTGAACGAGCGAACCTAATATATACCGGCCCTTTTATTTTTGCAGCATCCAGCGTGGCTTTTTTTGTTTCTACAGAATCACAGGGGGAAAAAATAGTCAGATTTGGAAATGCTCTAACGGAAGCTAGATCCTCTAGAGCTTGGTGAGTGGCGCCATCGGGGCCAACGGAAATACCGGCATGAGCTGCGGCAATTTTTACATTTGCCTCTCCATAGCAGACTGATACTCTAATTTGATCCCAGTTTCTGCCTGGAGAAAAGGCCGCATAGCTCGCAGTAAAAGGAACTTTTCCAAAGTTTGCCATTCCAGCGGCTAGTCCCATCATGTTTTGCTCGGCTACCCCGCATTCCACAAATCTATCCGGATACGCTTTTTTAAATCCAGCACTTCTTGTGGAATCAGTGAGATCACAACAGAGGACAACAATATTTTTATCCTTTTTTCCTGCTTCTACCAGGCCTTCACCGTATCCGTTTCTGGTGGGGATTAACTCTGGTTTGGTGAAGAGCTTTTTGTGAAGATGTTTAGCTAGCATAATCAATGGTGCTCGCCTTCAATTTTTTTTCCGAGTGTTCTGAGATCTTCTAGTGCTTCTTTTGCTTCTTTTTTGTTTGGTGGTTTTCCGTGCCACTCGTATTTGTACTCCATAAAGTCCACGCCCTTTCCGGGAATGGTATGTGCAATTATGGCAACGGGGGTGTCTGCAGCGTTTTTTGCTCTTTCACATGCGTCAACAATTTCTCTCATGTTGTGGCCATCAATATCTATTACAGACCATCCAAACGCTTCAAATTTATAGCGCAGCTGCCCTAGCGGCATAACATCATCTGTCATGCCGTCTATTTGGATATGGTTTCTATCTATAATGGCAGTGAGGTTTCCTAGCTTGTTGGCAGCTGCAAACATATACGCTTCCCACACTTGACCCTCGTTTTGTTCACCATCTCCCAAAATGCAAAACGTCTCAAATTTTTTTCCTTCCATTTTAGCTGCAAGAGCGTAGCCCGCGGCTTGCGAGATTCCCTGTCCCAGCGGACCGCTTGCGTTTTCAATAGGAATGAGGCCTTTTTTGTGAGGATGACCCTGAAGACGTGAACCTAATTTGCGCAGTGTGGTGAGAGCCTCATGGCGCGAAAGATATCCAGCGTGCGCTAGGGTCATGTACCACACGGGGCAGACATGTCCGGCAGACAAAAAAACCCGATCACGCTTTGGATCCGCTGGCGTGTGCGGGTTTTGTTTGAGAACATGAAAATATAGAGCGGTAAAAATATCCGCCAAATCCAAAGGTCCAGCACTGTGTCCGCTGCCAGCTTCAAGCAGCATTTTTATAACATCTTGCCGAATCTTGTTTGCTCTTTTCTCAAGCGATTTGAGTTTTCTGTCAGTCAGACCCATCGGAGCTATTATACCATATTAAAAAACCCGCGTTTAAGCGGCTTTTTTAATTACTTTTGCTTGTTCAGGTAGTCTATGGTATTCAGGCATGCTGTCACACCTTGTCCGCCAGCAATGGCGATTTGTTTGTATGGGATATCAGTTACATCTCCGGCCGCAAAAATCCCATCGCACGAGGTTTGGCACAACTTATCGGTAACAATTTGTTTTGCCTTGTCTTTTTCTACACACTGCACAAAATCTGAATTCGGCACAAATCCAATGTGAACCATTGCGGCTTGCACCTCTATTGTTTTTTCTTCATTAGAATCAGCATCTTTGTATGTGATACTGCTTACCATTTGATCTCCTTCTATTTTTTGCGTAAGAGCATTATAGATAATCTCCACGTTATCCATTGCCTTAATTTTTTCAACTAAAATGCCATCACCTTTGGGGAAACCCTCTCCCTCAGATTCTTTTTTGTTTGAAATTAAATATACTTTTTCTGAAATTCCGGCCATCATGATAGCACTTTCTAGCGCGCTGTTTCCAGCCCCAATGGTGGCAGTGGTTTTTCCTTTAAAGAGAGGGCCGTCGCACACCGTACAGTAGGTGACTCCCTTGTGATAAAACTCTTCTTCTCCCGGAACGCCTAAGTGTCTTGGGTGAATGCCGGTGGCAATAATTACACTTTTGCTCTCATAGGTTTTTTCTTCCTCTCCTACTTTTGCGGTAACAACATGCGCGCCATCTTTTTGTGTGATGCCGGTAACCTCCGCGCCTTCCTCAAAAGGCATTTCATAACTTTTTATTTGCTCTCTAAAAACTGCGGCCATGTCCACGCCGGTGGTATCCAAAATTCCGGGGTAATTTTTTATCTCTCCAGCAAGAGCTACTTCTCCGCCAATATCTTTTGAAAGCAACACAAAATTAAGTTTTCTGCGCACGGCATATATCGCCGCCGCAACGCCAGAGATAGACCCTCCAATAATAACCAGATCGTACATAGCATGGTGTTAAGAAATAAAAAGCTTGCGATGGGCAAGCGATAGAGCTTTGCAATAGTTTAACCCTTTTTTAAACGGATATCAAGTAGTGTCAAAAAGAGTGCGGCAATAAGCGGGCCGTAGAGGATTCCTAAAAATCCGAAGACAGATATACCGCCAAAGAGAGAGAGGAAAACAATGAGTGAGTGTACACGCAGCCTTCTTTCAAGCAGGATAGGTTTTAGAATATTGTCTATTACTGCGGTTAGTAAAATAGTAAGAGAAGCAAACACAACAGCCCAGAGCCATCCGCTGCTTACATATAAATAGGCTGAAGCAGGCAAAATAAGCATCAGCGGTCCCACCGCTGGGATCAGCGCTAAAATGGCGGTGGCCAGTCCTGCCAGTATGGCATTGCCAAGTCCAAAGATAGGGAAGGCGATCGCAATAACAGTTCCTTGAATGGCAGCAATAACCAAATTGCCTACCACTATGGCATCTACCACTTCTGTGAAACGAGAAAACAGTTTGTCGGCTGCGCCTCTATCAAGCAGAGCACTGTTTTTAATATGTGCAATAAGCGCGTGTCCGTCTCTAATGAGGAAAAACAGGGCGATGATAAATATGGTGAGACCTACGGCAAAATTAGCTACACCTGCTGCCAGCGCGCCTGCGCCCTGCAGAAGTTTGCTCCCCATGTCTTTGATAGAGGTTGCCACTGACGTGAGAATTTTATCTACATCTATAGCCACACCAAAATCTGCCTGCTCTATGGTTTGTTTAAGAGCAAGAAGATCTTGTGTTTGAGTTCCTGCTGTTTCTTCTGCTACAAAATCGCGGGCGGTAATAATAACATCTATGACTTCTCTGGAGAGTAGACCAACAAAAATAGTAAGAGGTATGCCAATGATGATTACAATTACCGCAGTGGTCAAAAGAGCTGATACGCTACCCTTGTCTTTTACCAGTTTCTGCATGTGCTTATGAAGCGGCATGGCAAGCACCGCCGCAATAGAGGCCAGGATCAGCGGCGTAACATATGGCCAGAGCAGGTATCCAAAAAGAAGGGTGGCAATAATCAAAAGTATGTTGAGGGTGTAGTTTTTCATTTATTTTTTTGTCTTTCTTTTTTTCTTTTTCTTCGCGCTTCTCTTTTTGCTCTGCGCTCTCGCATGTCAGAAAGCTTTTCTGGATTGGCTGCGTATCGGCGCTCTTCCCAGTCTACATCCGTGTTAGTTTTTAAAAACGCTTTTATAAAAGAGATGGCATCTTCTGTACTTTGTATCCTGCCACTTAATTCTTCATCGCGCAAGGCTTCCTTGATTGCATGTACTACCGGACCAGGTTTAAGTCCCAGCTCCCTGAGTTCAGCATTTTTAAATAAAGCATCAAAAAAACCTTTGTTCATTGTGGTGTCTGGCTCGTTTGCCCGTTTTTCATAGATAGCAAGCATGTGCTCAATACGCTCTTTTGCTGCGATTGCTCTAGAGTTATCATCCGTCATTGCGTCGGCATTGCAGAGCTGCACAAGATCCCAACGAGGCTCGCGATTTTTATCAAAGAGAATTTTTTCTATCCGGCTCTCGCGCATTTCAGCTACGCCGTGCAGCAGGTGCCACTGTACGTTAAAACGCACACGCTTCCAGTCTATTTTTTCCCCAGGTGAGTACTCCACCGTAAGAGAGAGTTTATCTATGAGCTCATTAAGTATTTCAACGCTGGCGTTGTCGTGTCCAATATTTTGGCTTTTGTGAATTTCTGGGTTATATCTGCCATCAGAAAAGAATTCTTCTGGATCCGTAATATCAATACGTTCTCCTGCTTTAACGACAGTATCTTTTTTATAGGGGTGTGGCCCATCCTTTTTGTAGGTCATTTGAAGAGCGGTGTATTTGCCTACGTCATGGAAAAGTGCAGAGAGCTTTAGTTCTAAAGAAGCGTCGTTTGGAAGGTTCTCTAGTATCATGCGCGTGTGGGTGAACACGTCTCCTTCTGGGTGGTATTCTGGATTTTGCTGCACTACTTTTAGTCTGTGAAATTCTGGGAAAGCATGCTCTAGCAATCCAGAGCTATCAAGATAATCAAGGGTGCGCAATGGGTGAGCGTCTATCATTTTTAAAAGCTCAATTCCTAGTTTTTCGCGCGCTACCTTCCACTCGTCTTCACTGGTTTTTTCATTGATACGTTTTGCATGGCGGGAAATGGCTGCCGCTGACCTTTTCTCAATTTCAAAATTGTATTTTACAGCAAATCTAACCCCCCTGAGCATGCGCGATAGATCCTCTTCTAGTCTTTTATCTGGATCTCCAACAAAACGCACCACACCGCCCAGCAAATCTTCTTTTCCGTTGTGAGGATCAATGAGCTTGCCGGTGCTCACATCAAGCGCCATGGCGTTAAAGGTAAAGTCTCGGCGTGCTAAGTCCTCTTCTATGGGAAGATTTTGATCCGGTATAATATCAAAATCTTTGTAGCCTTCTCCATTAGATTGCTCAGTGCGGGGCAGCGCTATATCTATCTCTTCATCTGAGCCTTCTGGGTACAATTTTATGACCGCGAAACGTTTTTCCCCTGCTAGTATTGCCTTGCCGTAGTGACTGCAGTGCTTAAGTATCTGATCTACACTTGCGCCACGGACAACAAAATCATAATCTTTACTATCTCCGCCTACCACCGCGTCTCTGATAGATCCACCAACTAAAAAAACTTGGCTTTGTGGCAAGGCGTGGACAAGAGACCTTATGGGTTGCAAAGCAGGATCCGTGCGCAGCGTATCCATAAGCTTATCAATGCGCATATCAATAAGCTCAGAAGACACTTCTGGTTTTTGCTCTGTTTCTATCTCCGGATTATTTTTTTTATGCTGATCCTCCATAGTAATAAAACGTGCGGGCAGGGCCCGCACAATTTTACAGTAGCCCCTCTAATTTTTTGTATGCTGCCATTGGATCCTTTGCCCCAAAAATGGCAGACGATGCCCCAAAGAGCTCGGCGCCGGCATCGCGCAAATCAGGTATGGTTTTTTCACTCACACCACCATCTACGGCAACGACAACTTTTCTATGCTTTTTTTTGAAGTCCCTGATTTTCTCCACAATGATATCTTCAAATGGCTGGCCAGACTGTCCCGGCGTTACGCCCATAAAGAGTGCCACGTTAAGTTTGCTGGCAAATTCATACAGCACATCAGTTGGTGTATCAGGGTTTATGGCAAGGCCGGTCTGCCATCCATAAAAGGCAATGGTACCAAGTAAATCATGAATATCTGCGTTATCTTGATACGCCTCAAAGTGAAAGATGGCGCGTTTAACATTAGGAATTTGTGCCCATGCTTTTAGGTGAGTCTGTACGTCGCTGACCATAAGGTGCAGTTCAATATCTGCTCGGCGATCCATTTTTTTAACTTCCTGAGGATCCGCCCAGCTTTCAAAAGGAACAAAGCTGCCGTCCATAATGTCTATCTGGACGACATCAGACAAAGAAGATGCTAGGGCAAAGCGCTCTTCAAATTCTTCTTGGCTTTTCACCAGTAGCGCGGGGACAATTTTCATGATTCAAGTTTCTCCACTTTTTCTAGCCTCCTTTGGTGCCGCTCCTTTTTTGAGAACGGTGTTTCTAAAAATTTCTTGACGATTGCCTTTGCGTGGTCTGGCGATGTCTGTCTTCCTGCCAAACATAATACATTAACATCATCGTCTGCACGCATTTGCTCTGCCACAGCAACATTGTAGCCGGTGCCAGCGCGCACTCCTTTAAACTTGTTGGCGACAACGCAAATACCTATGCCGCTACCACACAGTGCAATACCCATATGGCCGGTTTCCTGCACTCTCTGAGCCACCGCAGCGCCAAAATCAGGGTAGTCATCTACCTCATCAAATTTTTTTGCTCCCACATCCTCAACCTTATACCCCAGTTCAACTTTAAGCAACTTTTTTATAACTCCTTTAAGCTTGTGACCGCCGTGGTCTCCGCCTATTATAACCGTTGGTTTTTTCTTTGGCATAGACACATTATACCAAGAGGGTGGGGGCTAGACAAAGTATCAGCTAAGGCGTATGCTAAAAGCCATGAATATCTCAGAAAAAGAAATCATCGCCTTTTGGAAAGAAAACGATGTCTTCAAAAAATCTATTGAGCAGCATCCAAAGGAAGCTGGTTTTGTGTTTTATGATGGGCCGCCGTTTGCTACGGGACTGCCGCATTACGGTCATTTGGTTGGCGGTGTAATGAAGGATGTTGTGCCTCGTTTTTGGACCATGAATGGAAAACGCGTAGAGCGTAAATGGGGGTGGGACTGTCATGGTTTGCCGATAGAAAATTTGGTTGAGAAAGAATTAGGTTTGAATTCAAAAAAAGATATTGAGGCTCTTGGAATAGAAAAGTTTAATACTACCTGCCACAGCAAAGTGATGACCTACGCTGATGAGTGGAAAAAAGTAGTAGAGCGTCTAGGTCGTTTTGTAGACATGGAGGAAGACTACAAAACCATGGATAAGGATTTTATGGAAAGTGTATGGTGGGTCTTCTCTGAGCTTTGGAAAAAAGGCTTGATCTATGAGGATCGCAAGCCAATGCACGTGTGCCCACGCTGCGAGACGACACTAGCCCAAGCTGAAGTAGCTGAAGGTTATCAAATGGTGAAAGATCTTGCTGTCACAGCAAAGTTTAAGCTGTGCGATGAGCCAGATACCTATTTGTTGGCATGGACAACAACACCCTGGACACTGCCTGGAAACGTGGCGCTTGCCGTAGGCTCAGACATACCTTATATAAAGGTGTCTTTTGAAGGGAGTAATTATATTGTGGCAGTGCCGCAGTTGGGAGAAGTTTTTAAGGATAAAGATTACAAGGAGGTAGAGCGTTTGAGCGCTAGCGATTTGGTTGGGAAAAAATATGAGCCGCTGTTTCCGTATTTTGAGGGTGACACCTCAATAGATTTTATAGATAATGCCTTTACGGTCATTTGTGCTGATTTTGTCACAACGGATACGGGTACTGGAATAGTACACATAGCTCCTGGTTTTGGAGAGGATGATTTTAATGCAGGAAAAGTTCATCAACTGCCTTTTGTTCAACATGTTGGCAGCGACGGTAGGTTTACTAAAGCGGTGACTGATTGGTCAGGGGTAGAAGTTAAAGCAAAAGATGAGCCTACTGCTACGGACGTTTTGATTATTAAATATCTTGCCGGCAAAGAGCTTCTTTTTTCAAAAGAAAAGTATGAGCATACGTATCCGCATTGTTGGCGGTGTGATAGTCCGCTCCTTAATTACACCACGTCCGCGTGGTTTGTTAAGGTTACTCAAATAAAGAGCAGGGCAATAGAGTTGGCAGATCAGATTAATTGGATGCCCGCTCATATAAAGAAAGGAAGATTTGGTCAGTGGCTAGAGGGCGCACGGGACTGGAGTATTTCTCGCCAAAGATATTGGGGGTCCGTAATGCCTCTTTGGAAATGCGATTGCGGGGAGATAAAAGTTTTTGGGTCGGTAGAGGATTTAGAAAAACAAAGCGGACAAAAAGTAGAGGATCTGCATAAACATATTGTGGATCAGATAACAGTCCCCTGTGGTTGCGGAAAAGAAATGAAACGTATCCCCGATGTTTTGGATTGCTGGTTTGAGAGCGGCTCTATGCCGTACGCCCAGATGCATTACCCCTTTGAGAACAAAGAATTGTTTGAGAAAAATTTTCCCGCTGAGTTTATTGCAGAGGGAGCAGACCAGACAAACAAGTGGTTTTATTACATGCACGTGCTTGCTGTTGCTCTTTTTGATAGCCCCGCGTATAAAAATGTAATAGTGAACGGAATCGTTTTGGCAGATGACGGAAAAAAGATGAGTAAGCGCCTGCAAAATTATCCGGACCCTATGGACGTAATGGAGAAGTACGGATCAGACGCCTTGCGGTTTTATTTGATGAGCTCTCCGGTGGTGCGAGCAGAGAATTTGAGTTTTCATGAAAAAGGTGTTGATGAGATTTATAAAAAGGTGGTGATGATAATGGAGAATATCATGGCATTTTATGATCTTCATGCGCAGGACGTTGATGAGAACGCAAAAACGAGCGAGCATGTTTTGGATAAGTGGATTATGGGACGGCTCAATCAGTTGATAGCACAGGTGACCGTGGCATATGAGAATTATGATCTTCAAAATGCCTCTCGGCCTCTGTTAGAATTTATTTCTGATTTTTCAACGTGGTACGTGCGTAGATCTAGAGACAGAGTTAAGACAGAGCAAAAGATAGATGTGGTCTCTACCATGAAAAAGGTTTTCACAGAGCTGTCAAAAGTAGCGGCGCCCGTCATGCCCTTTTTGGCTGAGAGAATGTACCAGGCTGTGGGACAGCAAGAGTCTGTTCATCTTGCTCAGTGGCCAAAAGGTGGGGATGTCCAGAGTGACGTCTTGGAAGATATGGCTGTAGTGAGAAAAATTGTGGAGCAAGGTTTGGCAGCGCGCGCTCGTGCGGGCATAAAAGTAAGACAGCCTTTGGCCAGGTTGGCGATAGATAACAAAGAATTATCTGAGGATTATTATCACCTGATTTTAGAGGAGCTCAATGTAAAAAGTGTTGGGGTGTCAGATAGTTTCAAGTTGGACACAAAGATTACTCCAGAGCTAAAAAAAGAAGGGCAAGCAAGAGAGATTACCCGTCAGATAAACAGTGCCAGAAAAAAAGCAGGGCTTACTATAAAAGATGTTATACCTATATATATAGAGCTTCCTGAGCAACTTAAGGATGTTGCGCAAGAGTATGCAGATGCAATAGCAAAAGGCACGAACGCTTCAGAGGTTAAATTTGAGAGGCCAGATTTGGTAGGATACGATGTAGAAATAGAAAAACAAAAAGCGTGGGTAGGGTTTGGGAAATAATTTTTTGTCATTGCGAGGAGCGAAGCGACGAAGCAATCCCGCCGCTAAAAATAAAGGTATGAAGAAACAGTACTTCGTCTACATCGCTACAAACAATAGGCATACCGTTTTGTACACCGGTATGAGAAATAATATTCTCAGGCGAGCTTGGGAGCATAAATCAAAAACGAGCAGTGGTTTCACTGCTCGTTATAATGTAAGCAAGATTGTTTACTTTGAACGTTTTGGATCGCCAGAAGAGGCAATAATTGCTGAGAAGAAAATAAAGGGCGGTTCAAGGCGGAGAAAAATAGATTTGATAAATAGCATGAATCCAGATTGGCGAGACCTGTCCGAAGGGGTTGTTCTCTAAGCGACGGGATTGCTTCGCTGCGCTCGCAATGACGAGGAATACTATGATACTACAGCTGAACAAACCAGTAGGAAAGTCGCCGCTAGACATGATCAAGGAATATAAACATAATCATCCAGATCAAAAAGATGTTCCCATGACATACGCAGGCAGGCTAGATCCCATGGCAGAGGGTTTACTTTTGATTCTCACCGCAGAGGATGTTCACCGCAAGGATGAATTTTTGGGGCTAGACAAAACGTATGAGGCGCAGATTCTTTTGGGAGCTTCAACCGATACGGGAGATATTTTGGGTATGGTTCAAGAGAGCGAGCAGGTTTTGGCTATCAAAGATTTTGATCTTGCGTTTCTAGTGGGAGAGCATGAACTTGAGATTCCGCATTACAGCTCTTACAAAGTAAATGGCAGACCGCTGTGGCATTATGCAAGAGCTGGAGAAAAAGTGCCTGTAATAAAAAAAATGATGATAGTCAGAAATGCTGTCTTTGAGGGTACTGGATCAGTGAGTTTAGAAGATATCATTAATTCAATAAAAAAAGTACGTGGTGATTTCAGGCAAGAAGAAATTATCTCATCGTGGAAGCAGGTAGATCACAAAAATTTTTCTGTTTTGAGAATGAGTTTTAATGTCTCATCGGGTACATACATTAGATCACTTGCAAGTGTGGTAGGGGATCGTCTTAAGATTCCTGCCACTCTGTTTTCTCTCAAACGGACAAAAATAGGAAATTACCATCTACAAAAAAACCACGCGTCTTAGACGCATGGCTGAAGTACTCCTAGGAGCTGCTTCTAAGGTGTAGGAATGTGCAGCTGTCAATGTGGACTCGCTCCAAAGCTCGGTCAAGTTCGTCGGCCGTTTTTACCATGTCCGAGGCGTCCACGCTTTCACGTTGGACACCTTTTTGTTGGCATGATTGCGCTGCCCCTTTTCCGTAGCTCTGGATTGATTGGCGGGCGTTATCTGATGCATCTGAAGCGGTCATCAGATTTTTTTTGATCCCTTCAATGTAGACAAAGCGTGAGCGGTTACGCTTATTTTTCTTCTGAATATCCACATATTGTTTGTAATCAACAAGCCACAGAGTGGCGTAGTATTCCAGGTCGTTACGTGCGCTACATAGACAACTCATGAGTTCCCCAGTGGGTACCACTGCAGTGGTGACATGCACATTGGTGTGGCGATCAAGACACGCCCTAAGCGGGTTGTAAGCGTTCATTGGTTGCGATGCGCACTGCGTAAAAAGCTGATTGGCAGTCGGTTTTTCTGAGGGCGAACTGACACATGATGTAAAAAGTACTGCTGCAAGCAAAAGGAGGGTATATCTCATCAAAAAGCTCCTCAGTAGCTATGGTTAATACCGTTTCTACACTAGCATATCTGCGGGTTTGTGTCAAGTGTAGCTCAATAAAAAACTCGAGCGTGAAGCGCTCGAGCGTGTTGCTTATAGGCGAGTGGCATTTAAGAGTGGTGGCATGAGAGACAACAAAGTCTCCAGTCGCAACGACTCCTCTCTGAGATTCTTAAGGCTACTTCCGTGGAGGTATTCCTTAATGGTTTCCCGAGCCTTATACACGTGCGTCCATGCTCTGCGGAAAAGGTCGTAAGTAGCTAACTGTTTATCTCTTTGGGCACACGTTGTGTCCACTGAATTGGCAACCGTTGGCTTAGCCCTGTCTTTGAGAGCTTGGAGGGCTGAGAGTTTGATATGCAATTCTTCTGACAGCCTGATGAGCTGCACATCTGCCTTGTCCAAACAGGGGCGAAGAACCTGATGTGGTGCTGCTGGGTTGGTGGTTTGCGAAACCAGCCTTTGGTACGTCATGCAGTGCTGCAGAATGGTCAAATGATCTTCTGCTTTAGCTTGCGTCCAAAGTTCGGATTCTTGCCAGCTGACAGCCTTGGTACTCTTTTTGGCAACAGGTGCGCCGGTCGCGCAACCGCTTGTTAGTGCGATTAAGACTAAGGGTGTGATGAATTTCATCTTTACTCCTGCGATGGGTTGAAACAGAGCGTTTTGAGTAACAAATCACTATAGCACAAAAAGAAAGTATTGTCAAGATAAAAGAGTCCTTTTTGGTCTACCATAAGATTATAAAAAATGGCTAAAATAAGCCAAATAATGGCGATCGCCTCTTGACAAAAGCCTCATTTTGTGCTATAGTAATGTGTTGAGGAAGTAAAGGAGTACAATATATAGAGTAAAAAAGGCGAGCTTGTCAGCCTGATTTCTTGGTAAAACGCTCAGTTTTGGCGTGACGACAAGCTATGGTGTCTTAGATACCTGCCGTCACATCAAAAGTGGGCTTTTTAAATAGTATTTCCCCTAACTGGCTTAGCTGAGGCTGGGCCAGATTGGGGAGAGACTAGCAAGGGAGGAATGATGGCTGCACGTAGAAATGGTTGGCAGCTTGCGCGTGAGCGCGCAGCTAAGCGGCAGCAGCGTGAACGGCTGCGTTTGCAGCTAACCACGCTGGGAGCCGCAGGGAATATCGAAGGGATTAAACGTCTTATGGACTGGGTCGAGCAGGCCGGCGCACCCGGTGAGCGAGAGTACCTTCAAGAGTTGCTCGCGTCCTAGATCGTGGGAAAGGAAAGCCCAGGATCACCGCGAGAGGGGAAACTCACTCGCGGCTTTATCAGAGTCCATTGCGTGGATTGTGATGAGGCTGTATAACTTGAGCAGGAGCGTGTAATGAAAAGTGTGTTTGCTATCGCCTTGATCTTTTCCCTTTCCACGGCATGCGCAACGGCGCAAAAGCCGGTGAGCGCAGAGGTGGTTTTGGCCAAGGCCGAGCCGCTGGCGCCGCCAGTGGAGTTGCCTGGCTGGATCACTACCACCCAGAGCTGCACCACTGATGAAGGTGGTGAGGTGCTGGCCGTGGGGGTCAGTCCGCAAGACGGCGAGGATGATGCTCATGGCCGCGCCATTGCGCACATCATTGATTGTCTGCGTGGCAGCAGCGTGGATGAGATGGAGGTGGTCGGCCTGAAGGTAGTGCCACGGGTTCGCAAGAGTTGGGAGCATCCCGTTACGGGCATTTACTACGTTCTTGCGTCTATGCCGCAAGATATTTACTAACATTTACTGCTCGAGCCCGCCGAACGCGGCGCGGCTCGAGGCTTTATCAGTGTCCATTCTGTGGACAGCGATAAGGTTGGATAACACATGGGAGGAAAAATGGGACCTGTTCTGTTTGTTTCTGGTTTGGTGCACGGTCTTCTGGGATTTGGCGGAGTGGCGTTTGCCATTCTAGCGCCTAACCCCAACAGCCCTTCGGTGAGCAAGGCAATGTGGGGCACGATGTGGTCGGTCCTGGCTGTCGCTGCCATTTTCCTGCTTCCGAGCGTGGGTCTTGCCTGTTTGGTGGACATTGCAGCGTTTGGGGTTTGGATCAACATCTTTAGGGGTGTGCGATAGGAGGAGAAGAATGGAGCCGATCCTTGAGCTCGTTGCATATACGTATTTTGGATCCCACATACTCGTAGGCATGATGAGCATGATCGTGGGATTGATTGCTCTGGCTGGCGTTAGCGAGATGCCACCGGGGAGTGGACCAAGTTTTCGCACAAAGGTTCATTTGTGTGCGTTTCTGATCCTTTCATCCATGATTAACTGCTACGGCACTTTCGTGGTGTTTGAACAGCCGTTTAATCGTTGGGTCTGGGTTGGTAGTTTGGTCCTGACTGCTGGGTGGTTTTATACCGCACGGCACTTGTCTCAACCTGAATATTAAGGCAGACGCTAAGGAGAAAATAGCATGAAGATTCTCGGTATTGCAGCCGGAGCAGTGGGTAGCAGGAACGTAGAACATTTCACGTTTCGGGCACTACCTTTAAGGGGTACTTAAATTATGCGAGTCGTTTGACTCGGCTCGCATCTTTCTTCTTGCAGCAGATTCATGTGCTGCAGAAAGAAGGAGAAAGAAAAACACAAGAGGGGGGGATTATGCCTTTTGACTTTACACTGATCGCTCAGCGCGGTGCTCAGGCTGGCTTTGATGATCTGCCTAGCAAGAGCATCGCATTGGACGGCTATGTGCAGGGGCCGCAGATTGATTCTGCTGCTCAGCGCTACAGCTTTGATCACCACGCTGGCTGCCTTAGGCACGTTACCAGCGCAACATGCCAGCAGGTCTTTGATGCGTTGCTGCTCGGCTTGGATCCTTCGGGGTTCAACGTCTACATCAATGACATTGATGGTGATGTGGCGCTTTCCGTCTGGCTTTTGGCAAACCGGGAACAGCTTAAGGATCCAAAAGCGCGAGAGAGGGTGAGGGCCTTGGTAGACGTCGTGGGAAAGGTAGACGCCTTTGGGCCGTCTTATCCCATTGCTAACCCAGAGCTAGGCTTTACCTATTTTCGTGGCGCGATAGGTCCAACGCTACACATCCACAAGCAAGCGGAGCAGGAGGATATGCTAGTCATTCTTAGCGAGTGCCTTGATCGTATTAGCCAGGTTGTCTCCGGACAGCTCAGCGGCGGTGTAGGTCTGCTTGAAGAAGAAGGACTGCAGATTCTCTGCACCGGAACAGGTGGATGGGTAATGGCGACGGGTGGTGGCACCAACCAACTCTACAAGAGAGGGATTAACAAGGCGGTGGTGTATCGGCCGCTTAGAGATGGAAGTCACTTTTACACCGTAGTAAAGCGATCCGATTTCGTTCCGCACTTTCCGGTTGGACCTGGCGATGTTGCCGGCACTATCTTGCACACGCTTGCCTTGCGCGAGCTTGGCTGGGGCGGCAGTAGCACCATTGGTGGCTCGCCAAAGCATCCAGATAGAAGCGGCAGTAGGTTGAGTCCTAAGGAAGTGTTTGAGATAGTGGAATCGGTAGTTAAGGGAGGTTAAAACAGCGCGAGCGCGTATCGCTCGCATCTTTTTTCCTGCTATATATAGGTATATGGTAGAGATGAGGAGAAAAATACCGGAGGGTTACATGGAAGATATCAAAGCACGGTTTGAAGAAGGAGCGCGGGCTGTTTTCATCAGCACAGAAGGCGCACCTGAAGAAGCTTTGCATCGCGACCGAGCGACAACTCTGAGAGCTGTAAGCCGTCTTAGTTTGTTCGCAGCGTCCAGTAAAAGAGGGCCGCGAAGAATCCGCAAGGACGTAGTGCTGCGCGAAGATGTTGTTGTGCTAAATCTGTCCACTGACGAAGCTCTGTCCCATGGATGGAAGCGTCGTGGGGCTTACTTTGTTGCGCCAGCTTTGCCTGCTCGTGGGAGTCGGTAAAAAGGAGTTAATGTGAAACGAGGATTCATCTTTGTTTTGCTGCTGCTCCTGAGCGGATGCGCAGGAGTATCGCAGCGAGGGCCAGAACTTCAGGATGCGGTTGACTGTAAGCCGGATCAGAGCGGACGCATAACCGTCATTGGTTGGGTGGTCGCAAAAACGCAGCATCCAAGCCAGCAAGAAGTGCACGATGCTCAGGATTACGCACACCAACTACTTACGTACTGCATGTACGTAAAGGATCCCACAACAGAACCTTCACGCGTGCGGTACGAGCGGGTTATCTGGGAAGATCAGAGCAGGTTCATCTTTGCTCAGGTTTCCGGTGTTCCCGCAAAGCAGAAATCAAGAAAAAGGAGATGGCATGAGTAGGGTTTCATTGTTGCTCCTGGTGGCACTCCTGAGCGGATGCGCCACCGGAATGCCAGAGAGAGATCAAAAGCCGGATCACTGGCCTGTGGGCTGGACGTGTGGGCATAAGAGACTGGGTCCAAACGATGTTGTTATGGCGCAGCAGTTTGCCTATTCTGCCGACCACGGAAGTTTAGAGCAGGCAAAGCTGGTTGCCTCTCTAAGGGCGTATTCCGCAATGACAAATTGCGTACAGCGTCTAGAGCTAAACCGACTTATCAGCTTTCATGACTTTGAGTACTATGCTACTCAGAGAAGCCATCCCTACGAGGGAGTCGCGGTGTGGGTCTTGGCGAAAGGTCACATCAGATCAGCAAGATCAGATGAGGACAAAAGCAAGAAGGAGTTTTCGTTTGGGCGACCAGAGTCGGAGACGACATGGCGAGTAGCCAAACAGAGCACGACACGTGATCGTTGATACCGCTATACTGCTAAGGGGAGTGTATCGCATGAAGTTGGATTTGAACGATCCGCTAGACATGCTGGGAGTGCTTCTGCTTTTTGGAGGCCTTAGTGTTACCGGAGTTTGTCTTCTGGTGCCGGTCTTCAAAAGCGCTGTGATCTGCGCAGTTAGTACCCTTGTGGCACTTTGCGGATACGCCGTCTTTCGGACGTTCATGATAAGAAGGAGGGATCAGTGAAAAGTTCAACAAAGAAGTTCTTGGTGCTAGCGCTGATGTACGGCGCTACTCTGGCTGCCTGTGTTTTGCAACGCCCCATGTTTGGGATACTCACCTTTATCATGCATGGCATGGTGGTGGTGTATGCCACGGCGGTGGGCATGTTGCTCCGGGACTTCGTGACGGACGGCGGCTGGTGGATGTTGCCGGTCGCATTCGTGTCTGCGGGTGGTTTGTATATGGTGGGTAACGCCGTGTGGCTGCACGATGGGATCACGCGCCAGAGCAGCGCCGTGATCTTTGCAGCGTGCATGTTTGCCGGCATGATTGCGCATAGCATTCGGTTCCGCCCTGAGTGGGGCGTTCTGTGCTTGCGTAGGTTGAGTCGCTAGAATGTCTGGCGGCATTTAAACGTTAGTTTCCGGACGCGCGTAGCGTCGCGTCCGGCATTTTCTTTAGCTCTGGAAGGACAAGCTCCAGGGCTACAGAAAACCGACCGAAGGTCGTCCTGATTCGCCTTGTGGCGAAGAAGGATCTCGGTTTTGGTTAGAAGAGATCTTTTCAGCGTCTACAATTCACGGAGGAAAGATGAAAAAGTTTGCTGCGCTCATGTGCGTGCTTCTGGCGGCTGGTTGTCTGGATGCTCGGCAGATTCCGGGCGAGTCAAGTGAGAGTCAAACGCCTCTCGCCTGGGAGCAAATAGAGGTCCACACGTGGTCTGCATGCGCGATGCGCACGGATGGCAAGGTTTCCTGTTGGGGTCATGAGGGGCCAGAAGGCGCTGCCTCATTTGGTGTCTCTGCTGTGCCGGACAGAGCCTATGTAAAGATCGGCTACATGCGTCACATCCCATGCGGCATTGATGAGGCGGGTAGCGTTGTTTGCTGGGGACAGCAGGGTGTGCACGTCTTTGAAAGCGAGCATTCAGAAGGCCTGTCCTACGTAGATTTCCACTTGTCTACATTGGGTTGGTGTGGTGAGTATGCAGACGGCTCTTTGCAATGTCATCCCGACATAAAGGGACCTGGCGCGATGATGGAAAGTTTTCCGCCACCTGCAGAAAGAAGGCAAGTCCGCGAATATCTGGGATCTGGCGATCGCTTGCACTACTGCATGCTGTATGAAGATGGGCGGTTGGAGTGTTTTCGCCGTACCCTTTACAAGGATTACGAGCCTTGGCGAATGCCATCTGATGAGTTCGTCACCATGGGTAGGCATTTGGGGTGTGGTATTAGCCGCAACAATCAGCTCTACTGCGCCACTGATCGGTTTGGGATGAGAATGGTTGAAAGGCGATACGACGACGTGTACGCATACGACCGTACTCTTCTGGGATACATGACACTTGGAAGTTCGGGTGTTTTGACCTGTCACGGTGATGACCAAAGGCTTTGTGCTGCTTTGAATGAAGAGTACTCCGCCTTCAGTGCAGACTACTATAGTGCGTGTGCAATCAGTCTGAGCGGTGAGTTGCAATGCGCGACCGTTTGCGAAAGAGAAATACGGCCAAATGTCTTTTGCGACGACGATGGCTATTTCTGGGTGCATGATTCTCCAGAACTCTAGACTTCGGGAGCGGTGGAACAGCCGCCCTCCCGTGTTTTCTCTAGGTGACATTGGAAATGTCATCCCGGACTTGATCCGGGATCTCACAAAAATTTCACCTGAAGAAAACTAAACGTTAGTTGTGTTCTTTTTACTTGTGCATTTCCTAATTAAGGGAGGGAATATGCGTTTTTTGACCTGTGCGTTGCTTCTGGCTGTTGGCGCTTGTTCGCCTGAGTTTGACTCGTTTGGCGGTGCCGACTCTCAGAGTCTTCAGAGCAATCTGGACTGGGACGGCGATGGTGTGGATGATCGGGATCTGGACAACTGTCCGCAGCTGGCGAACCCGATGGTTCCGCTGGAACGGGATGATCTGGATGGATGTGCCGCGCAGAAGTTTGGCCTTCAGGCCGGCGACATGTGGCAGCCTGATCTGGATTGTGATGGCATTGGCGATGCCTGCGATGAGGATGCAGACAACGATGGTTGGCCGCGATGTGGCCTCCAGGATGATCCTGAAGAGAATCCGCCTGAGTGTGAGAGCGCGCTTGCGGATCGGGATTTTGAGAACCAGCCGGGCGGCGCTCCGCCCAGGCCGCGTGACGATGATCGTGATGCGGTTGTGAATGAAGAAGACAATTGCCCGAACCATCCAAACGCGGATCAGGCTGACTTTGATGCCGATGGCATTGGCGATGCCTGCGACGACGATGTAGATGGGGATGGCGTTGCGGATCTGCCGGACGCTCCGGAGGACATGGATGGCGACGGCTGGACGCCCGAGCAGGGTGACTGCAACGATTTCAACGCTGACATCAACCCCGGAGCCAACGAGATCTGCGACAATGGCGTGGACGAGAACTGCAACGGGCAGATCAACGAGATCTGCGAGGCCGTGTGCCACCCCGATTTTGGCGGAGAGCTGTGCGGGGATGGTATTGACAATGACTGCAACGGCGTGGTAGACGATGACTGCCAGCCGTGTGATACTGATGATGAGTGTGGCCTGGGTGGTGGCGTAGGCTGTTGGGCTGGAAGGCTCATCAGCATCGGCAACACGGGCGCGTGCCGTTTTGGCGTGTGCGAGCAGGTTCAGATGGTCTTCGCATGCCCGTTTGGGTGTGACAGCGAGGAGCGCTTTGAGGAGTGCAGTGGCATGGCGGACTGGGACGGAGACGGTTTCTCCCAGGACGAAGGCGACTGCAACGATGGCGATCACAAGATCAACCCTGGCATGGGTGACCCTTGTGACAACATTGACAACAACTGCGACGGCGTCGTAGACAACAACGAGCTGCGCGAGTGCATTGCCTGTGACAGCAGCGCTCAGTGTCCGCAAAACGGAGACGAGCCGGTCACCTGGTGCACGGACGAAGGAAACGAGTATCACGATGGTGGCGGCCGGTGCAATGAGGACGGTTGGTGTGAGATTTCTGATCGCATTACCTTCTGTCGCTACGGCTGCTTGGATGACAACTGTGTAGAGCCGCGTGGGGATTTCCTGGCCGCCTGCACCATCCTCACTTGTGAAAACGAGCCGGCGCCTAATCTGCAGGAGGCGCTGGAGTGTGAGGATTTCTGGACTGAACTTTACCTTCTGAGGAAGGATGACGAGCGGCAGATCTGCAAGGATTTTGTCAACGTGTTTAACGAGATGGCAGACTGTATTGGAGACAATGAGTCTTGCGCTGGGATGGCTGACGGCCGGATGAGCGCACAATGTGGCCAGCTTCTCTCTGACGTTGACCGGCTGGACCGGTTGGCTGACGAGGCGCGTTGCGGGCTTGTCCCGGAGTTCTGGCCGTTTGACGAGGGCGTGTACGAGTCGTTCTGTGAGATGGCTATTTGCGTGGACGAAGGTGCTCCCGACTATGAGGAGGCTGTTGCCCAGCAGATGTGCGATTCTCAGAGGGTCATCGTTGAGCATGCAAGGATGCAGGAAGAGCCTGCGTGTCGGGACTATGTTCAGGCATTTGAAAGTGCCATTCACTGCGTTGAGCGCTATAGCTGTGAGGAGATCAGAGAGGATGCTCTTGAAGACGGTTGCCGCGCGCAGGGCGAGCGTTGGATGAGCGCCCAGGATGAAGCGGTACGAGCTGGGTGCTTTGACGATATGGCGTTTGCCGAGCCGGTGGACTTCTGGAATGACTACCTGTGGGCGGAGTTCTGCTCTGAGCCTGAGGCGCCGCTGTTTCCCTTTGTTGTGGAGTATCAGGCAGTTCGCTATCGTGCTGGCATGGCGCTTTACCGCGCTGACGGAAGGGAGTTCTGCTCCGCCTACGCAGATGCATGGGAAGAGCACGCCATGTGCGTGAGCGAGAACATCAGCTGCTCTGATTCTGCCAATGGAGAGGAGCAGGGATGCGCAGAGTCTTTGTGGGAGCTGGACGTTTTGCGAGATCAGTCGCGTGACTACGGCTACTGCGAGGGCGCAATTCAGGAGGATCGTAGAAGGGCTCGCCGACAGGAGTGCGAGTCTGATGATCAGTGTGCTGATCAGCCGGTGGTCTGCGTTAGCGATGGGGATCTGGAGTATTTCTTTAGCCGCGTCACCAATGGGTGTGGCGGCGATGGGCGATGCAACTGGAGCAACCACGTGATCGTTTGTGAAAACGGTTGCGACGATGACGTAGGGTGTTTGTAACAACTAACTAACGGGAGCGGCGGAATTTCCGCCCTCCCACGTTTTCTCTAGATGACATTTCCACTGTCATCCCGGACTTGATCCGGGATCTCAAGAAAAATGTCGTCTGAAGAAACCGTGAAAGCGGTGAGGTCATTTCAAGATAACAAAAACAAGGAAAGAACATGAGCCAAAGGGAGGTTTTCATGCGGATTTCTATTTGGATTTTTGCCGTTGTTTTTGCGGCAAACATCACCGGTTGTTTGGCAGAGCGAACCGTAGAGGGCGAGGCAGTCCAAGAAGAGGCAATGCCTGCCGCAGCTGATGAATCTGCGCCAGAGCCAAATCATCAGGGTGAGCCAGAGCTGGCCGAAGAGGATCAGCCGGAGTTGCCCGATGGTGGAGAAGGTGAGATTGAGCCGGGTTTTCCGGGTGTTGATTTTCCTCTGCCCGAGTGTCAGCCAGATTTTCCACCAGAAGAGCTCTGTGGGGATGGGCTTGATAACGACTGTAACGGCAAGGTAGATGAAGACTGCATTGCCTGCGCGTCTGATGAGGAGTGCGAGGCTGGCGGCGGCGGGTCTCTTTGTTACGAGTCTTCAATTGTCCGTTACGGCGTGCCTGGCACGTGTACTAACGGAGTTTGTGATCACGTGCGACAGGTCATTGCGTGTCCCAACGGTTGTCATACTGATGATCTGTGGGGTAATTGCTTTGATGCTTTTGACCACGATGGTGATGGTTTCAGCGTCGCCACGGGTGATTGTGACGAAAACAACCCACTTACTCATCCAGAAGCACCTGAGATTTGCGGGGATGAGCGCGACAATGATTGTAATGATCTTGTTGACGACGGATGCGAGCCTCAGCCCGAGCCCGAGTGCCTTCATTCATATGATGGACAAGGATTTCGTCATGAGGACATGTGCTGGATGTCTACCGAGGCGTGGTGCAATGAGGATGGCAACGTGCACATTTCCCGTGACACCGGGGAGTGCCGCGACGGCCGTTGCATCAACGAGGTTGTAATTGAGGAGTGCGACTTTGGCTGTGAAGACGGCTTTTGCGTAGAGCCAGAGTGTCGGCATTCATGGGATCCGGACAATCTTCTTGATGATTCTTGTTTTCCGGTTCCTCCGGAGATTTGGTGTCAGGATGGCAGTATTCACGAAACCGTTTTTACGGGCGAGTGTCTAGAGGGATCCTGCGTCATTAGTCACACCGTAACACCGTGTGAACTTGGTTGCGAGGGTTTTTTCTGCAACGAGCCGCCTCCTCGTCCGGTAACGCCGTGCGAGCTGGACAAGGATTGTCGGCGGTTGTTTGTGGGATGCGAAGATCATCAGGATGATGCGGTGCGTTTTTGGGAGCCTGATGGTTGCGATGAGGATCGTGGCTTGTGCCTTTTCAATGAGCGCGTGGTGTCCTGCGATGTTTCCTGCGATGAGCAAGAGAACTACTGGGATTGCGATAGCGCCTTTGACTGGGATGAAGATGGTTTCTCTGAGGATGAGGGCGACTGCAGCCCAGGAGAGTACTGGATCAATCCAGATGCCACCGAGTTTTGCGACTTGGTGGATAACAATTGCAACGGTGAGATTGATGAGGACTGGGGCGGTCTTGAATGCGTGGCCTGTGAGGTGGGTGCAGACTGTCAGGCGCTTGGATGCGTTTTTGACGGACTTGATGAGGGCTATCTCTGCGGAGGCTACGGGGACGAGTGTTGGCAAGGGTTTTGCCAGAGAGCATGGCTTGGTTTTGCAGAGGAGGCATGCATCTTGGAGTGTGAGCCAGATCCCGAAGATCCTCAGCCAGAGCCTGGTAACTGGGAGCAGATTGCTCTTGGTGTGGGATACAACTGCGCTCTTGATACGCAAGGAAGCCCCACCTGTTGGTGGACCGACGACTGGGACGTGAATACCGGTCCTGGAGAGGGTCCATTTATGGCTATCGCAGCTGCTTCTCCCGGCATTGGTGTGGCTCTGGATATGGATGGTCACCCTGTTTGCTGGGGAGGCCCCGGAAATAATCTGGATAGAGTCTGTCCTTCTGAGGAAGTCTTTGTGCAGATCAGTTTGAACCATGCCATTGTTTGCGGTCTCAGAGAAAACGGGAGTGTTTTGTGTTGGGGTGGAGGCGCCAACGCTGAGTACGACGGACCATTTTCTTTCATTGAGGCCTCTGGCAACACTCTTTGCGCACTAGATCTGCAAGGAGGAGTGTCCTGCAGGCGTATCAGAGAAGAGCGTGATGACTGGGGTTTGGTTGGTGCGCCTGATGGCACCTTCACGACCGTCAGGAGCTTTGCCGATTACGCCTGTGGTATCACAAGCCGCGGGTCAGTGCAGTGTTGGGGAGAGTGGATTCCGTTTCCCGATGACGCCACAATTAGAGCTGAATCGTCCTTGGTTCAGCTAGCCCCTGGTGCGAACTTTCTTTGTGGCTTGTATGAAGATGGCGTGATGGAGTGCTGGGCTCAGGACGAACGGCATATCTACCAGATTCCGGCTGATGCCCGTTTTTCAGCGATTGACGGACACAACAGAACGCTGTGCGGTGTAACAACCGATGGCAATCTAATGTGTTGGGGAGATCCTTGGGTTATCGACAACATGCCTAACTAGTAAACAACGGGAGTATCTCAATGAGCTCTGCTCCCGCCTTTTTCTGAGAGGTTCAAAGGATGGACAATTCAGGCAGAAGGAGGAAGCATGAGAGTAGCAATTCTAACGCCGTTGGCGGTTCCCGGACTTAGCTCTGGGTGGCATGAAGTTGGCGGTCATCAGGTTTTGGTGATTGCTGGGCATGGAAATCCAGTGTGGCCGGGTCAGCGTGGACACACGGATCAAGAGGAGCTCTTTGATGAGTTTGCTCAGCTGCGGGAGCGTGGGCGGTTGGATCAAATCATCACCTTTTTGTCTGCAGACGGATGTGATCGCGTGATTGATGCTTTGGCCTATGCGGATCAAACGGAGCTGAAGATCATGTACTGCGACTGTCGTGTACAGCTCTTGCTGAGTAAGCTGGTTAACCAGGGTGTCTTTGGCGAGACGTGGCTGGTTGGTTGCAACGGCGGGCAACAGGAGATGCGTTCACTGTTGCGCAAGCTGGCACTAACTACAAATCAGGTAGCGGCATAAGTTCTAGCGGGTGTGAAACATCACCCGCGTTTATCAGAGTAGTTTATTTCTAGACTATTGTGATAATCGCAAGAGAAGGAGGAAACATGAGAGGTCTATCAAAGGCACTAAAAAACGTAGGTTGTAACCTACGGGCTTTTATGTTGGCTTTGCTTGGCATGGTGTGCTTTGGCATGGCTAGCGTAGCGTGCTTGCAGGGTTTGCAACCAATGGCGGTACTATCGCAGTGGGGTTCTCCAACCACTACCGTGGTAATTTTGGGAGCCCAGGTTCTGTTGTTTTTGTGCGTCATGGGTGTGGGAGCATGCGCGCTATATGCAGTATCTGGTTGGCTTTTGCTGCGAGCGCTCAGTTGGGTATGGTTGCTTGTCAGCATGGAGTTGCTCAAGGGCCTGGCCGGTTTTCAGACGGTTCCTTTGGCAATGCTAGAGCTTTGCGTGGTTGGCTGTATTGCAACAGCGGTGTTTGTTGTGGCTCCACGAGTAGTCCACCGCTTAGGAGAAACATGGACCATAAGGATCCTTCCGGTAATCCGTCTGACAAGAGCTCTATCGCGCAAAGCGCGACGGGGCGATTTGCCTTCCCCATCCCGGATGTCATTGAACGGACCAACGCTCAAATTGGCAACGCTCAAGTAGACGATCTGAAAAGGCGGGTGCGATGGGGATCGGTTATTGATGCCAACCCAAAGGACGGCTGATGCAAACCGTAATCGGAACTATCAATTTCCTCAGGGGCATGCTACACTTGGCGCTTAATCGGCGTAAAGTGAAAAAGGGGGAGCTGTGTCAGAACCCCGATGGTCAGCATCAAGACTAAAAGGCCATGCAGAAAAGCTCATGGAGCAGGAGCGTTTTGTGTCGGCTAAAAGAGCCCTTGCTTTAGCAAGAGGGCGCGTGTCCGACAGAGAAAGAGCCGGTATTGAGAGGCTCTGGCTAGAGCTTAATGGGATCATCATCATGCGGAGCGCTTTAGGGCAACCGCTAGAGAAAAAGTAAGAACGCGGCTTGGATAAGCTATCCAGGCCGTTTTTTATTGACTCAATTTTTAGGATATAGTACGGTATATCAATAACCCCAATTATTATGGAAATAAAATTACATAAGAGTGTAGAGGGGGCGGAGGGATTGCCAGAATCCCTTATTCTTTTTATTGAGAAAGGTCAGGAAAAATTGCCTGCAGAGGCTAAGCAGCTTTCTGAGCACACCAGGACGGTACTCTCTAGTATTCTGCGTAGTACCGATCATAAAGGGACATTGGGAGGTATAAGATCAGTATACCCAGATGGTCAAATGTTTAGCCGCATTGCCATTGTTGGTGTGGGATCCAGAAAGAGTTTTAATGCTGATGTTTTTCAAAAGGCTGTTGCCACGGCGGTGCAATGGGTCCAGAATAGAAAACAAGATAGCTGTACCATGCTGCTGCCCGAATGGATTAACAAGAAATTAAAAGCAGAGCAGGTAGGTCTTTTGATTGCAAAAGCGGCACTTACAGGCGCGTATCATTTTGATGCCTACAAAACAGATGAAGACAGATTGGTGCCTGAAATAGAGCAGGTGTCTATAATTGCAAATCTAAACGCATCGCAAAAGCGAGTGTTTGATAGGGGGGCAGAGCAAGGGCTTATTATTGGAGAGGCAATTAATAGAACGAGAGATTTGGGTAATTTGCCTCCTATTGAGATGACGCCAACGTATCTGGCAAATGAAGCAAAACAGTTAGCAAGAATGTTTCCCAAGTTGAAAGTTAAAGTACTTGATAGAGACGACATGCGACAGCTCAGTATGGGAGCGCTGTTGGGTGTGGCGGCCGGATCTGTAGAGCCGCCAGCCTTTATTGTACTTGAGTGGAGCGGAGGAGCAAAGAAAAAAAAGCCTCTTGTTTTTGTGGGTAAGGGAATTACGTTTGATTCTGGCGGTATTAGTATTAAAAGTAGTTCCAGCATGGATGAGATGAAATATGACATGCTTGGAGGCGGTGCTGTTTTGGGCGCAATGCGTGCCATTGCCGCCCTTAACGTTAAGAATAATATCATAGGTATTATTCCAGCAACGGAGAACATGCCGGCTGGAAGCGCATATAGGCCAGGAGATATTCTTAGAAGCATGTGCGGCAAGACTATAGAAGTGCTTAATACTGACGCAGAGGGTAGATTGATTCTGGCTGATGCTCTGTGCTATGCTAAACAATACGAGCCAAGAGCGGTTGTAGATTTGGCAACACTCACCGGTGCCTGCGCTTACTTTATGGGCCCATGGCATGCAGGACTCTTTAGTACCAATGAAACGGTTAGCAAAAGAGTTATAAAAGCTGCCGAGCAATCCGGGGACGGTGTATGGAGGTTGCCACTATTGCCAGCTCACAGCAAAATGATTAAAAGCCAGATGGCTGATGTGAAAAACATCGGTGGTAAAATTTCTGGTGCCGCAACTGCTGCCGCATTTCTAAAAGAGTTTGTGGATTATCCATGGGCTCACCTAGATATTGCGGGCACCGCATGGACATGGCAGATGAAAAGCAAACCATGGATGCGCGCAGGAGCAACAGGATACGGCGTGCATTTGTTGGTAAGTTTGGCTCAAGCTTGGAAATAACATTTATAAGGCTATGCCTAATCCAGGAGGACCACGCGGAGGATTCCGCATGGCAGAAACTCAGATAACGCGACCGCCCACGGCGGAAAATAAGGCCGAGCGGCCTGATAGCGCGCCAGAGGCGGCCGCTGATTCTGAGACAAATATCATCAAGGCAGGTGAGCGTTTTTTGGCACAAGAAAAAGTTGAGCGACAGGTGTTAGAAATGAAGATGGAAGCGGCTAATAGTGATGTAGAGCAAACGCAGAGCGCGGTAGAGAGATTTGCCGCTGATCCAGCCATTGCTCAAAAGATTCAAGCGCTTTTGGAAGGAAAGAAGCAGCAAGCATCAGAAGTTGGCAATAGAATGCAAGAAAAACAAGCCAAAAGAGAGATGGAGAGCATGTCTGCTTTTTTGCAACATCATGAGACCTTTAAAGACGTAAATGTGGAAGATCAGCAAAAACAAATTTTAGCTGATTTAAAATCAAAAAAAGAAAATCCTCAATACGCACAGGATCCTAACGTAATGGCAGAGGTGAGAGCTCTTGAAGGACAGCTAGATGATATAGATGATTATGTCTCTGGCAAAGCAACGGTAGAGCGAAAAATGCAAATGCATGAGGATGATCTGACCCCTCCGTCTAGAGAGGCCGATCCTACACATGCGCCCGCTGCTCCTCACACGGTAACTGCTCCGCCAGCAAGGAGAACCGCGCCACCTCCACCAGCTGCACAAACGGCATAATATGATAGCAAGAATCCGTGGAGAGGCGGTTGATAAGGAGGCGCAGCAGCTTGTTGTAATGAGCGGCGGTGTTGGATACGCGTTGGCAGTTCCTGTGCCGCTTGCATTGTCTACAAATATTGGAGATAGGGTAGATCTGCACACCTTATTATATATAAGGGATAACTCTCATGAGCTCTATGGTTTTGAGGGGAAGAATGCTCTTTCTTTTTTTGGTCAGCTGGTAGGTATTTCAGGTGTAGGGCCCAAAAGCGCGCTTGCGTTGATGGCGCTTGGGAGTGTTGATGAGATAAAAGCAGCCATTGCGCAGGGTGATGTTGATTTTCTCAGTAGCGTATCGGGGATAGGAAAAAAGACGGCTCAACGGATCATCGTAGAGCTAAAGGGTACGTTGGAAAAAGAAGGGGTAAAGGCGGGATCTCCCGTTTTGCAAGAGGTGGCAGAAGCGTTGGCGTCACTAGGCTATGGGCAACAGGAGATACAAAAAGCACTCCGTCATATAAAGGATGAGGACCCGTCAGGAACCTCAGAAACATTTTTGAAACTAGCATTACACTATTTACAGAAGATATGAATAAGGCAGAAAGAAGAGATAGTCAGGATACGCTTCCCGCAGTGGAGAGCGTTTTAGCAAAGGAATTAAAGGAGGCGCGTGAGCAGGAGCAACAGGCGGCAGCGGCACTACCAGAGAAATATCAAAATGTGGTAGATGAATATGATCCTGCTAAAAATGCCGTTGAAATTCCAAAGGAGGCAAGAGATGTGGCCACTAATAAGGAGCGGTTTGATATTGTAGATGGCATGGAAATGACTCACATGAAAATGCAAGCACGTATTTCTGGCGCTCTGCGCGATACCGGCGACGCGCTTGTGGGCCCCGCTATTCATGAAGCCATGAATAAAGTGCGCTATGCGCAAGAAAGGGATAAGCAAAAACTTAAGGATGAGTTAAACTTGATGGTGAGTGGTTCAGGGGATCCTTTGATAGCGGAGAAAATGCTTGCGGTGCGGGATCTGCAGGATCTTTCAGATAAGTATCATGACGATCCAGAGTTTAAGGCGGTAAGCGATTACTATAATGCGAGAGGTGAATTTTTGATGGAAGCTGGGCAGCCGGCGGATGTTGCAGGAGATACTCAACCTGATATGCGGCCTTTTGGCGATGCTACCCGCATTGACGATACGGCTGCTATGGAATCGGTGACGCCAGAAGCACCGGTGTTTAATAAAGATTTGGATGTGTTTGAGGGAGGAGCTGCTGCTGACCATCCAGAGGAGGGTGGCGTGGATCCATTTGCTCAAACACAGGCTGATGCATCGGGGTTTGCCCCAACGGCAGAGATGCCCTCTGTTGGTGGTTCAAAGCTTGAAGGCAAAGATTTGTCAAAAGATTTGCAGCAGATTCTAAATTACGGAGCACGGGGATCAGAGACGCTTTCATATCCAGGAGCTAAACACCAAATGCAAGAGGATGTAATTAAAAAAGGACAGCGAGTGGTAGGACTTGCAACAAGAAGGTTGCAAGAAATAGCCGCCATGCAAGCAGCGCAAGAAGATGCCCAAAAACAAGAAAAAGCAGCCTAGGCCTAAAAAGAAGAAGGCTCAAAAAAGCCCGCTCAGCGGTGCTTTTTTGCAAACCAAGGAGTGGGAAGCGTTTCAAAAAAGTGTAGGAAATGAAGTGTTTAGGGTAGAGGGTGTCTTGGTTATTCATCATAGATTTTCTTTTGGGTTTAATTATGCTTATGTGCCGCGCCCGGCTAATATTAATGCGCATACGATTGATAAGATTGTGGCTCATGCCAAAAAAAAGAGAAGTGTTTTTTTAAGAATTGACGCCGCAGACCCTCTGCCCACCGGAATAAAGTTTAAGCGAGTAAAGGATCATCAGCCAGCGACAACACGTATTGTTGATTTAAAGCTGTCAGAAGAAGACATTTTATCTCAGATGAAGTCAAAAACCCGTTATAACATGAGGCTTGCAAAAAAGAAGGGTGTAGAGGTTCGTTTGGCAAAGGGGGTGTGGGGAGTAAGGAGGTTTTTGAAATTAGTTATGCGTACGGGCGCACGTCATGGATTTGGTATTCACGCAGAAAATTACTATCGGAACATGCTATCAACGCTGAGCCGCGGCAGTGTGCGTGCTCATGTTTTTGTAGCTCGTTATAATAAGAAATCAAGAGCTGCCGCATTAGTTATAAAAAATGGAGATGCCATTACGTACCTTCACGGCGGCTCATCTGATAAAGATAAAAATGTGATGGCACCATACTTACTTCATTGGACAATCATGCGGTGG
>CAZSVL010000003.1:101397-102460 GCA_964610305.1 uncultured Gammaproteobacteria bacterium | reverse complement strand
CCCCCTATACATCCTCTTACGAGTTAGCAGGGAGCTGTGTTTTTGGTAAACAGTCGCCTGAAGTCTTTCGCTGCGGCCCCCACGTTTAATGCTCATTAATGCTCTTACTTATTCTCTTTTTGAGAAATGCGTACGCACTTTTATATTGTTTGAGTTTTTTCTCTCTTACAATAGCATCAGACTTTGATCTATATGCTTCATAATATACAAGATCCCATGGAATTCCATGTCTTGTATATTTACTACCTCCATGATTGTGATCATGGAATCGTCTGCGCAGATCAGTCGTTTGTCCAATGTACAAACGGTTTGTCTTTTTGCTTTTTAGTACGTAAACGTAATGCATAACAAGAACTAAACGTGGGGGCAGGCCTTATCCCGAAGTTACGGCCGCTGTTTTGCCGAGTTCCTAAACAAGGGTTCTCTCGTACGCCTTGGGCTACTCGCCCTGTCCACCTGTGTCGGTTTGCGGTACGGACACATATGATCTTAAGTATGCAGGTTTTTCTAGGCACGACTTCCTCTAAACTTAGATCCACCCGAGAGCTTCACTTCGATGTTGCCAAACGAACATACCATAGCTCGCTTTAGATTTCGCAATGCGTCACTGCATACAAACCATACGTGGTGCAGGAATATTAACCTGCTTATCCATCGACTACGCCTTTCGGCCTCACCTTAGGACCGACTAACCCTGGGCGGATTCTCCTGGCCCAGGAAACCTTGGACTTTCGGCGCCAGTGATTCTCACACTGGTTTTTGCTACTCATGCCAACATTCTCACTTACTGCCGCTCCACCAGCCCTCACGGGTCTGGCTTCAACGCAGACAGAAACGCTCCCCTACCACTCCGCGCTGCTGTCGCTGCACTAAGATTAAATAGTAAATAGAAAAGATTAAATATATGGTGCTCGCTACGCTCACAATTTTTTTATTAATCGTCGCGAAGCGACTCTATAATTTTTATTTTTTCTATTTCATTTTTGCTCTTAGCGTTGCGAAAGCAACGCGTAGTCCGTAGCTTCGGTACTATATTTAGCCCCGTTACATTTTCGGCGCGAAA
>CAZSVL010000003.1:0-101387 GCA_964610305.1 uncultured Gammaproteobacteria bacterium | reverse complement strand
CTGCTTCTAAGCCAACCTCCTGATTGTATAAGAATTATCACCACCTTTCACACTTAGCATAGTTTAGGGACCTTAGCTGACGGTCTGGGCTGTTTCCCTTTCCACCGGTGGAGCTTAGCCCCCACGGTGTAACTTGCACATTTTGACTTATGGTATTCGGAGTTTGATAGAAGTGGGTACGGTAAACCGCCCCATCCTCTTCCAGTGCTCTACCCCCACAAGGATCATATGCAGCGAGCCCTAAAGCTCTTTCGGGGAGAACCAGCTATGACCAGGTTCGATTGGCATTTCACCCCTATCCACAGCTCATCCCCTACCGTTGCACGAGTAGTGGGTTCGGTCCTCCCACCGACTTATCATCGGTGTTCAACCTGGCCATGGATAGCTCACCTGGCTTCGGGTCTTGTCGCCGCTACATTAGAATAATCATCACTGCTTTCATGCTAAGCATAAAAAGCAATGAGAAAATTCTGAGTCGCGCTATTCACACTCGCTTTCGCTATACCTGCGTCCCGTAGGACTTAAGTAAAGCAACGGTCGACAAACTCGTTGGCTCATTCTTCAATAGGCACGCTGTCACCCCCTCCTTTTAACTCTACACTTTAGCAAATCTATCTAGACCAAATAATTTCGGAATATCAAAAAAGCTTTTTAGTAAAGTAAAAAGAAGGGGGCTCCAACTGATTGTAGGCGTATGGTTTCAGAAACTATTTCACGAGCCCTCATCGGGCTACTTTTCACCTTTCCCTCACGGTACTTGTTCACTATCGATCATTAAACGTATTTAGCCTTGGAAGATAGTCCTCCCAGATTCAGACAGGATTTCACGTGTCCTGCCCTACTCGGGAACAAACACTACACATAGGCTCTGGTTTTCATATACGGGGCTATCACCCTCTATGGCCAGTCTTTCCAGACTGTTCTATTAACCAAAACTTTTTATGTTCTACTAATGTTAGGTAGTAAACGTGTAAGTCCCACAACGCCTGTACTGCTAAGTCCTAACAACACGTACCATAATGAACATTTTACCTAGGGCAAAATGCACACTACAATACCACAGTATAGGTTTGGGCTAATCCGCGTTCGCTCGCCACTACTAACGGAATATCACATCTAGGCTAACGCTGCGCTCAAATTTTAAGCAAAGCGTTAGCAAAGAATTATTGATTTCTTTTCCTCCGGCTACTGAGATGTTTCACTTCGCCGGGTCTTCTTCATACACCTATGTATTCAGTGCATGATAGTACGCCATTACGCGCACTGGGTTTCCCCATTCGGAAATCTTCGGATCAAAGGTTACTTGCCACCTCCCCGAAGCTTATCGCAGGCTGTCACGTCCTTCGTCGTCGTTTAATGTCTAGGCATCCACCGTACGCCCTTGAAGATACGTATCACAGAAACACTCAATGGTGCTTCGTGACTAATTGCACGCCTCTCATGAATTTAGACGCTGATCTAAAAACACTCATAAAGGCATGCTACCCTAATTTATGGTTTGCTATTATTGTCGAAGATCCTTAGTAGTTCTGTGTCATTCAGTAAACCTCTTACTAAGTGACTGAAACGACTAAAAAATCGCCCAAAAGGCGACCACTATTAAAAGGAGTTGCCCTGTTTATGTTATATAGTAGGTTGTGAGCAGGTTTTTCATTACCTATAGTATAACACAACAGAGGTCCGTATGTCAATCGACGAAGTCGTCCCGAGCGAAGCCGAGGGATCCCGTGGCAATTAACTGAAAGTGGCTAAATTTAGCCGTTCCGTACATGCAGTGTGACTGCGCACTATATTACAGTATCCTCTAAAAGCTGTCAAGTGTGGATAGATTGGATAAAAAAAGGCCGCGCACATTGCGCGGCCGAGAAAAAACCTTAGTTAACCGCCATGCGGCTGATCACTCTATCAGCCCATAGCTTACCCCCTCTCTTTGAGAGATGCACTCCATCCCTACTGAGCATTGCAAGAGTAGTGATGTCGCGTGAATCAATGAACTGACACCGGTCTTCTATGCCGGCAGAGATCACGTCTACCGTTCTTTGCAAATAGCGGGTCACCTTTTTACGCCTTGAAACCGGCGGTCCGACCCAGATGCACGCTGCGTCTTCTGGCAGTTGAGAAAGGAGCTTAGTGACAGCAGAATACTCCTTCCTCCGCCCCTTAGAATTGTGCATATGACCGGCCATGTTGGTTCCAAATCCAATGACCACCTTCTTGGGTGGGTTATCACCAGAGACAAGAGATGCCAGCTTTGGTACACGCGAAAGACGCATCTTCTTCCCCTCATGCCAGCGCACAACGCCAACGCCCCCCCGGCGCGCAAAAAACTTGGCACGCGAACCCCGCACATAGTGCACCGGCCTTGTTGCACCTACCGCTACGGTAAGCGGCGTGCTTCCTTCTTCTTCCAGAAGCTTATGCAGCTGTTTACCAAAGTGTCCCACCATGTGAGAATCACCAATCAAAAGCGTCTGCCTTCTTGGCAACTCATCCTCAAACGGATCAATGCGCGCAGCTGCATCACCAGTAAATCCCGCAGCCGCCAAAAAAGCGACCATCCAGAAAATCCTGCTCATTTCTCCTCCTTTTCCTTCCCTCAGCCAACAGAAGACCTTAGCACAAAATTAGAGTTCTGTCAAGGTCCAAGGAAATAAAACTCCACGGCCTCACGGCCGTGGTATCTTTTTCTACAATGCTTCGCATCTTGTCATCCTGAACTTGATTGCAGATCTAACAGCAACACTCTGCCGCATACGATTTTCTGTGAGATCCCAGATCAAGTCTGGGATGACCCCGGCCTAACGGCCGGGGTTTTCTCACGATGAATTAAAAAACCCACGCAACGCTACTGCGCTACGTGGGCACTTTTCCTCCTTTACTGAATAAGCTCTTGCGGAAGCCCGGGGTAGGCCTCTGCAATAAGCTCACTGAGTTCCTGCAAGTCGTCAGCAGAGGTAATACTACCCTCTACCTTCATGAGTGGATAGACACTCATGACGCGCCTTCCACCGCCGCCAACATTCAAACCAAGCCGGCAAAACCACGTCTCTCCAGGCGCCGGATAAGGCTCTTGCATGACAGCCTCGTACACCGTATTACCCTCTCGCGCGGCAGACTTTCCGTCTACCGTGGCAAAAGTAATCTTCTTGACGCCACCGTTGCCCACCTCAGCCTTTAGATCCTGCAACCTACGCTGCATATCTTCCAGCTCCACTCTGGCTTGCTCAAGCTCTGCCACATCAGCAGCAATCTGCTCTCGCTCGCTCAGAAGATGCAAAGGTAGGATAGCCTGGTATGGCTTATAGGAAACACCCTTAAACTTGGCGCGCTGCCATCCCGCGTTCATCGTAAAGCTAAAGCTAATCTCTACCATGCTAGGCCTAAGAAAAACTTCAGCAACCAACTCACCTTCTCTTTCGCCACGGCGAACCGTGTAGAACCTTCCGATGAGACTTGTCTGAGTCTTCAAGGGGATGAGTCGCCCCACCTCATGCTGCTCCTGATTGTCGCAGCTAAGAACATAGTGGCTATCATCCTGCCAGAGGCCACCACACAGAGGACACGCCGGATATCGCTCCAAAACAGCATCTCGCAGCGCAGTAGCCCCTTGCTTGCTGCTACGCATTATTGCAACTTGCTCACTGGCATACCGCTCAATCCGACCAAGGCTCTGCTCCGAGTAACGCGGCACAGACCCACGATTCACGGCATCACGGATCTCCTCAATACCCCAACGGATCTCCCTAGGCCATGGTTGACAGTGCTGCAGGATCGGCCAGAGCTCCTCGTTCCACTTCTTGGTTACACGCTCCGTACGCTCAGCATTCTCTGCCTTGCGGGCAGCAGCACGCTTTTCGGCTTCCTGTTGGTAACGCCTGTCTTCCTCTGCTCGCCTTGCCGCGTGCTCAGCTTCTTGCTGAGCCTCCTGCTCCGCACTCTCCTTGATGGTTGCCCACAGATCCTCACCCAAGATGGTCTCCCACTGAATGTCCAGATCCGTAGCCATTACCTGCTCTAGCGTTTTGCAGCGCTTGATCTTTTTGGCAATAGCCAGGCGCAACGCGGCAACGCTCTCGCGCAAGGCCTCATGCTCAACGCCCTCCCACAGATGCACGTTAAGCGTCTTAACAAGCCGCTTCCACACCACTCTAAGCACAGAGGTCTGCGGGTGAAACCCGTAGCCCGCATGCACACCTTCCACAATGTGGATGGCCAAGAATGCACAAAGCTTCTCATCAAGCTCTTCAATCGGTTGCTCAGAGAGCACCTGCCCCTGCCAAGAAACCGTAGCTACAAGCTTCTTTCCGCCAGTAAGGTAATCGTGCTGAACCGTTATAGCCTTCTCAAGTAGCTCCGCCGGAATCAACTCCGAGAGCCACTGCTTGTCAAAAGCGCTGCACCCCCGCATGAATGCTTTGCTGGTTTCCACCACCTGAGCACACACCAGCAACTCTGGCGTCTGTGTACCAAACATCACCGATCCGGGGAACACGTAGGTCTGCTGACCTTGCCAGCTGTAGTTAAAGCGGCCGCCCTTAACGGCCAGGTTAATCACCAGCCCAGAAGCAACCGACTTTAGCAGCAGCTGCTGATTTTCTGAGCTGGAAAATTCAAATCCCGCACTCTGCAGCGCGCTCACGATCTGATCACATAGGCGATCAATCTCGCGTAGCGCCTGAAACGAAACACACTTTTCACGCGCCCAACCATCGGTATCCCGATTCCTATCCCACGCCTGCCAAACAGCAAGCAAGGTAAGGTGGTCAGAGGCTTCATTGACGAACGCGGCACGAGCAGCGTCAACCTGCTCACGCTCTTCCTTGGGAACGTTATAATAGACAGGGCGAGCCGCAAGACCCGCGGCCATGATCACCGCCTCCCGCAAACAACCGTACTTGTTGCCCGCAAGAATGATCCTGGCCAACATCGGAGAAACAGGCAGCCGGTTGATTACCCGACCATCATCAGTCACGCTTCCCTGAGCATCCAGCGCGCCCAAAAGCTTGAGCCGCTCGTCTGCTTCTGTCCACCTTTTGACACCTGGATCATCAAGAAGACCCAGAGACAGTACCTCATCCTGGCTGTAACCCAAACACCGCAGCTGAAGCAGTGTGCTGTCAAGCGCACTGCGCAGAATTGCGGGACGAGTGTAACCAAAACGGTGGTCAAAGTCTTCCTTGGTGTACATGCGCCAACATTCACCACTCTGGGTTCTGCCAGCACGACCCATACGTTGATTACAGCCAGCCTGGGAATGTGGTACCACCTCCAAAGCGCTCATGGCAGCAGAAACGTACACGTCCTGCTTCACCAAACCACTGTCTACCACGTGCCGCACCCCGTCTACCGTTACGCCCGTCTCGGCAATATTGGTAGAGAGAATAACGCGCTGGTCTCCCCGCGCGTACACAGCACTGTCTCGCTCTTCCTTGGTCTGATTGCGCAGCAGCCGATGCACGGCAATACCCAATTCCTGCTTTGCCAGAAGATCGCGCACCTTGTTGATGCTCTTCTCATCAGGCAAGAAGGTAAGGATATCGCCCGGCAACCTCCTGCGAACAATCTGACCAATCTGATCAGCGCACGCCGCAACAGGATCATCCGGCTCATCACGCAGATAATGCACGTCTACCGGGAACGTCCGCCCCGGCACCGTGATAATGGCGTCTTGGCAGACACCAAAGTAATCTGCGTACTGGTTAGTATCAAAGGTAGCGCTCATCACCACCACCTTGAGATCCTCACGGAGATCTAGGAGCTTTTTGAGCATTGCCAGCTGAAGATCCTGCTCAATGGAGCGCTCGTGGATCTCATCGGCGATCACCACGCTGTAGCGCCGCAAGTGTGGATCTCGGTGCAGCTCATTGTTCATGACGCCAATGGTCATATACTTAATGAGTGTTGTCTTGGGATCAAAAACACGCTCGCCACCAATCTGGTAGCCAACATGCTCGCCCACCTGACAACCAAGTGTTTTTGCCACAAACTCTGGAATCAGACTGGCGGAGAGCCGCAATGGCTCCGTAACACCAATCATCTTCCCGCCCACACAGAACCCACCACGCATAAGCATGGCCGGAACACGGGTGGACTTGCCGGCGCCGGTCTCGGCGCTGATCACCGTTACCCGATTCTTACGCACGGCTTGAACAATCTCTTGCTCAAAAGCGTCAATTGGAAGCGTAATATGTGCGCTCACGTTTCACCTCGTTTTGTTGTATTTTAAGTTGTAGAGAACAGAAAATTGCAAAAGCAGGAGCAGGGGCTAAAATTAGCCACTTTCCTCCCATTTTTGACTTTATACTATAGCATAATTTTTTGGTTTTGTCAAGATCATTTCGCTATTTTTTTACTAAAATTAGACAAAAAAAGCCGCCTAAACGACTAATTCCTTTAAGTCCTCAAAGCGGCCAGTTGCATGCCTGTCTGGTGGACCATATTGCGGCCCTCATCAGAATCCTTTTTATTTTTTGCTTTCTCCACCGGCCTTGCTGCGCGCGAAAGCAACAATTTAAACAAGCCCGGTGGCATTACTTGATCTGGCGTAACAATCTCTGTTGCCACCCCAATAGTAACACCCATGGGTATCTCTACTCCAGAAATCACGCAACTCTTTGCCGTAGCAGTCTCCCAAATTCTTCGCGCCACAATAACGCCATTCTCTAAAATATTACGCTCTTGCTGATGTTCAGCTGGTGTCAAAGCACGCACCAGACTAAGATCTGTTGAAGCGCGCCGCTCATCATCTGGCGGTCCTGGCTCTGCCAAAACTTCTTGCTCGCTGGTATCTTTGCGCCTGCGATCCCTTTTATAAGACATGGTGAAAACAACAAACTCATCTCCACCCCAACGAGCAATAATATCATGAGATCTGGTGCACCTGCGAAGCAAACTAGCGAACCAAACCAGAATGCCATCTCCAACCGCGTGGTCATACTTCTTATTGATATCACCAAAGTGATCCAGATCAATAAAAAGCACGGAAACGGTGCCGGTGTATCCCTTGCTCTGAATATCGCGCAAACGATGTTCAATTTCTTGCTCAGCGCTGGCGCGCAGCTTGCACCGTGTAAGATCGTCGTACGTAGCAGCCGTTCTAAAGTGAGTAATGAGTGATCTTCCAATAGAGCTTTTAACAAAACGCTCCAAAAGATCATGATCTTCATCTGAAGGCACAAAAGATGTCTCATCGGTAGTACCGTCCACGTGAAGAATTATCACCTCCCCTTGCGGTCCATAGATAACAGACGGCGCCTTCACCACAATTTCAGCAGTAGTTTGCTCTCCCACTTTTACCTCCTTTTCTAAAAAGAAATTACAAGAAAAACACAAGAATGTCAATAAAAAAAGGCGGCAAAGCCGCCGGGAGTTAACCCTTTACGCAAAGAACTTGCTTTAGCTGAGCAACCACACGTACCAAGTCCGTCTGATTGGCCATAACCTGGTCAATATCCTTGTATGCACCGGGGATTTCATCCACCACTTCATCATCCTTACGGCACTCAACACCAGCGGTCTGCGCTGCCAGGTCTACAACACTGAACGTTTTACGCGCTTTTTTTCTACTCATGCGCCTACCAGCTCCATGACTAGCGCTGCAGAAGGACTCAGGATTGCCCAAACCCTCCACAATATAACTACGTGTACCCATTGAACCAGGAATGATTCCCATTTGCCCCGCCTGAGCGCTAATCGCCCCCTTGCGGGTAACAATCAGATCCTCACCAAAGTGAGTCTCTTCTGCCACGTAGTTATGGTGGCACTGGACGGGCTTTTCAAAACGGACGCCCTTGAACATCTTAACAAAGATGTCCTTGATGATCTTAAGCATCACCTGCCTGTTCTCAGCGGCATAGCGCTGAGCCCAGTACAGATCCCGACGGTAGTCTTCCATCTGCGGTGTGTCTGCAAGAAACACTGCCAAATCTGGATCTACCATGGCCTCATTGTGCTTGAGCTTTTTTGCTCTGCCAATATGAATCTCTGCCAGCCTCTTTCCGATATTCCGACTACCGCTGTGCAGCATGATCCAAACAGAACCGCCCGTGTCCAAACACACTTCAATAAAGTGATTCCCTCCACCGAGCGTTCCCAGCTGCTTTTTAACCGCACCGATTCTGTCACTCACCTTGTCATCAAGCTGGCTGAACTCACGCCACAGACGAGAATCCTCTGCATACTTGTGCGGCCTATCATGGCTATTGAATCCTACCGGAACATCCTTCTCAATGCGATGCCGAAGCAGCTTGAGAGAATCCGGTAAATCAGACGCAACAAGGCTCGTCTTCACTGCCGCCATCCCGCATCCAATATCTACACCAACAGCTGCAGGACACAAAGCGCCCCGCATCGCAATAACAGAACCAACGGTTGCGCCCTTTCCATAGTGCACATCGGGCATCACCGCCACATGATGCGCAATCCATGGCAGTGCAGCAACATTATGTAGCTGCGCCATGGCAACTTCTTCTACCTCTTGCTCGCGCGCCCACAATTTTATGGGCATGCTTCCGCCTGTCAGAATTTGTGTTAACACGCTTCCCCCTTTGTAGTGTTTAAAAGTATAGCCTAATATACACATTTTGTCAAGCCACCCCTTGACAAAACTCACTCGTTATGCTACAATGCTTTTATTGATGCACCAGGCTCCTTTGATACTTCCACACCAAATAACCTCTACCCGTTGGTCCAGATCCACACGGGAGGTTTTTATGCGAAAGCATTTTGGTAACTGGGAGAGCGACGAGGATGTCTTGTGCGACTTTGGCATTAGCGATTGGGAGCTGACTGGTCTGAAAATCCTGTTTGCCCACTACGATGTCCATGGCTACGACGGACGCGCCTTTGTCCTCCTTCGGGGGGCCACGGGTCGCTTGTATGAAGTCAGCGGCAGTCATTGCTCGTGTTACGGGCTAGAGGGCTGTTGGGAACCCGAGGCAACCACTGCGGCTGCTATCAAGTCTCGGCTTGACAGCGGTTACTTTGGAAAAAATTGGGAAGATCTAGATCGTGAAGCACTGTACGCGCTGGTGTCAAAGGCAGGTGAGGCCTAGCCACACCACCCGCTGCAATTCGTTGCAGCGGTTTTTTTATCTATATACCCTGAAACTTTTCTTTTAAGCGATTCCAAAAACCTACAATTCTATCGGTATGTACTTTGGCCAGTAGTGCTATGAGCAAGCTAAAAAGCGTTCCGGCAGCTGCGCCAAGAAAACTGGTCACACTGCTACCTCTATTGCTTTCTATTATAGGAGCAATAACACCATCGGGGTGATCAAGCTGCTGTATATCCTCTTTTGACCGCGGCAACAAGCGATACCCGCTTTTGGTTTGAGAAAGCACACCCGTTACCGTAGCGTAATCACCCTCCTTTAAATCTCCACGCTGAATGCGGCTTCCCTCCTTTATATATATGAGGAGCTCATCAGTGCCATCATCAATGTATGCTTTGCTGGAGAGCCTTTGTGTTATCTCTCCGGTGATAGAAAGCAGCGCGCCCTCATGTTGCTCTGCAATGTTGGCGAGTCTCACGGTTGTTGGAGTAATTACGCTTTCCCCCATTACTTTTATATCTGCGGCCGTCTTTGTTTTTATCCTCACCTCATCTCCGGCAGAAGAAAGCTCACCGGTAATCTGTACTTTTGATCCTACAGCCAGCTTTGGATAATCTTTTTTAAAGGAATAAATCTGAATACCGACACTAGAGGATGGAGCTGCAATGTAAAAATATTGTGATCCAAGTATTCCAGGCAAAACGCTTACCACACCCTCTGTTTGAACCCTGTCTCCAACATCCAACTCTCTTACTCGTTCCAGTGGCAAAACTTTCATGGGTTTGTATTTTCTGGCGCTGGAGCTTCTAACAACTCGCGAAGCTGGAGCAACAATCGCGGTAATGATATTTTTACTTCCCGGAGTAGCAGAGCTGGTGTAATGCCAATTTCCATCTGATCCCAAAGCGTAGCTAGCGTTTTGTGGCGGGTCATCGTAAGAGATAGATTGCAATAAAATATCAAATGGATCAAAAAGCCTGACAGTATCTTCTGTATTATTTAAAGCAACTCGCGTTTGCTGTCTTCCCAAAACATGGTATCCACCTGGCGCTACCGTGATAGGCATATCAATAATGTATCCACGCGAGCCGCCTTCTTCATCGTCTATTTTTACATCTTCTAAACTTATTGAATGCTCTGACGCGTTGAAAATTTCTATCCATTCTGCCTCATCTGATCCGCTGGGGTCTGGCATAAATTCTGTGATTCGTAATCCGCCGTAATCAATGAGCGGTGGTCCGCCTACCGCTTCCCCAACTGGCGCTGAGAGTACGGTAATTACGCGCGCTGTTTTGGATTCTAGCGCTCCATCGCTGACACTCAACACCACGTTGTACGTACCAACCTCTTCATAGGAATGCTGTGGACTCTGCTTTGCGCTTTCATTTCCGTCTCCAAAATCCCAATGAAACCTCAATCTATCGTTTTCTAAATCTGTTGAATCAGACGCGTCAAAAAAGAGCTCGCCTTCTGCCACCACTTGATCTTCTGCGTCTATCACCGCAATCGGTGGCGTATTTGCCGTTGCAAAGGTGTTTTGCAGACCAGCGGATGGACTACTTGTCCATCGCCAGCTTCCGGTTTCACTTTTGGCATAAGAAAAACCTTCCTGCGCACTACCTTCAAATTCAGCCTTGTCCGCAATGCTCTCATCGGGTCTGCGCAATGTGAGTGATTCTCCGCCAGTGTTGTTAAGTGCGATGTTTGTTTTTGATCTAGGCAAAGAAACATACTGTCCCGCAGGAATAATTAATTCTGAAAGGATGTGTTTCTTTTTTGTCGCATCCTCTAGAGACCAAGAATTTAAGTTAGCCAACTCCGATCCGCCGTTATACATTTCAATAAATTCTCCCTCACTATCCGACCCTGCCGGGTTTGGCAAAAACTCGGAAATAAAAACAGTTGCAGTATTGTCTCCAAAAGAGCTTGGAGCACTTGGCGTAAATGAATTTTCTGGCTCGCCAGATGAAACAGAGCCGCGCGTATCATCATTCAGTATAATGTTGGGCAATCCTTTCGTGGGTATTTCTGTTACATCAAAATCAAAGCCGTCTAAATTACTGTCCAATCCATCTTGTTTTCTAGCCAATGAAAAGGGATCCTTTGCCGCTGGCGCATTGTCATGCGGATTTCCATCATCCCATGATCCATAGGTCACCCTATCAATCGGCGCGCCAGTGCCATCTTTAAGCAAAACATGATCCCCAGAATTGTTCAGCCGCCCTTTTGGTTTTTCTACTATATAAAAGGTATAAGGCGCAATTTCTCCACTGAGCTCTGTTGCCACCTCGTTGCCATCCTCCAATGTCCAGCCAGATAAATTCAAAAGCTCTGTAGAATTGTTATAGAGCTCCACCCACTCGTCCTCAACATCGGGATTGCTCACAAGCTCATTTATTAACAACGTACCGGCGGAATAATGTTTTATGGTTTCAGTTGTAGGTCCGGATTCCTCTTGCGCCGCTTCCTCTGGCTCAGATTCAACCTCCTCCTCAGCAACTTCTTCTTCACTGGGTGTTTCTTCTTCTTGCTCAGCTTCTGGCGGGCTATAAGGCAAGCCAATAGTGTTCCCACTCTCTCGCTCAATCCAATTTTCTGCAGAATAATCCTGCAACATTTCATCTACGCGCTCTAGCGATCCATCGCTTATACCTATATATACAAACTGCTCTACAAAATTTCCTTCAGAGTCTTTTAGGCCAATCTCCTCTCCCGATTCCCTGAGTGTGGACCAAGAGCTATCAAAAACCGTAAAGCTAGAAAGCTGCGGATACATTGATAAAGTAGTACTTGCCACATCGGCAATAATCGCAATCTCACCTGGCTCAATAAAAAAATCAGCCCCGTTGGCCAAGTTTAATTTATGATTAGTCTCATCCTCCCAAAATTTCCACCCCTCCATATCCACCGCCGCACTTCCATAATTTTTTATCTCAAGCCATTCTTCATTTCCTTTTTCATAGCTTCCTATCTCTGTAATGACAATTGACGGTGCCGTGTCCGCGTAAATTCCCCACGCCGGAAACAAATTAACAAGCGTAAAAACAGCAACAAAAAATCCCTCCAAAAAATATTTCATAACGAGATGCTAATAACTAATCTACCTGCATTATATCACGAACAAAACAGCCGAGGACGTGCTGTCCTCGGCTGAAACTAATTACTTTCTGATCCAAACCACTTGGCGTAGATCTCATGGTAGATGCCGCGTCTGCGCAAGCGCAAAAGAGCGCGGTTTACGTCTTCACGTCTTTCCCAGTTCACCGGGAAGGCAAAGCCGTAGTCTTGCCTTTCAAACATCTTGCCTACGGATACAAACTTACCCTTCCCACGACCATTAACAAAGTGCAGAATACTGGGACTATCAAAGACCACAGCATCCACAGCACCTTCTTCCAAAAGCGTGTAGGCATCGCCGATTTTCTGGGCCGCCAGGATGGTTGCGCCGTAGAACTGTAGCGGCCTAACACTGGTGCTGCCCTGCACGGTGCCCACCTTCTTTCCGCGCAGATCGCGCGGACCAGAGATAGAGGATTTGACCACCTCAATATCTCTGACAACAAAGGCTGCGTTGATGGGACCCGTCACGATTCCCCACACCACCGTTCCAACCAGGAAAATAGGAATCGTCATGAGCCGTCCTTTTCTGGTGGTTGGATAATGATCTCCAAATCCAATGGTGGTGCTAATGGCTAGCACTGTCCAAGATGCGTCTTCATATCCCGGATTAAAGTTGTCATCGATGACGTCTTTCTCGTGGTCTCCACGCTCGGCAAACCACAAGATAAATCCAAAGACAAAGATGAAAATCACCAGCAAGACAATAACCCAAAGGACCTCTAGGGTAAAGAGGCGCTCCGCAATGTAGGGAATGATAGATGGCTTTTCCACCACACCCTCTGCCACAATCCGCAAACCGGACGGGAAGTAGTGGTGAGAAAAATCCACCTTTGATTCTCTCTCTTCCGTGATGGTAATGCCCCCGAGCCCTATGTCTGCCTTACCTTCACTTACATGCGGAATGAGCTCTTTAAACTCTGCAACGCGCGTGTAGCTAACGTCTGCTTTGATCTCTTTGACAATTGCTTCCATCAGATCTATGTCAAAACCCGTAAAGCTGCCGTCTGGCCGTTGCACCACCATAGGCTCAAATGGACTCACCACAACTCTCAGCGTTGTACGCTCAGCCGTAGCTGCCACCGCCTTTTCTGCTGGCTCTTGCGTGGCTTGATCCGTCGGCAAAATAACTTCTACCTTTGGCAGAGCTTTTGGCACGTTCTTCAGCTGCCCATTGCCATCCATATAGACAGCCTCTACAGACTTTGTCTCGCCTTCGCCCTCAACAGCCCTCTCACCCTCGCCCTCGCCAGTTGCGAGCGCTATGGTAGAGGAGACAGTAATTGCGCCAACAAGAAGGAAGAAAACTCCTATTCCTCGCTGCATGGTTTCCCCTTTTTTTGGATTTTAATGAACCACATAATATAGCAAAAAAATTCTCTTTTGTCAAGCCTGCAAAGATTAAAAAACGGCAGCGATTCAAATGAACCGCTGCCGCTACTGATTACTCCACACCCCACGATTTCTCGTAGGCCAGATGGATCACTGGGCGAGCCAAACGGCTCACCAAGCGTTTCTCCCCGGTATCCCACATTCCCTTTTCCCAACGGATCGCTGCTTGCATAGCAGCCGCATTAAGAAAGCGTGTCTTCACGCCTGGAGAATGTGCGTCCAACTTCTTCCACAAACTCACTTTGCTGGCAAACACCTTGCGCTGCGCCAGGTGAAAACCCCAATCCCCAAAACTGGGAACATTCACTCGGTACGGAACCGTGGTAAGCCCCGCATCTTCCATGGTGTATCCCACCATCCTGAAAGGTTTGGGAGCATGAATTGGTGACGTGCTCTGAACCACGGCCACCCCGGTAGGGTTGAGCCGTTTTTTGAGTCGCAGGTAAAACTCTTTGCTGTAGAGTTTTGCCAGCTCTGGATTTCTTGGATCCGGAAAGTCAACGATAATGATATCCCATCGCTGATCGCTCTTTCCCAACCATACAAAGGCATCTGCAGCTTCAGCCAAAACGCGCGGATCATCAAAGCTCTCGCCGTTTAGAGCAGTGAGCCTTTTGCCAATCTCCTGCGCACCCTTCATCTTGCCAGAACAAAGCTCAACCATTTCAGGATCAAGATCTACCAACTGAACACTCTGGACAGATTTGTGCTTGAGGATTTCACGAACCGCGATGCCGTCTCCTCCGCCAAGCACCAGAACAGACTGCGCGTAGGGCGCCACCGCAAACGCTGGATGAACCAGCATCTCATGATACCGTGCTTCATCTTGGCTGCAGTACTGCGTATGACCATTGAGGTACAAGCAGAAATCTCTCGGATTTTTTCGATCCGACGGATCCTCTGTCACCACAATCTTCTGATACTTGGTTTGGTACGAGAACGTAACCAAATCAGAGTAAGCGGCCTGCTCTACGTGAAAGACAAACCGCTCGCCCGTTAGAGCAAAGAAGCTCACCAAGAGCGCCGTTGCTGTTGCCAGCACCGAGAACTTCTTGATAGCCACCCCTGAGCGAAATGTCAGAATCATCATGATGGCAACGCTCACGTTGAGCGCTCCACCAAGAACAGCTGTGTTAACCGGCCCCATGACGGGAAGCAAGAACGGTGCAAACAAACAGCCGGCAAGAAAACTTCCTAGGTAATCTGCCGCAAACACTGCCGCCACGTTCTTCTCGAAAATGGCAAACTGCTGATTGATGCGCATCAGAAGAGGAATCTCAAACCCAATGGCAAAACCAAGGATGGCAGAGATCAAGAAAGATGCTTCCCACTCCAGATCAAGCTGCGCAGCCCGGGCAATCAAGACCGTGCTGGATGCTGCAAAGAAAGAAAGGACCAACTCTATCGTGAGAAACTTCTCTAGCTCATTGCCTTTGATCTTCTGACTCAAAAGAGAGCCAAACGCCATGGCAAACATGAACACGGCAATGATGATGGTAAAGGCAGCAATAGTATTGCCAACCAGATAGCCCACCATGGTGGACACGCTGTACTCGGCAATCATGCCGCAAAAACCTGAGGCCAACATAGCCAAAAGAAGAACACCTTGTTTCACAATGCCTCCTATACCTATATATGTGTGTTGTAAGGGACTTAGCTACAACCACCCTGTGGGTAGCTCTAGAAAATCCCCCACCCAACGCGTTGCGCGGGTGGGGATTGAGGCTAGATAAGGCCTCCAACCAAAATGAACGTAATGCCTAGCGTTGCCAGACAATCGATGAAGCCAGCACCAAGGTTCTTCTGGGTTGGGTGGTTCACCTCGTAAGAGAGCGAAACAAACCGAACCTGGAAGAGCTTGAGCATGACCCACCGCACCACCACCAAGGCCAGGATCACCATGGCAGCAACAGCACACAGCAGTCCCAGTGTCTGCGGCGTCGGCAGCGCGTAGGTTCGCACCATCTTGGCCACCGCGTACAGGATGATGTTTGAGGAGAGTACAAAGCCAAAGAGGCTCAGACCCGCCGCCGAATTGTCGTCCGTAAACATCACCTTCATGAAATTCTGGCCGCTTAAGTGCGTGAAACGATAAAGAATCACGGAATGGAGCCCAAGGACCAAAACCGTCAAGGCAATGGCAAAGTCTCTCCACGGAGCAATGCCAAGCACATTCTCCTCAGTGATGCCGTTTGCCACGCACATCATCAAAGACAGACTCACCAGCGCTGCCGCCGGATTCCGCTGCCTAAAGATCTCGTCGTTGAGATCATGACCACCGTTGTGACTCTTCACAAATCCTGACAGAACACTCCGCATCACCGCAAAGAGCAGCAGAGAAACCACAATGGCTCCCGTTGCCGCTAACATATCCGATGTTGCACTTCCTGTGGAAGGTCCAACAATAGCAGCAAAGCCCAGAAACAGCAGGATAAAGATGATCCCACCAAACTCCAAACCCGCAACCGGGTTGTCATCTGTGAAGAGAGCATGGGTAAGATCGATCCCGCGCGTCATGATGCGGTCAACCACCCAGAACCCCACGGTTCCAACCAAGGCAAGCGCCAAGATCACGTACGGCAGATCAACGGAGAACATGCCACGAGCAATGATTCCAATGTGTTCCATGCTATCCTCCTACTTTCCACCACGCATGCCACGACCACGAGCCCGAGGGCCAGCGCCGCGCAGGGTGGATGCTCCGTAAGAACGAGCCCTACGACTTCCGCCTGAACCATACCGATGACTATCGTAACCCTGGTTACGCCTCCAGCCATGGTAGCTGTTGTAATCGCTGTAGTAATAGTGATGCCGGGAGGGACTCAGCGCCCAATGCAGCAGCAGATAATCGTGGAAGAGCCAACGGCGCCTACCGTTGTGATTCTGCCACCTGCCATACTCTGGATCACCAACCACACCCAGCGGCGGACCGCCAGCAACAGAGGGAGATTCAGATGTTTCATCTTCATACTGGCCAGCAAGCTTCTGCTCTACCACCATGTTGAGCTCCATGTAAAAGGCAACAGGGTCTCGCCCCACCTTTCTTCTGCTTGGCTCGTACTTGGTGATAACAGACCCTTCTCCTTGCATCTTGTCAAGCTGCTTGGCCGCTTCCCAGTAACCGTAGAACGTGTCTTCATCTACGTTTGCCGTCTTGGGGGCCGCCGCAACACCATTGATGGTCTCTACCGTTGTTGCTGCGTATGCGTACTTGATGTCCTTATCCAAGATCCACTCTTCATCGCTCGTGTACCCGGAAGCGTTCTGAACCAACGACTCGAGATGCGCATTCCCATTACCTCCCCAGGAAGAGCCGGCATCAAAACCATCATCCGGAATGCGAGTGTTGAAGTAAACATTCTCACTTACCTTGATCCAACCCTTTGCATTGACCGTGTCCCAGTCGCTGTAAGAGTCAAACACCTCGTAGTACATCTGGAAGGTTGGCGTCATCTTAAGTGCCGTAACCTTCAGCTCATAGGTTTCCTTAAGCTGTCCAAGCCTTTCGGCCAGATCATCAATCTGCAGATCAACGCCTTCTGCTAGCTCATCTACCTGACCGAGGGCATTGCCCAACATGATCACATCAAAGCTCCCGTTGGGATCTGCAATTGCCCCACACTGAACCCTGCATGTTTCAATGGTAGAATACATGGATCGCTGATCTGCAATGATGGCAGCAACACGCTTTTGCAGATCTCCCGCCTTGTTGGGATACTGCTTGGCCTCCGCAGCAATCAAAGCTGAGAGCTTCCCGCCCTCACCCAAATTGCTTGAGATAAGCACATCAGTCTCTGCTAGCGTCTTCTCTGCCACTGCCAAATCAGTGGCAGACTGTTTAACCTGCTTGATCCATGCCTGCAGCTTGTCACCAGGAACTTGCGAGAGCGTGTCAATGTTCTCGACGTACGTTTCGATGTTAGCAATCAGCGTAACTGCCGCTTGGCGCTTGCTATACGCATCTTCCTTGATCAGCGCATGCAAACTCCCCACATCAGACTGAGCCTTCTTCATGTCAGCCTGAGCTTTGTCAAAACTCTCTGAAAGATTCTCTCGCTTGGCAGCAAACTGCAGTGCAGCATGAGCGCTTGAGAGCGCCGTGCCGTAGCTTCCTTGCCTTCGCTTGAGCTTGCCTTCTACCTTCTGCACCGATTCAGCCGCCTGAGTTGATCTATCAACCAACTCCTGCCCCAGTCCACATGCCTGCAGCGCCATGGTGGCTGCCACAAGCATACTCCCTTGCTTGATCTTATTCATTCGACCCCTCCGTGACGTGATGTATAAAGTTTGTTTGCGTAGCCAGACGCATAAGCCGCCCGTCTACCACATACTCATGCAAAGTAGTGATCATTGCTGCCACAGCACCAAAATCGGTCTGATGGACCTTCACTTCCACAATCGTACGCGGTCTCAATTCGCCTGGAAAGGCAAAACTCAACCGGGCCGAAGCGCCACCAATGAACAACTCCGACCACGGCGAAGGATTTTCTACCCAAGCGGGCAGCTCATGACCATAGGTAAACTCTGTTTGCGTATTGACCCTTGCTTTCTCTGATCCAAATTCAAGAACTTGTGGACTGCAGACATCCTGATTCAGCATGTCTGCTTCAAACCCAAGCTCCTCTAGATTTACGCACGCCAACATCTCAACAAAAATGGGCGTGCCATCTCCGTCTGAAAACTCCACGTAGTGACTCTCACCAATAATGGCGAACTCAAACGTGAAATTATCACCACATGGCAGGCTAGCCTTGCGGATCACCGTCAGCGCAAGTGGGTCAAACGTCTGACAACCATCACCAACAAAGACCGCGTAAACGCAGTCCCCAGGATCTTGTACCAATTCTTCCATTTATTCCTCCGTTTTGTGTTCTTTTTGTAAGGTTCGCACAAATAAAGGCGGCAAAAAACCACCAAAATTTGACCCTAGATATTAGCATAAGTTAGCCATTTTGTCAAGCTGACGTTAAAAAAAATAACTTCTATTGATTTTTGTTGACACAGAAGCTGTTTTCCTCTATAATCTTCATGCACTGGGCAGGTGGCGGAATTGGTAGACGCGCTAGGTTTAGGCCCTAGTGGTGTAAAAACCGTGAGAGTTCGAGTCTCTCCTTGCCCACAAAAAGAAGGGCCCTCTTTAGAGGGTTCTTCTTTTTGTGATGTTATACAAGACTCGAACAGAAGGGGGTTTGGGGGAACATTTGTTCCCCCACCTTTGCGGCCGGGGGTGACCTGAGCGAAGCGAAGACCAGAGGGGGCGGAAGCCCCTTATGGAGCGCAGTGGAACGAGCAGTGAGATTCTCTCCTTGCCCACAAATAAAATGGCTCTCAATGGGAGTTGTTTTATTTGTGGCATATTAGCGAGACTCGAACTGGACATTTTCATGCCAGCGTGACACTATTGATGAAAGAAAGGAGGTGGCATGAGCCTATTGCCCCAAAGGTGTGAATGCGTTTGTCATATTGGTGGACACTGCATGATAGCTTGCTGCAGCAGGGCCAAACAAAGTGATCTTAGAGCTCCGGTAAATCACGATCCTAGCGACGATGAACTGCCGCTGAATCTTGATCCCGAACGTCGTTTTGCCAATCAATCTGGAAAGCGGTTTCCACCGTGGTTTAGCTTTACTCGTGGCGTTAGCATGCGTGTAACAGAGCAAGATTTAGAGCTGCGATCCGTAGCCATAAGTTCTCACATAGGAGACAGTCCTGCTGCTCAGGTCAAAGTGAGCTTACACAACAAAAAAGCACTGCTACCTTGGCGAATTGATTGGAGCCTTTTGCATAGCAACGGCAAGGCAAGCGGCCACGTGTTCTGCGAGACAGACACGCTCAGACGTGCCTTTGGCCTGGATGATTCCATTGGACAATTGCACAACAACTGGCCAACTCAGTTTAATGCAACCACTGCAAGAGGACGCATTTTTGTGCGTAAGGGCCTCTACCTATGCATCCCCGGTCCCGGAACAGCATCGGACGGTGATCCTAACGTTAGTATAACTCTTGATAACAACATAGCACGCGCTATACACCAAATCTTAAAAGACATTTAGACTTTAGCCAGCCAATGCTGGCTTTTCTTGTTTTTTAGCCCATTTTGCGCTATACTCTCGCTATATGAAAGATATTACGCCAATTTTAAAATCTGTTGGACTTTTGGATTCAGAGATAAAAACATACCTAAAGGCGCTTGAGCGCGGACCTTCTTCTGTGCTGCAATTAGCAAAATTTACAGGTCTCTCTAGGCAAGCAACGTATGTAGCTATTCAATCTCTTACGGACAGAGGAATCATGACCTCTGCTCTTCATGGTAAAAAGAGATTGTATGCGGCAGAGCATCCAGACAAGCTTTTGGCCTATGCAGAACGTAAGGGAGCAGAGCTAAAAGAGCGCATTGGGGATTTAAAACGCGCCCTTCCAGAGTTGCAGCTTAGAGCAGGAGGAGAAAAGCCAACCGTAAAAGTATTTGAAGGAGCAGAAGGTTTGCGCAGCATTATCATAGATATGCAAAAACCAACGGGCTCAAAAATTACTCATGAAATTGCAGATTTAGAAGCGCTTAACAAGGTGCTTACCCCAGAGGATTTAAAGCCAATGCGCACAGAGCTTAAAAAAACCGGCCGTCATGTTTATGGTTTATATGCAGGTGAGCCCATTGGGAAAACTGTAAGCTCGGATCGCCACTTTTTGCCGGCAAAATACAAAGGGTTTAAAGCAAATGTATCGGTATATGGAAACAAAGTGGCTCTGGTGACTTTTGAGGGAAAAATGCATTCTGTTCTTATTGAAAATAAAGCTCTAGCAGATACTGTACGAATTTTATTTGAACTGGCGATAGAGAGAACTAAGAAGCTTTAAGTAATAATTCAAAAACAGGCTATAGCCTGTTTTTTGGTATAAAAAATGCCCAGCTCCCGCAACGCTTACGCGTTTTGAGAGACTGGGACTTACTATCCTCCGCCCTGCATGGTGCACCCCCTTGTGATGTGCGAGTTGAAACTAAGCCGATCTTCTTGTAGTCATCCTGGGATCAGGAATCCCATCTTGTGCGCAGACGTAGCGCACGCTCAATGGTTACATCGACTTGCTCTCGCGCGTCGGGATGCTGCTAGCGCAGGCTAGCTTTTCACGCTTATAGCATGATCGGTAGCAGGTTTAAATCCCACCACTCATGGTCACCTCCTAGATTGGGAGGAGATGACCACCGGTGGGATCTAGCACCTGCCGCCTGCTACCGCCGGCGCCATTGGCGCCATAGGTGGCCGGCTTGAGATCCCAGGACGACTCCATGACCAATTCAGCAAAACACGTAGCAAAGCGACTATTAATCGCTCCTGCTTTTGTGCCTGCTAGCCCGGATTGTCCCGAAATTGCAGATGTTAGAGTACTCACGGTGAACCTCCTCAGTCCTTTTTTTTGTCTTTGCCGTTGCGAAAGTCAACTCTGTGCCGCTCCTAGTTATACATTATTGCGGTCAAAGCTGTATAAACTATAGCAGTTTTTTTTCGTTTTGTCAAGTGATCGCTTGAAAAAACGAAAAATCACTCATTTTGCAACCTGTGGATTAAATTAGAAATATAGCGTGAATATGGTTTATTTTAGCAAAGAAAACAGGATGTGTATAGTTAGGACTTGACAAAATATAAAGGGTCTGCTATACTGGTACAAGTTGATTAAACAACCAATCAGCACTTTACAAAAATCAGACACCCACAAAGGGGTAGAAGGCTTCGGGACTGTTAATTGGCAGCAGTCCTTGCCGGGAGTTCGCACGTTTGTTGGCAAAATAAACGATCCCATGCACTTCCCTACGGGACTGCTTCCTATTAGCAAGCCCGATAGATACGCAAAGCGATGCTACACGGTTAAAATACTAACGCCGCACGTACCACTGCTTGTACTATCCAACTAGGCTTTCTGCTTCCCTGTGGGTGTCTAAAAAAGGCACTAAACATGTTCTCACTCGCTTGCGTGTGAGGATAGGCTGTGGAGAGCCTGAAAACGGCCCGAAAGGGTCGGCGCGTAAGCGTCAATTTGGCAGCAGCTCGGTCGGGCATGTCAGGGAAATCCTTCGGGAACCCAAATCTCCACGCATTGCTTTAGTGCCCTCGTCCGGGGGATGGAACCACTATTGTAATGTGCCGGCGTCCCTTGGCGGGGGCAAGGGATGCTCTCTGTCTCTTCGGAGACATTGAGTACGCATGTGTTTGTACGCCAATACAAACAGATGGAACCGATTCGCTTGCGAGTTGGGGGCAAAGTATGTGATCCACCTCTTGGGCCGCAAGCCGGAGGGGAAGGGTCACCTGTGCTACATACATAGACCGGTTTAGCGCTACAATTGCTAGACGGAAAATGCACAGGAAACCAGTGAGCGTAGGACTATACCGGAATGTCTGGGGTGGGATCTCAGAATGAAAACCGGAGCTGTGTATCCGCGCAGCTATGGAGAGTCCTTTGGCCGGGGCAAACCATAAGTAGTTCACTGGGGATAAGGGGTGCTAAGCTGACACTCCGGTGGTTAACCGCCACCTACAAAGGGTAACTGATCCTTCGGGATTGGGGCACTGGCGATTAGCGGTCAAAGTGTAGCACTGGCGAGCACCAGTGGTCGAGCTCTGGTAAAACAGAGTAGCTACACACGGTAACGTTCGCAAGAACAGACCTAAGTTACCACCCATTTTCTGCCCAGCGTTTGTGAAAGCAAACGTTGGGCTCCTTTATTGAGATCCTGCGGGAGTGGGGTTTCATAGAGTTCTAGCCGTTTGGCCCTGCCGTGAATTTTTGCGAAAGCAAGTTCCTGGTAGAAATCGCGGCAGTACGGCCTTGCGTGGGGGCGCAAAAGCAAGTTCCTAGAGAACACAGATAGCACAGCGAGTAGCTTTAACTAGTTGCTCGTGGGAAGAGGCCATGAACCCTTTGCTATCAGCCTGGAGTAATCTCCGGGTAGGAGTAGTGGCGATTCGCCGCTTAAACTCTCCCCCGCTTTCTTAAGTTAAAGAATCTCAAAAAGTAGGCAGAGTGCGTGTGGGCGCTTGGCCAGAGAAGAAGGTAGCATAAAAAGTCAGTTCCTGTCTCGTCGGTATGGGCCAGAGGCGAGACGGGTCGGCTGCTACTAGCCTGCGCAAGCAGGAAGAGACCTTGGAGGCTGGCCCCTCCTTGGAATCACCACACATATCTACTCTGCCTCCGCCCTGGCAGAAACCCAGCTACCGGGATCAGCAGCCTTGATGGCATAAGTCTGATCAAAGCAGCCATAGGCGCCGCTTAGCGCCTTTCCCAGCAAGCATTGCTTGTCTGTTTCCCTAGGCTGGGGAGCTGCCTCTGGTAGTTGAGTGGGAAAAAGTTGAAGTCGTCGGTCGCTGCGGGTATGTGACGATGCATAAGCTAGTTAAGCTGGTACGGCAGCTTTGCTATGAGGATTTAAGGAATGAGTCCTACTCGCCTGATGATTCATCCGGCTAGCCGGAAAGAGCCTCGGCTCACCGTAAGTTCTTTTACAGGATTGAAATATATCCGGCGTACCGCACGGTACGCTTTCTTTTTTAGAGAATTTCTCAAGAAATTTTTTGAAATGGAGAAAACCACATATCTGGAATTAACAACCTTCCCTGGACTGTCTCCAGGGGGTTTTACTCGGATCTCTCATACTGAGAAATCCGAATAAGACTACGTCCTTTCACACAGGAGAATACATGGGAACTCCCCTTGCGGAGCGCACGCTCCAAAGGCGCTCGGTAGTAGATACTGCCGAGGGTCACTTTCATTCCTACATGGTAGATGGGCATGAGATCTTTGTGGATGACGACTGTCAGATGTTCTTTGACCCACACGGTCTGCAGCCAGTCCACGATGAAGCACTGGTAAACATGGTTACCGCGCAAATGCTCAAAGACATGAACGTTCACGTTGCGCGCATGAAGCTTGCAGAGAAGCAATCGGACGGCAATGACATTCTGGCAGAAGCTCTCAGATGGCACCTTGCGTTTACTGGCGGCGCTGTGCAGCCACTTGAAAAGGACGGCATCACGTTCTATCAAGTTGGTCGTAACGCAAGTCACGAGTTCTTCGTGGGATTCAAAGACGGACAGCGTTATGTACTCAGCGTATGCTGCGATTGGGACGAAGATCTTCAGGAAGCCGTGCTGGAGGAAAACGTTCGCGCAGTAGATACGTGGGACAACTGTTACTTGGGACATCTCTAGGACCTTCCCGTCTGCAAAAGCAGACGGGGTCTTTTTCCAGCTTGCCACCACGGTGGTGATCTGGAACTCAGATTCTATAAAATAATCCTGTGTAGCTCAGCGGTAGAGCGGGCGCCCGTTAAGCGCATGGTCACTGGTTCGATCCCAGTCGCAGGAGCCTTCGGAGAGTGGCGCAGTTTGGCAGCGCACCTGGTTTGGGACCAGGGGGTCAGAGGTTCAAATCCTCTTTCTCCGACTCTTAAACCTTCCTTATCTCTTTGGACAGACTAATGAGTGCTCCAATGATGATACCGGAAGATTTGAACAAGGGGGGTTTGAGGGGACATCTGTCCCCCCACCTTTGCTGCGGGGGTGACCCTGAGCGAAGCGAAGACCAGAGGGGGCGGAAGCCCCTTATGGAGCGCAGCGCGTAGCAGCGAGCAGTGAAAATCCTCTTTCTCCGACTTTAGAAAAATGGAAGTATAACGCGGGGTAGCTCAGTTGGTAGAGCACTGGGTTCATACCCCAGAGGTCGCCGGTTCAAATCCGGTTCCCGCTACTTTAGTCCCCATCGTCTAGTACGGCCTAGGACGCCAGCCTTTCAAGCTGGCAACAGGGGTTCAAATCCCCTTGGGGATACTTTCTCAGGGTTCACCCTGAACCATAAAGGTTCAGGGTGCCCCGCACTCTTGTAGTGCAGGGCAAATCCGGTTGGGGATACTTGTGCTCCAAAGCACAAAAGCAGCGTCCTTCATGTTGGTTAGCTAGAGATAACCTAGCATGAAATTCTCAGAGAAGAAGCGCCAGCAAAGGAGGACGCATGCGCGCAACGCAGTGGTTCGGGCTTACCCAAAAAGCCCAAGAGCTCGTGGCAGGCGAGCAGGTGCACTGGTGTACCGAGCAAGTAGTCCGGATTTTTCCGGACGGCACAAGAGAGCCTCAGGAGGACCGACTGCTCTACAAGAGCACGGTTCTTCATCAGGAGGGAGGCTACAGCTGGCTAGATCCCTTTGCGCTGCCGTGCGATGAAGCAGAGCAATGTGGCGCAGATTCACTTGTGACGCTTTCAAAGTTTACCTTCCCTTTGGGACGTGTACTCTTTGAAGCGGTGCAAGCCGCACCTTGGTCTTCCGGCCCGTGCGTGTTTACCGCACTTACGGAATACCCGCCGGATTCACCTGAGGCACAGCAGTACCAGAAAGGCCGCTTGCCTGCAGATCAGTTCTTTACACCAGATTCACTCTGGAGCCAAGAACAGATCATGAGCGCCTAACGCAAGCCCAGGCGCAGGGGTCGTCAGATCCCTGCGCCGGGCATTTAGCAGCAGCTTTGCGAAAGCACTATGCGCCATTAGCTCAGGGGACAGAGCAGTGGATTTCTAACCCACTGGTCGGAGGTTCGAATCCTCCATGGCGTACTTCTTAGGAGATAGAAATGAGCTTCAAGAAGATCATGGACGGCGCAACGGAAAGCAGGATTTACAACCAAGCGCGGCGTGGTGTCATTTCTCAGAAGACAGGTAAGTGCTCTTTTTGCAAGCCGCACTCATTTGAGAACGAGTCACGATCAAGCCGTAGCAAAAGCTGGAAAAAGCTGCGCAAAAGACAGTGGAAATAAAATAAGGGCGAGTGGCGGAACATTTGGCAGACGCGCTGGGTTTAGGTTCCAGTGTCTTATGACGTGTGGGTTCAAGTCCCACCTCGCCTACTTTACTCCCGGGTAGCTCAGTTGGTTAGAGCAATGGTCTGATATGCCAAAGGTCGGTGGTTCAACTCCACCTCCGGGGACTTTGGGTGGGTCGGTTAATTGGCAAACCACAGGATTCCAAATCCTGGACTGGAGGTTCAAATCCTCCCCCGCCTGCGCGCCACTAGCTCAGTTGGACAGAGCGTTGGCTTGCGGAGCCAGAGGTCCTAGGTTCAAATCCTAGGTGGCGTACTTTTGCCGGATTAGCTCAGTTAGGTAGAGCAGCGGATTTGTAACCCGCAGGTCATCGGTTCGATTCCGATCTCCGGCCCCTTTCTTACCACCTTATTCCGGAATCGTCTAACGGCAGGACGTAAGACTTTGGATCTTATTATCTAGGTTCGAATCCTAGTTCCGGAGCTCTGGAGGGGTGGCCGAGTTGGTCGAAGGCGGCGGTCTTGAAAACCGTTGGGCGTCCTAAAAAGATGCTCCCTGGGTTCGAATCCCAGTCCCTCTTCCTCTCTCGTCATTGCAAGCAAAGCGAAGCAATCCCGTTGCTTACATACCGGATTGCTTCGCAGTTACACTGCTCGCAATGACAACTAACCATTCGGGAATCGTCTAACGGCAGGACGGCTGACTCTGGATCAGTTCATCTAGGTTCGAATCCTAGTTCCCGAGCTTTTGCGCTGTTAGCTCAGTTGGTAGAGCAGTGGACTCTTAATCCATCGGTCGGAGGTTCGAATCCTCCACGGCGTACTTTGCGGATGTAGCTCAGTTGGGAGAGCATCTGGCTTCCAACCAGATAGTCATCGGTTCAAGCCCGATCATCCGCTCTTTAAATTTACGGTAATAGCCCCGACGCCTAAAGGGGTCGGGGGACCGACTGAAACGTCGGTCCTCAGTTGGTAGAGCGTCTGCCTTCCAAGCAGAGGGTCGTCGGTTCGAGGCCGGCTTACCGCTCCGGGGAAGTCTCTTCCCCCTTTTATTCAGACGGTGAATCTTCACTTTCTGATAGAAGCATATTACAAAGACGGGTCGGTGGCGGAACCGGTAGACGCGCCAGATTCAAAATCTGGTGTCATTAGACGTGGGAGTTCAAGTCTCCCCCGACCTACTGCGCGTGCATAGCTCAGTTGGGAGAGCATCTGGTTTACACCCAGAGGGTCCTTGGTACCCTTCGGGCTCGGTCGCACTTGCTCGGGAGTAGACATGCAAGCATGCCTACTCCACTCACTCGTTTACCGATCAAGTCCAAGTGTGCGCACTTCTGGATGAGTGTCCGAATTGGCTAGGTACAGGACTGTCTCCCTTCGGGAGATCTCCCGAAGGGAGACAAATCTCTGAACGGGTACCCGAGTTGGCTAAGGGCTCCGACTGCAAATCGGATGTTCGGGGGTTCGAGTCCCCCTCCGTTCTATGCCAGGGTAGCTCAGTAGGTAGAGCTGGGGATTGAAAATCCCTGAGTCACAAGTTCAATTCTTGTCTCTGGCACTGTGAATGTAGCTCAGATGGGAGAGCGCTGGATTGTGGCTCCAGAGGTCGCGGGTTCAAGTCCCGTCATTCACCTTTTATGCGCTGTTAGCTCAGTAGGTAGAGCACTGGACTTTTAATCCATGGGTCGGGGGTTCAATTCCCTCACGGCGTACTTAAGCGTCCGTAGCCCCGACGCCCGAAGGGGTCGGGGGGGCGACCAAAGCGTCGGCCCTCAGCATTGAACGCCCGTAGCTCAATGGATGTAGAGCGCTGGACTCCGGATCCAGTGGTTGCGGGTTCAAATCCCGCCGGGCGCATTATGGAGGGGTGGCCGAGTGGCTGAAGGCGTCGGGTTGCTAACCCGTTGGGCTCACCAGTGAGTCCCGTGGGTTCAAATCCCACCCCCTCCTCCTATTTGGGGCTGTAGCTCAGTTGGGAGAGCGCCGGCTTTGCACGCCGGATGTCGCAGGTTCGATTCCTGTCGGCTCCACCCAGGCTTCGCCTTCGGCTACGCCAGGCAAGCCTTCAGGTGATGTAACACAATTGGCTAGTGTAGCGGCTTGTCAGGCCGAAGGTTGCGAGTTCAAGTCTCGTCATCACCGCCCCGTCCCCATCGTCTAGTCAGGCTCAGGACACCGGACTCTCAATCCGGAGGCAGGGGTTCAAATCCCCTTGGGGATACTTTAATGGAAGGGTGGCCGAGTTGGTTAAAGGCACCGGATTGTAAATCCGACGACACCGTCTTCGTAGGTGCCCTTCGGGCCGAGCAGCATTCGCTCGGTAATAAGCATGCGAGCATGTTTATTACACTCACTCATTTGCTCATCGAATCCTACCCCTTCCACTTCGCATCATAAAGGAGCACATCATGCATAAACACGGAGGCCTACAATGAAGATTATTTAATCTACATTGGAGGTTGCATGGCAACAAAAAAACTCTCTCGCTCAGCCATTGAGGGTGGCCGGAGCAAGGCAAGCAAATTTGAGCGCCGAGCAATCAACCGCAACAATCGGCAGAACGCAAAGAGAACTCTTCAATGCGCGGCAGATCCTAGTGATCTAGACATCCAGGACAAGCCGCATCGTGGCTGGTTCTACCGAGAATTCTCTGATACGCTCAATCCAGTGTATCGCTGGCTTGATCGTCAATGTGGACGCCCATGGGCTGATGTCAAAAGCGATCTCCACCGACGCCACGATGTAAGATCACTCAAAGGGCGTCATATGATCTACGATCATATTGATCCAGAAGTAGCGCCCATGTGGCACGAGCAAAACATGGTGGATTCAGAAAGCATCGAATGCGGAGCCTATTACGTAGTTGATGAGGACGGAATCTTGCGTGACAATGCAATTCCGCCATGGCGATGGCGCCCCACCGCCAGCACTCATCCGCACACCGCTGAAGAGTAACACCAGCCATCCCGAAAAATCTCGGGATGGCACTTTAACACAGGGCATACACGCTGTGCTCTGTGCCGAAGGAATATTCAGAGGAGGTAAGTCATGTTGGTTAGTTAAATCAACAGGGAGGCCAACATGGCCAACAGGAACTTGGCAAGGACCATCGTGCAGGGTGGTCACCCCAACTGGTACAAACACGCCATCGCCTTTTTGCGGCGAAAGGAGAGGCAAAGGACGCGTCGGTTCTGTCACAAAATGACACAAGACCCTGATCTGTGGGACGAGCAGGCAACTCCCCTGCTGGAAAAATCCGGCTGGTGGGATGACAAACACGATCACTTCGCGGCATGCATCAGCAAGTGGCTGAAGTCCCAAAACGGCAGGCGCTGGGACGATGTCTACAGCGAGCTGACGGCACGCTACGACACGCGCAAAGTGCGAAACTACGTCCTGGTGCAGACCATCGCGCGAATGATCTGCTTTGGCTGTCACTGGTGTGAAGGTGATAAGCCTTGCTTTGGCGCCTTCGTCAAAGACGGCATCCTCAAGTGCAGTCCCCGGTCCTGGCGACGGCGTTACAAAACGCACCAGCCGCAAATCAGCAATGAGATGCTCAAGGCTTGGATCGGTTCCCGAGCGGTCAAAGTGAGTGGCAAAGAGCTTTTCTGGATGGAACTGACGGAAGGCTCTGAGCGGGAAACCAGAGAGGTCTACCACAGCTGTGGGCAACGCCGCTGCTACAGCATCAAAAAGGATTTCTTGATCGGCCACTACAGGCAGGGCAGGAAGTTCAGCAAAGCCGAAGTCGCCTTTTGGTCCACACTGAACGAGCGTCAGAAGCTCTGGTGTCAGAAGCGTAATCCGCACTTTCAACAGTAAAGTGCACGCTGCCTGATCCTTCGGGAGACGGCAGTTTTTTTATTACGTAAATTTGGCTAAAATAAGAGATAAAGTGGCATTTTACCCTTGACAAAATGTACAAAATGTGCTATACTGTCTTCATACTGCGCTAATCGTCCTTCTTTCACTGAAAAGGGAAACAATGTCATTTCACCGGAATAGTCGGCCGCTCCTTGACGCAAAAAACGAGATCGTGGAAGGTCTCTTTGATGCGGCCTTTGAAGATCTACCAACCCTCGGATCGGTCAAGCTCTCTACAGTGGAAAGCTGGGAGCTCTGTGACGAAAACGAGTACTTCATCAAAGCACTCGCTGATTGCAGATCCTGCTATGATGAAGGCTGCGATTGGTACATGGACTTCTGCGATGAAGGCTGTGCCGTTTCGCACTCTGATGAATGTGCAGATCTAGACGGAGACCCCTACTGGGACGAGTATGATCTGGACATTGACTAACACAAACCCTTACGGGGGCGAACTGGTTTCGACAGGGAGCGGACGCTACCTGCTGCGTGTAAGGGATGTCTGGGACCCTTTGATCCCCCGGGCGCAACTCAGACGCCAATACTGACGCTGAGTCCGTCGCGCTCGCTGCCTAGTACGCAGCATGCGACCCCAAAGCTCGCTCGCCTATAGGCGGGATTAGGGAAACTTATGTAGGCTCGGTACTGCTCTAATGGAATTGCGGAGCATGTCTTAAACACAGCAATGAACCGGCTGCGCAGCCGCCTGTCCTTGGGCAAAGCAGCGTAGGCAACCATGCAAGGAATACACACGTAGACGCAGATGAACAACCTTTCTGGACCCGGGTTCGACTCCCGGCGCCTCCACCCCGCCCCAGCGTAAGACCTGGGGCATTTTCTTGAGAGCTTCACGCTATGAAGCCATCAAGAAAGAATCTAGAAACAAATCTTTTCCTGGAGGAAGCATGACTTCACGTGAGTACCTAGAGATTCTTAGGCGGCTGCCCATTGAAAACCCAACTGAGCAGGACATGATTGCACTCTGTCCTCACCTGACACCAGAAGAAGCTGTTGCAGCCTTTGCGGTGGAGCATCCATATGTTGCTGTTCCCGGCATCAGGATTGCTGGCGCATTTCACGTCATCAACTTTCTGCCCGGCCACGAAGAAAAAGACCCCAGCCTAGACTACGCGTTCTCTAAGCGACTAGACGATACTGCGGCTACCGAGCAGCAGAGGCGAGCGGTGGCTTACGCACGGTCACATTGGGGCAATGAGCTGATAGAGGACACGTGGCAGAGTGTCCTGCAGATCATTCTGCAGGATCCGACCAAACTGCACCCTGCACCTACCGGACCAGGTTATCCAACCACGGTGACCTACCTGTGGCTCTGTCTGGACCGTGGTTACAACAAAATCCACAACGATCCGAGTGCGCCTGAGTTTGAGCTGCTAGAGAAATCGATCGTCTTCTCTACAACTGATCCTGCAATTGCCGCTGAACTGAAGGGCGGACGCGGCGCCTTCACCGACTACAACTGCGCCAACTGTGGTGGTGGCCTGGATCTCAACTACTGCACTGGTTGCGGGGTTGAATTCACGGACAACCATGTACGGAGCGGTCACCGCACGCCTCTCTCTGCAGAGATGGTGGAGAAGCTCCAGAACGAGGGTTTCAGCTTTGCTGTTGATCCAGCCATTGCTCAGAGGGCAGAAAGGCAGCGCTGGGAGGAAGAAGCCACAGCTATAGCACGAGCACGGGCCTAACAGCCCACCCGCACACTCAGGTGTTGCGGGTTTTTTAATCCACTTGCGCGCGCGCCTTTGGTACGATAAGCTCAAGTAAACATAAACCTATGCAAAAAAAACTCAAATACGCGGTAGCGGCGCTTATCCTTCTGGGCGCAGGCTGCTCTGGAGGAAATACAGAAGAGACAACAGACCCATCAGATACGAGTGAGAGCTCTAACAGCGCAGAGGTGTCAGTAGAAATAGTTGATCCTGATCAGCCAACAGCAGAAACGGTGCAGGATGAGGCAACAGAAGAGACAACAGAGCAAGTGACAGAGCCGGCCCCAAAAGCGTCAGCCGACGAGGGGGCGTCGGCGGAGACCCAGAACCAGAACGGATCCAGCAATACGACTGCAGCACCGGTGTCTGATGAAGGTGCGCTGCGTATAATAAACATGACCGCACGAAAATGGGAATTTGATCCAGAGGTGGTTAGAGTAAACCAAGGAGACACGGTGAGACTCATTATTGAAAGCACGGATGTCACTCACGGCATTTTCATAAAAGCATTCAACGTAAATGAAGTGCTCTCTCCTGGAAAAGCCACCACTATAGAATTTACTGCCAGCAGTAAGGGAACATTCCCGCTGGTATGTAGCGTCCCATGCGGATCAGGCCACGGGAGTATGACCGGATCTCTCATTGTAGAATAAATCAATCAAACAAAGCCGCTGTTACAGTGGCTTTGTGTTATAATATCGCCATGAAAAAGAAAATATTTATCACAAGAACCATTCCAGATGCTGGGATGAAACTACTCAAGACTAAGAAAAACTTTGAAGTAAAAGTCTGGCACGATAAACGCGATGTGTACGGAAGCGGCCCCGCCATACCTTACAAAAATCTTCTTAAGGAAATAAAAGGAGCAGATGCTATTTTATGCATGCTTACGGAAAAAATAGATGAAGGCGTCTTTAAAGCTGCCGGATCTCAACTAAAAGTTATTGCTCAAAATGCAGTAGGATACAACAATATAGATATAAAAGCTGCAAAAAAATACGGCGTTACCATAACCAATACGCCAGGTGTCCTTAGCCGCGCCGTTGCAGAGCATACCATTGCTCTTATCATGGCTATCTCAAAAAGAATAGTAGAAGCAGACCGATACACACGCGCAGGAAAGTATAAAAGTTGGGCTCCTCTTATGATGCTTACCACAGAACTTTCAGGAAAGACATTAGGTCTTGTTGGGGGCGGAAGAATTGGAAGTGCCACCGCACGGTTTGCACACCACGGACTTGGCATGAAAATTTTGTACGCTGACGTGGTTAAAAACAAACAATTAGAAAAAGATGTAAGCGCAAAAAGAGTGAACTTGCTAAATCTTTGCAAAAGATCTGATGTTGTCTCTGTCCATGTTCCCCTACTACCATCTACAAAATATCTTATTGGCACCAAAGAACTGGCTGCCATGAAAGAAACCGCTTTTCTGGTAAATACAGCCCGCGGCCCGATTGTAAAAGAAATTGCGCTCTTGCGAGCACTTAAGAAAAAACAAATCGCTGGCGCCGCACTTGATGTATTTGAATGTGAGCCGCTTATAGATTGCAATGTAAAAGATCACATGGCTTTGCGTGACATGGAAAATGTTATTTTAACCCCACACATTGCCAGTGCAGCAAAAGAAACCAGAGATGAGATGGCAAAAATTGCTGCAAAAAATATCATCGCCGTGCTTGGTGGAAGAAAACCTCTTAATCCTGTTATCTAGGTTGGTCATTGCGAGGGGGCGCATGCCCCCGTGGCAATCCCGTTGCTTAGCCACGGGATCGCCACGTCGCTATGCTCCTCGCGATGACAAACAAAAAAACGCGGACTGCCGCGTTTTTTTAATTATTTAGAATATCAATGCTCCAACAATGGCCCACTCTTCTCCTCCGTTTGTGCTCGAGTAAATGCCCTCATTACCATTATCCTCTGCCTGATCGTCTGTTCCTGCCAATACTGCTAGAGCGTCATCTGGAGCAACAGCGATTGCGTGAGAATCTGCCAAAACCATACCGTCTGTTTTCCCCTCCCATGTTACCGCTCTATCAGTGCTAACAAAGACACCGCTTTCTGTGGTTATGTACAATATATTGGTGTCACTTTCCGCAAGCGCTATGTTGTGCACTTCTGCGTGTGCTACATCTGGCGCCTTGGCAACATTCCAACTATCTCCCGTGTCTGCCGTGTACCAAATCCCCTCGTCTGTCACCATATAAAACACAGACGTATTGGCTTGATTAAGCGCCAAGCTGCGTACTGGCAGCATTTCTCCCTGACCGGGCTTGTGCTGTGTCCAATCCATACCACCGTTAACACTACGCTGCACACCTTTGGTAGATCCCACCAAAAGCAAACTACTGTTAGTATGAGACACTTCCATTGCGCCAGTATAATTATAGGTGTTGGCGTTTACCACATTCACTCTCTCCCACGTTACACCACCGTCAACGCTCTTAATTAGTATGGTTGCAGAGACAGCGTATGCAACATCAGAGTCTGTCTTTGAAAAATCCAGTCCGAGCGCGTCAGAAAAATCTGTTGGCACGGTGGCCGCCTCCCACTGGGATCCGCCATCGGCGGTTCTTAAAATTACACCACCTTCTACAGCAAGCGCCACATTAGGATCTGCGTGATTCACTGCCAAAGCGCTGGCAGAAGCTCCATCTCTGCTGGTTGTCCAGGTAGTGCCGCCATTGCTGCTAACTATAATACCAACATTTGGATCAGAAGAAGCGCCGTATACTTTTTGAGAATCAGAGGGAGCATATACTAATGCTTCCATATCTTTATAGAGTGTTGGCACCGCAATTGGCTCTGGTTCCGGATCTGGATCTGGGTCAGAAGTTGAAGTATCTTGAGCATCACCATCACCACTTGTCTGATCATCTGTGCCAGAAGTTATATCATCGGAAGAGCCAGACGGCTCTGAAGATTCTGTAGTGGTATCAATCAAACCAAAATCTGCGCTAATAGTGGTTGCTGCGGCTGTTTGAGCTGCTGGATCATACTGACTTGCGCCTGAAATGACCGCGCCAAAATTGTAATTACTTACAAAAAGTGACGCCTGCATATCATCTATAAAAGTATTCCACGCTGTTCCATAAAGATCTGTCGCAACATCTTCATCTAAAACATGGCGCACCAACCCTTGAGAGGAAACCGTATATACTTTTGGATCATCCGGCACTTTTATCATGCGCACACCTGGTCTGTATCTCACCACGCCAGCAATAGACGTAGCGTTTATATCAGCATCGGCAATAGTGCGCACATCATCAAAATTCTCATACCAACTCATGTACACTTTTTGATTAGGGAAAACGTACCTCATGTTGTCTTGGCCTATGTAGTAGACCGTATCACTTGATCCTTTCACCAGCTCTTCTGGAGCGTATGGCGAAGATGCTCCTGCAGGTTTAGGAGTCAGCGCTAAGACTAAAAAGGCGATCAAAAAAAACGCAACCGCTTTTGGATGTATTTTTTGTAATGTCATAAGCGTAGTATAGCAAAAAAATCATCCCTTGAAAAAAATGGATGATCCTCTCTTCTTTAGAGAAGACGCAAGGGGAGGATATTCTTACAAATAGAAAAACCCAGCAAAAGCTGGGTTTTTCATTTGAGCGGGCGAGCGGGATCGAACCGCCATCTCAGCCTTGGCAAGGCCGTATAATAACCATTATACGACGCCCGCTTGTTTTACTTTTTACCGCTCTATAATACAAAGGTGCGCTCAATTAGTCAATATTGCCTGCGGCTGATACAATCAAAACATATGAAAAAAATATTTATCACTTTGGCTGTCTTGGCTGCCCTCGGATTAGGGTGGTACTTGGGATCGCCACTTTTTTTAGACGAGCAGGTAAACGAATCTCTGGAGGATTTAGTAATGGAGCACGAATCTGAATTTGGAGAGGTGGATGGCTTAAAACAACTTATGCTGCCGGAGCAGGCTGCAGAAGCGATAACACCAGAAACATCAACACAAAAAACAGAAGAGCCGCGTGAGCCACAAGAGCCAGAACCCGTTCCCGCTAGTGTTATTGGCGTGGGATCATTTGAGGGTCTTGAAAATCACAAAGCAAGCGGCAAAGCTACTGTAATTTCTATAAATGCCACTGATTACATAAGACTAGAGGATGATTTTCTGGTGACGAACGGCCCAGACCTCTATGTAGGCCTCGGAAAAGATGGAACATACGGCACAGAAGTAGCACGCCTAAAGGGAAACATCGGTGGTCAAAACTATCAAATTCCTAAAAATCTGGATCTAAACCAATACAATGAAGTATGGATCTGGTGCAAGGCGTTTTCCGTACCATTTGGAAAAGCTGCATTTTAAAAGGCCGACGAGACACGCTCGTCGGCACAACATTACTTATCATCACCAGGTTCCTCAAAAAAGGAATCCACCCCCGTCTTAAATCTACCCCACAAACCCTCCACGCGCTGCTTTGCACGCCGCATGGATTCTTCCACGCGATCCACACCCGCCTCAAACAAATCATCCATTTCCCCCAGAAGAAGATCTGCAACCTCTGCAACCTCTTCTCGGTCGCGCAACCGCGAGTTGTCCCAAGGATCAGCTTTCTGAGGCTCCTTTTTTTCAGCACGCCTTTCACGCAGCCGCAAAACAGGACCCACCGCACACAGCTGAAGCACTATGTAGCCAGGTAGCAGTCCTTCAAAGTGCATAAAGTTACCAACCATCCCAACACGAATCATGCTTTGTGTAAGCGCGGGGCCAAGCCCAATCTGATCCCACTGCCTTACCGCAGCATTGACCAAACCTTCTTGGCCCTTTCCATGAAGTGGATGAACTTCTAGATCCACAAGGATTCTACACAGCTCGTCCAGATGGTGGCTGAGTAGATCACTCATAGCATTAATGAAATTCTCACGCTCTACCCAGCGCTCATCCTCATGCGGCAAAAGATCCACCTCAACCAAGCGCCAGACAATAGCATCGCTGCCATTTTTGGAAGTTGTTCTTAATAGCCCATCTTTAAGGCCGTGCGCTATTACCAATCCAAACGGTGTAGTGGGAATTCTTCTTGGAAGACCTTCAAATCGCGCTGATTCTGTACTGTCCGCCATTATCCCTCCTGATTTTGACCACCAAAAAACCGCGTTGAGCGGCTAGCGGATTGTACGCATTTGTTTTTGAGGACAAAGGTACAATATGGTGGTGATGCAGCCAATGCTCTGTATCTACCATAGCACGCGCAGGCTGTGTTGTCAAGTTTTTTAAGCGATAAATCCAAAGTATCCCATGACTAGTCCAATCAAAATAATGATTGCTCCCCAAGAATTATGCGTCTTAACAAATTTTCTACCCCATGAAAACAACGTGCGCGGATGAAGAGCGTAAAGAATTCCCTTCAGCAGTAGTGCCCATCCAAAAATAGTAACGATAACCGTCCAGTCTTTTACCCATATATTGTGATATTGAACCAGCAAGACACCCAAAACCATCATTATAAAACCGGTAATCAGAGCAAGTGCAGAGGAATCTTCAAACTCCTTGAGCATCTTACTTAAGTTAAGACCGCCGGTGAACATCCGGATTCCCATCACCACGTAATAGATGGCTATAATCCGAGCTACCACTATTGAGAGTTCCATATGACTATAAGTAATAATAAGTGATTAGATTATAACACAGATTAAATAGTGAAAGTGACACGCAATTAGCAAACAGCCTCTCTCGGTGTTAGAACGTAATTTCTTTGACGATTAAGCGCTTTTGTATATAATCTACATAAGATATGAAAAAAATTATTGTAATCAGAGGGCCACTGGGAGTAGGTAAAACTACTGTTTCTAAAATACTTGCACAAAAACTTAAGACAGATTATTTATCTTTGGACAAAATCATAGATGATAATAATTTAGAAACTAAAGACGGAATCACTTTAGAGAGTTTTCTAAAGGCAAATGAAATCATTCTTGCAACTGCTCAAAAGAGTAAAGCGTCTCTCATTGTTGACGGCTGTTTTTATTACCAGCAACAAATAGATGATTTAAAAGAAAATTTTAAAGATGACGTGATTATTTTTACTTTAATCAGTGGTGTTGAAAAATGCATAGAAAGAGACTCTAAAAGACCACATGTTTACGGTGAACAAACCGCAAAATATGTTCATTCTATTACAACAAAGATAAAGGTGGGTTATCAGATAGATAATTCGGACTTGTCTGAAGAGGAAACCGTAAAAAAAATAATGGAACTACTTGCATCACTGTAGAATCGCACGAAAAAAGAGCCACAAGGACTCTTTTTTGTTTTGAGCTGGCTAGTGTATGACGTTAGAACTAGGTTGACTAACGACTCGTGTGCGATATAATGCTTAAACCTATGAACACGCAACTTAACATAAAATTTGAAAAGGCAGTCCGCTTTCTTGCCAAGCACTTACCAGGATCAGATGAGAACAGTAGAAAGCCTCTCTTGTTTCATGATATAAGGGTTGGAGTTTACTTGTACGAGAACGGTTATTCAGCGGATATCGTCCTAGCTGGTGTTTTGCATGATGCATTAGAATGGTCCGACATCTCTGAAGAAATGCTTAGAGAGGAATTTGGCGAGAGAGTGACTACTCTTGTAATGGCAAACACAAAAGATGATACTATTACTGATCAAGATGAAAAAATAAACGAACTCATCAAACGATGCTCTGATAATGGGCAAGATGCTCTTATCATAAAAGCAGCTGACATTCTGGATAGTTTCAAATGGTACGAAAGTCAAAATAATGAGGGTGAATTACTGTATTGCAAAAAAAATGCTGACGCTATTTTGAAACACAAACCTGATGAATTTGACGACAAAATTTTCAACCAACTGAAACGCTGAACGGTTCCGAAACAGTAAACCAAAAGCAGCCCTGATCGGCTGTTTTTGAATCTGAGCGGGTAACGGGAATCGAACCCGTATCGTCTGCTTGGAAGGCAGAAATAATAGCCCTTATACCATACCCGCTTGGGATTTTAAAAGGTGACTTTTGTCACCGATTATACTATCAGATTTTGCTTAATCTATCAAGACCTCCAGGACTTCCTGCATTTTTTCTTTTCTTTTTGCCTTTGCGCCTACGGGAATCTTTTCAAAAAACTCGGTGTAGCCACAATTGCCACATGAATGGGTTATAAAATGACGGTTATTCACGTTAAGTATGCGACGCCAAAAACTTCCGGACATCCACACCTGCCCTTTGCGATACTTGTTCCCGTTGCATTTTCCGCATTTATACTTTGTTGCCATAACCCTTAGAGCATACCGTAATTAGGAGCGCATTGCAACCTTGACAAAGCCGTCATTTTGTGATAGCTTTTTAAAAAAAGGAGGCAAAGTGCTTAGGGACAACATACTCATTCTACTTGGTCTTATTGATGGACCCAAAACCGGGGATGAGCTGGAAAAATTCTTTCAAGAATCCTTTGGTCTGCAGCTCAACCTTACGGCCGTCGTGAGTCTTATGGACAGAAGTCCAAGAAAAGTAATCATCACTGGCGGAGAGAATAAATACGCGATTACTAAACACGGGAAGGCGGCTATTCAAAATCACCCACTTATCAACTTCATTGTTGAGCGCAGATTGAGATTGCCTGTTACGCTTTCCAAAACTCAGCCGTAAATTTCTTTGCGCTTGGGCAGATGTCCCTGAGAGGACACTCAGGGCAGCGCGGTTTTCTTGAAACACAAACAGCTCTGCCGTGTAGAATCATATATTCATTTGCATCAAGCCAATCCTCCTTTGGATAGAGCTTTTCTAAGTCAGCGGCTTTCTTGTCTGCTGATTTTTTTTCTTCTGTGAGGCCGAACCGTGCCGACAATCTATTAACGTGCGTATCCACTGCCACACCAGTAGCTTTTCCAAATGCTTTTGCCATAACTAAATCTGCCGTTTTGAAGGACACACCTGGCAGTTCAAGCAAGGCTGCCCTCTCGGCGGGTACTTTGCCTTTATGCTTTTGCTCTAAAATTTCTCCAATGCCAATTAAGTACTTCGCCTTACTTTTATAAAAACCCGTAGATTTAACATCCTGCTCTAACTCTTCAATACGCGCACCTGCATAATCCTTTGCTGTTTTATACTTCTTAAACAAATCTTTGGTAACCATATTTACGCGCTTATCCGTGCACTGCGCAGACAACACCGTAGCAATTACAAGCTCTAGCGGATTACTCCACGATACAAAATCATCATCAGTCTTGGTATAGATTTTCCTAAGCCTCTTAATAATCTCAACAGCCCGCTCTTTCTTATTCATGCATATTTATAGTACAATCAGAACCCAAGCAAATCAACTATGAGATTCCTGCACCCAGAAGACCAAAACAAAGAGCTCACCTACAGCGATGTTTTTTTAGTTCCCCAGTACTCGCAAGCCACGTCCAGAATGGAAGTTAACTTAATGCCAAGCGATAACACTGGCGCCACCATTCCTATTGCGGTAGCAAACATGACGGCGGTAGCCGGAAAAAGAATGAGTGAAACCGTAGCACGCCGTGGTGGCATAACCGTGCTGCCGCAAGACATGCCGCTTGAACGGCTCTCGCAGGTGGTAAGATACTTAAAAACAAGAGATACGGTAGTAGAAACACCAGTAGTATTGCGCGAAGATCATAGTATTCAAACAGCGCTAAACTTAATTCACAAAAGAGCTCACCGTGCCGTGATGGTGGTAAATAAAGAAAACAAACCCACCGGCATTTTCATGGAAAAAGATGCTTTTCAACGGGATCGTTTCACCAGAATAAAAGATGCCATGTCTAAAGAAATGATTAGCATGCCTTTGGGCTCTACACCGCAGCAGATATTTGAGCGTATTAAAGATAGACGCGTACCCGTAATGCCTATAATTGATCCAAACGGCGCGCTTGTTGGCGTACTCACAGAAGGTGGCGCCTTGCGCGCAACTATATATAAGCCAGCACTAAATCAACAAAATCAGTTTATTACCTGTGTAGCAGTGGGAGTCAATCAAAACGTAACAGAAAAAATAAGAGCACTGCTGGATATTGGCATAGATATTATTGTTTTGGATACGGCGCACGGACATCAGCAGAAAATGATAGAAGCTGTACGCACAGCACGTGCTGTTCTTGGCAGAGCCAGGCCGCTTGTAGCGGGAAACGTGGTTACCGCTGCCGCCACAAAAGACTTAGTAGAAGCAGGTGCTAGTATTATAAAAGTAGGGGTAGGGCCTGGAGCCATGTGCACCACCAGAATGATGACCGGTGTTGGAAGACCCCAATTTTCTGCTGTAGTAGAGTGTGCAAAAGTGGCCAGATCCTTGGGAGCTCACGTATGGGCAGACGGCGGTATTAAAACCCCGCGCGACGCAGCTCTTGCCATAGCGGCCGGTGCTAGTTCTGCCTTTATAGGCACGTGGTTTGCAGGCACGTATGAATCTGCCGCCGACACACAAAGAGATGAAGATGGCATGCTCTATAAGGAAAACTTTGGTATGGCATCAGCTCGTGCTGTAACAGACAGAAACCGCAGCGCTAATGCCTTTAACTTTGCCCGTAAGCATTATTTTCAAGAAGGAGTCAGCACCTCAAAACTATATCTCAAGCCAGGACAGGAATCTGCCGAGGACATCATAGACGCAATCTCTGCCGGCATTCGCTCGGCATGTACGTACGCTGGCGCAAGAAATCTAGAACAATTCCATCACAAGGCACTTATAGGCGCACAAAGCTCTGCCGGTTATGAAGAAGGAAAACCTCATCAAGAGGGTTGGTAAACAAAAAACCGGTCGAGATTTCGGCCGGTGTTTTATTTCTGATGGATAGTCAATTGTGGATACGGTATGGTTATTCCCGCTTTATCAAACGCCAATTTTATTCTCTTTCTGAGCTCTCCGGTTACTGCCCATTGATCTCCTGGTTTGGTCTCTCCAACTATTTTAAGAACAACAGCAGAGTCCGCTAAGTCATCTACACGCAAAAACGTGGGGCGCTTTTTTAATTTTGTTTTCCATGTTCTGTCTTTTGCCATCTTCTTTCCAACGTCCTCTATAGTGGCAATGGCTTTTTTCAAATCAGATTCATAGCTGATTCCTACATTTAAATTGATACGCGAGAAAGATTTTGATTTGTTAGATGTTAACTTAATCTCCCCGTTTGGAATATGATGTACTACGCCATCCAAATCTCGCAGCACCGTTACGCGCAAACTAATCTCTTCCACCACACCACAGGTATCGTTCAAACAAACAGAATCCCCCACTCTATATTGATTCTCCAAAATCATGAAGAGCCCAGAGATCACATCTCTTATTAAATACTGCCCACCAAAACCAACCGCCACACCAATAATTCCAGCGCCTGCAATGAGCGGTCCAATATCAATGCCAAATTCTGAAACTATCATCATCGCAGCAGCCGTCCATAAAACGACGCCAAATGCGCCAGAAAAAACATGAATGATGGTATCCTCTCTTTTTTTCTCAGCCTCATCAGTAACATGATCATCTGGCACCACGGTTGCTCTCACCACTTTTCCTATAACCAGCCTAGAAATTTGCCGTATCAAAAAAGCGCCTAACAAAATAAGTACCGCCTTTAGACCAATGCGCGTTACTATTTCTGCAAAATAATATGAGAAGGCTTCCATCATAGCTTAAATCATGTCTGCCACGGCGGCGCTCATAGAGGCGGGAAGACCCGCAATAATCACGCGCTTTATAGCCACCATATGATCAACGGCCCAAGGCGCTTGTTGTATTAAAGTAAGAAGCAAAGCAACCAAACCAAATGAAACTATATAAATAGACAAGACTCGCTTAAAAAAAGTGAGATAGTGCGTCTTAAAGTATTTTTGATAAATTCTATAATAAACAAAGAGAGCCACAAAAAAGAGAGACATTACGCCAATTCCCGCCACATTCCAAAAAGGCAAAACGGTTCCTAAATTCCAAACCTCCTCCGTGTAGCAAAGAGGAACCGCAAGCAGGGTTGCGCCAACAACCACCTGCATAAAATCTTTTAGCTTAAACTCTAACTTTGCGGGTCTAACAATTCTACTTATTACTTTTCCCGCGCTGTCATACAGAGCGCTTGCCTCTGCTGCAAGAGCAGCGGGTTTTAGCTTTGCAGACTTTTTTGTCGCCTTTTTCTTCATGGGCATATTATACCATAACCGTGTTGACTAATTTAGCGCTCTGTGGCATACTATGACCGCGTTTACGTATAGTCTGGGCCCTTAGCCCCGACGTTCGACAGAGTCGAAGTCGGGGGGTCGACCGGAGCGTCGGCCCTCATCTGTACAGTGGCCTGTACTGTTTTACAACTTAGATGCACAAGTTTAGTCTGGGCCCTTAGCTCATCTGGTAGAGCGCCGCTTTTGCAAGGCGGAGGCGACCGGTTCGATCCCGGTAGGGTCCACTACTTCGCTAAAGCTTCGTAGTGCAGGTACAGACGTAACACAAGTCAAGCGAAGAAACGCCGGGGTAGCTCAGGGGTAGAGCAGGGGCCTGAAACTTCGGGCCATCTAATGGCAACATTAGATTAAAAATCGGGTGAATTCGGGGAAACCCCATTGGGGCAATCCCGAGCCAAGCCTAGCAGGGTATTAGTTGCTAGGAAGGTGTAGAGACTAGCGAGTGAGTCCCAACAATAATCTCGCCACGAGCGCCCGAGATCCCACGCGGATCATGAGATAGTCCAATCCTCATGGCAACATGAGAACATTAGGAAGAGCCTCGTGTCGACAGTTCGAATCTGTCTCCCGGCACAAAAATTGAGATAATTGAACCACCTTGCTATAATAGTACAGGTGGTTCAATTATTATGAGACACGACAAAGAAAAGGCTCTTGCTTTAAGATTAAAAGGTAGGAGCTATAATGAAATCAATCAACTCTTAGGAATCCCCAAAAGCACTCTTTCGGGCTGGTTTAGCAATGTGCATTTGTCAGACAGTGCCCACCGCCGACTCCAAAAACGCGTAGAAGAAGGCTCTGCAAGAGGTCTTGTTAAGCACAATAAAAAACAAACTCATCTAGCCAGACAAAGAGCCAATAAAATTCGTGCAGACGCAGCAAAAAAAATTCAAAAACTAGGGAAGCAAAACCTACTTTTACTTGGTGCTGCACTGTATTGGGCTGAAGGATATAAAAGACCAATTGTCTATAAGGGTAGAGAACGTACCTATCACCCCGTTTCACTCTCAAATAGTGACCCAAAGCTTATTTGCCTCTTTATTCGGTTTCTAAAAGAAATTTGCGAAGTAGAAAACGAGAAAATCCTAGCACAAGTCAGGCTTTACCAACACATGAATGAAGAAGTAGTACTAAAGTATTGGCAGGATGTAACAGGTATTCCAAAGACACAATTTATGAAGCACTACTATGGAGTTAGCAAATCTAGTCTAAGCAAGAGACCTTATAATCGTTTACCCTACGGAACTATTCAGATACGTGTAACAAACACCAAAGTCTTCCATCAAATTATGGGGTACATTGAAGGTCTTGAAAAAAAATGCTTGGCATGATATATTATGCACGCTAATATCGGGGCGTGGCGCAGTTGGTAGCGCGCCTGGTTTGGGACCAGGAGGCCGGAGGTTCAAGTCCTCTCGCCCCGACAAATCTACCGTCATCTCGACCGAAACGAGCTTAGCGAGCGTAGTGGAGAGATCCTCTCATTTATAGGTAACGTACCTTAAGCGAGGAGATCTCTCCACTCGCTCTGCTCGGTCGAGATGACGAAGTGCTCGGATGGTGGAATCGGTATACACGCAGCACTTAAAATGCTGTGCCGCAAGGCATGTGGGTTCAAGTCCCACTCCGAGCACAAAAAAAGGCCTAAAGATAGGCTTTTTTTAGTCCTTGACAGATTTTCAAATATATGATTAAATGCTATGCTCATCATTGGGAGACATGATGGGCTTGATTATTATGAAGTTTCAGTTATCTCCCACCTTTTTTCTGGCGCATACATGGTGTGCATCGGAAAAAGGGTAAAGAGTGGCGGAATCAAAATAAAATCTGCGTTACCCTTTCACTACAAGCTCAATAAACATTCCTTTTTTGCCTGTAGTGTTTTGTTAACGTCCTTTTGTAGGAGGAAAGAGTATGGGACGGTACATTGGTGTGAGACACCGCGTAAAGCGGACGGCAAGTGGCGAGGCGCATCCGACAGAGATTCATATTGTAGGCCCCAAGGGCGGAACTGATTACAAGCTAGAGACGGAAGAAGCTGAGCTGGACTTTGTCCGCGGCCGCTTTCCTACCAAGATGCGAAAGGTAAAGCCCGATGATGATGTCAGCACCTATCCTGAGCACCACGTTGAGTGGCGCGAGGTTCGTGCAAAGGACGACATCTCAGAGATTCCCACCGGACACATCCGTGTTGAAAACGCCATTTTGGTTGCCTATCAGATGGGCATTGCCTTCAATGAAGATGGTAGCATTGCTAAGCGCCGCAGGGTAAGCCCTGATGAGGATCTCTCCGGTATTGAGCCTGAGAAAATCATTTGGCGAAAGGCAAAGGAATTTGAGGATCTCACGGAAATGCGTGAGGATCATCTGCGTGTTGATCAGGATGGTAGCAAGACTTTTGTTGCCATTAAGATTCCCGCCGCCTATGACGGCCTGAGCAAGGGTGATCATCTGGGCATGGTGCTCTCTGGCACCGGCAACGACTTTGCATTTGCACTTTCCAAGACAGCAGAGCTTTTGGGTGAGGGCACCTTTGTGGGGCACATTCACTCCAAGAAGCTCAAGGACAAGCGAGGGGACAGCAGCGATGACGATGCCCGTGTTCTTGCGGAGCTCACGCGCGATTATCCCAACTTGTTTGACGCCATCATGCTGCGTGACAGAAAAATCCTGCACATTAAGCACGCTCTGCGTCTACATAAGTTTGCTCAGCAGGATCGCATTAAATGTTCCCAGCGTGTTCAGCAGATCTTCATGGGTACGATCTTCTACGATGAGAATGCAGAATACCCAGAGGGTTCTATTGCAAAGGCGCTCGCCAGAGAGCTTGCCAACAACACCCGTCTGGCAGCGCTCACTGAGGTTGAAGACGATTGCCAAAAGAACATGGGAAAAGCCGTACGTGTCCACCCAGTCTGGAAGGAAATCCTAAAGGACGTTAAGGGCATCGGCCCGGGTGTTGCCGCAGGTCTTCTGGGTAGCATTGGCATGATCTCTCGGTTTGAGAGGCCCAATGATCTGGTCAGATACTTTGGCCTGCACCGCGTCTCTGGCCAGTTTGTGCGCAAGCGCAGTGGCGAGGTTGCTAACTGGGTTCAGACGGCGCGTCAGGCGCTCTTTAACTTTGACGACCAGCTGGTTCGTCACGGTGGAGACAGTGTCTGGAGCGAACGCCGGGCGGAGATCAAGGCTGAGTACCGCAGGTTGCACCCTCACCGCATTAAGGTCAGAGACGGCCTTAAGCACCTGCTGCGTGGTGTGGCTGGAGTCCTTAAGATGGGCGATGTGATCATCCCCGATGAAGGTCTGGAGCTTAAAACCGCTGCTGAAATTGGCGAGCTGCTTGAGACGGGAGTTGCCAGCAATCCTGGCGCTTTCTCTGAGCCTCCTGAGGCTGAGCTTGTCAATTACTACCGAGAGGTCATCGCGGAAATCACGGCAAACGGCAAGACTGAGGTGATCATTCGCAAGGCGCGTAGTAAGGGGGAAAAGGACAAGAAGCAAAAGTGGTCCGAAGAGGGCTCGCTTCTCACCTTGTTCTCTGACGGTCACATCCACAAGATGGCTCGCTGGCGTACGCTTACCGAGTTCACCCGCTGGCTGTGGGAAGCTATGATGGAGCAGGATCGTCAGATCCGTGCTACGGCACAGGCGTCTGAGGCCAAGGCAGCGTAACTACTAAATAACACTGGCTACACATTGCGTGCAGCCAGTTTTTTTAATCGCAAAAACCCGCCTCATCGCGGGTGTCATCCCGGAATTTTGCGGTGCAAAATATCCGGGATCTCAAGAACGTTTTGCCGCAAGTGTTTTTACTTGAGATCCCGGGTCAAGCCCGGGATGACAAGAAGCGAGGCTTTGTAGCGAAAGATATACGGCGATAAGGGCGTGGATTTTTATTATCGTCCCTTCCATTGTTTTTCTAAAATATCATGCCGATGGTTTACCCATCGTGCTGCCTCAAAAAGAAGATCACTTAAACGATTTATATACATTACAATAAGTGGATCCACCTCTACTGCTCCACTGAGCCTTACAATGGAGCGTTCAACTCTTCTGCAGACTGCGCGCGCCACATGAAGCTGCCCCGCCATGGTGTGTCCACCTGGTAGAATAAAGCTGTGCAAATGTGGCATCTGCGCTGAAAGCTTATCCAAAGCAACCTCTAAAAAAAGAATATCTTCTTTGGCTAAATGAGGAATCGTAGTATATAAAGCCGCGCTTTGGGGCGTTGCAAGCATACTCCCTATGACAAAAAGACGATCTTGAATTCTTTGCAAAACATCATCAAGCGCTGTGGTTTGAGCTTCCCCATAAGAGCGCGCTAAACCTATAAAAGAGTTAAGTTCATCTATCTGACCATACGCTTTTACTCTCATATTATCTTTAGAGACTCGTCCGGCTCCAAAGAGGCTGGTTTGACCAGAATCGCCTGTTTTTGTGTAAATTTTCATACGCGTATTATCTTGTCATTTTTAGCAATATTTAGCAATGCGCTACGCCTAAAATATGGCTTATTTTAGTTAAAATATGCCGATTTGCCCTTGACAAAACATTAAAAATGTGCTATAGTATAATGTACTTTAACAATTCACTGGGAGAATCATGACTGCAGCCATTCAGGCGCAACTAATCAACGTTCTGATCATGTTGGCCTGCGTACACGTTGTGGCCCACTTCATTCAGAAATTCACCGGCATCAAAGCGCACAAGGCGCTGCTCAAGGCAGAAAAGAAGCTTCTTAAGCTGGCCGGAAAAGCCATCTGGAGCATCATCACGTGGCCCTTTAGACTGCTTAAGCCTCGCGCAAAAGCAGCTTCTGGGACTACAAGAAGGCGGCTCTGGCCGTAATTAACCGGGCTCATGGCGGAATTGGTAGACGCGGAGAACTTAAAATTCTCTACTAAACGGTGTCCGGGTTCAAACCCCGGTGGGCCCACCTTAACTTGTAATATTACGCGCTCGTAGCCCCGACGCCCGAAGGGGTCGGGGGGCCGACCGGAGCGTCGGCCCTCAGCTGGATAGAGCAGTGGGCTTCTAACCCTCTGGTCGCAGGTGCCCTACGGGCCAAGTGGCGTCGCTCGGGAAATGTGTGCAAGCACACTTTTCCCTTCACTCAACCACTTATCGAATCCTGTCGGGCGTACCCAAGAGAACTCCTCAGGAGAGATGATGAACAAGTTTAGCGCTCTTTGGCGACGCGTACGTCGCTTCCTTACAACCCTTTACCTAGCGACCCGGTCGCGCGAGCAGCTGCTTGCGCTTCTGGAAAAGCCTAAGCCAGACACGGCTGATCTGCTCATGCACGCGTACCTGAAAAAGGTAACGCGTCTGCAGCATCTTGCTCAGATCGTCTACGAAGAAGACACCTTCCACCATTCTATCCGGATGGTTGCGGGAGAGATGATCATCAAGATTGGTCAAGAAAACGCCTGGACGTTCCTGCCTGAATGCGTGTGGACATCCGTGCAGGAGGGCAGAGTGGTTTACATGATTGCGGCAGCGGAATGGCTCCCTGCACTCAGGCCTGACCTGTACCGCGCGATGCCCAAGCTGTACTCGCACGAGAGACAGCGTATCCTGGAGTGGTTTCCTACTCAAGGAAATGCGTAAGTCTTAACACTACCTTCCCGTAAAACGGAAGGTATTTTTTTACCTAAAAACCCGGCATTCGCCGGGTCTTTTTACATCTGCTCTTTGTAAGCTCTAGGAACAACCTGTTGTGGATCCACAATTAAGACACTTATAACAACTTCCATTACGGATAGTCACATGCCCACACTGATCGCACATTGGCGCGTCTCCCATCATATTTTTTAGGTAGCTGGTCATACCATCTTCTGCCTGCGTTGGAGCATCTGCCGTAGATGCCTGTGCCGGATCTGCAGCGGTGGTGCGTTCCACTTTTTCTACCACTACCTGCGCTACCGGCGTCTGCAAAGTTGTCTGCTGCGCGCCTTGCGCCAGAGATGCCATGCGCTCAGATCTCTTTTTTTGCGTTCCTGTTGGTGGCACCTGCACAAAATCAGTCCTGCCCAAATATTCCATTCCCAAAACACGAAAGACAAAGTCTAAAATAGACGTAACAAACTTTACATTAGGATGATCCGTGCTTCCTGCTGGCTCAAAACGGGTAAACGTGAATTTCTCTACGTATTTTTCTAGCGTTACGCCATGCTGAAGACCAAAAGATACGGCTACGGCAAAACTATTGAGAATACTTCTATATGCGGCGCCTTCTTTAAACATATCAATGAAGACCTCTCCTACGGTTCCATCTGGGTACTCGCCCGTGCGCAAGAATATCTTCTGACCTCCCACCGTTGCCTCTACCGTAATACCAGATCTCTTTGCAGGAAGCTTGCGCCTCTCGCCGTGAATATAAATGCGTTTTCCTTTTAGCTCTCCGGCATTATCAAACTCATCAAGCACGTGCTTTTCATGTACCTCTTGCGTGTACTCACCGCCCAAAAGCGTAGGCTGCACCGTTTGATGCGCTATATCCTCTGCCACAGCAGTGGCGGCGCTCAACATTTTCTCTCCTTCATCTACGATTCCCTCCGCTTCCTCTTTAGTATTGTTGTCAGATTTAGTAGAAAGCGGCTGAGAGAGTTTACACCCGTCTCTGTAAAGCGCGATGCACTTAAGATCCAGCCTCCAACTCTCTAGATACACTTCTTTAACTTCTTCTATAGTTGCCTCATTGGGCATGTTTATGGTTTTTGAAAGCGAGCCAGAAACAAATGGCTGAGCTGCGGCCAGGGTTCTCACGTGCGCCATGGCAGGAATAAATCTGGTTCCTTTATTGCCGCACCGGTTGGCACAATCAAACACCGCGTAGTGCTCTTCTTTAAGATGTGGCGCACCCTCTATGGTCATGGTGCCGCACACATACTCATTTGCCTCTTGCATTTGCTCCTGAGAAAAACCAAGAGCGCTCAGCATGTTGAAATTAAGATCCTGAGCCTGCTTTTCTGAGATGCCCAGCCGTGCAAGCGCCTCTTCTCCCAAAATCCATCCGTTAAACGCAAACTTTAAATCAAACACGCTCTTGAGCTGCTCTTCAATCTTTTGCAGATCCTCATCGGTAAAACCTTTTTCTTTAAGCGTCTCTGGATTAATCTGCGGAGCGCCTTTTAGCGTTCCGTGACCGCGCATGTAGGCAATTATTTCTTCTTTTTGATCTTTAGTATAGCCAAGTGTGGTAAGTGCTTTTGGCACCGCCTCATTTACGATCTTAAAGTATCCTCCGCCTGCTAGCTTCTTAAATTTAACCAGTGCAAAATCTGGTTCTACGCCGGTGGTAGCGCAATCCATCAAAAGTCCTATGGTGCCTGTAGGCGCAATTACCGTAGTTTGAGCATTGCGGTAGCCATTCTTTTCGCCCAGTGTTACGGCTTGATCCCAAACACCGCGTGCGCTCTTAAGCAAATAGTCTGGACAGTGGGCAGGATCAATTCCCGTTGGCGTTATAGTAAGACCCTCATATTCTTCTGATGCAGCGTTATACGCAGCGCGCTTGTGATTTCTCATCACGCGCAACATGTCTTCTTTATTATCCTCGTATTTCTTAAATGTTCCCAAAAATCCTGCCATCTCTGCGCTTGTTCTGTATGCCTCTCCTGTAAGCGTTGCCGTTACCGCCCCCGTAAAGGCAAGTGCCTCTGGACTATCATAAGGAATACCGCCCGTCATAAGAACTGATCCAATGTTGGCGTAACCTAGACCCAGCGTTCTAAAGTTGTACGTCCCCTCTGCTAACTTTTTGCTAGGAAGAGCGCTCATAAGAACCGCAATCTCTAATGTTGTTGTCCAAAGACGCGCCGCGTGCCTAAACCCTTCTACATCAAATTGCTTGGTTTGTGCGTCATAAAAATGTGCCAAGTTAATACTGGCTAAGTTACAGGCAGTATCATCCAAAAAGACATATTCTGAGCAAGGATTGGTTCCTCTAATTTTTCCTGACTGTGGGCACGTATTCCACTCGTTAATGGTGGTATCAAACTGAATACCCGGATCAGCGCAACGCCACGCAGCGTAGGCTACTTGATCCCACAGATCTCGCGCTTTAATGCTTCTGTTTACTCCTTCATCAACGCGTCCTTTGAGCTCCCAATTACCATCACTGAGCACTGACTCCATAAATTTATTAGGAATACGCACTGAATTATTTGAGTTTTGTCCCGATACGGTCTGATACGCCTCTCCTTCATAATCAGATGAATAGCCGGCAGCTACCAAAGCCGCCACCTTTCTTTCTTCTTCAACTTTCCAATTAACAAACCATTCAATTTCTGGATGATCAGCGTCTAGAATTACCATCTTTGCTGCGCGCCGCGTGGTTCCACCGCTTTTTATAGCTCCCGCTGCCCTATCTCCAATCAAAAGCCAACCCTGAACGCCAGAGCTCTTCCCACCGCCAGAGAGTTTCTCTCCTGCGCCACGCAAAGAAGAAAAATTGGTGCCGGTTCCTGAGCCATACTTAAAGAGTCTGGCTTCGCGGACCCACAAATCCATTATGCCACCCTCATTTACCAAGTCATCGTCTACGGATTGAATAAAGCATGCGTGCGGCTGTGGATGCTCATAAGCGTTTTTAGCTAAAGAGAGCTCTCCGGTTTCATTGTTTGCTATCCAGTGCCCCTGCGCTGGCCCACCAATACCGTATGCCCAGTAAAGTCCCGTGTTAAACCACTGGGGGGAATTTGGCGCGGCACGCTGTGTAAGCAACATGTACGTCATTTCATCATAATAAATATCTGCATCTTTCTCTGATGCAAAATACCCATATCGCTTTCCCCAATCCGTCCAGCAACCTGCAAGCCTATGCACAATTTGTTTTACGCTGCGCTCGGGTCCAAGCACGGGAGACCCGTCTTTATCAAAAATAAGATTTTCCTGTTCATCATACTGCGGTACGCCTGTTTTTCTAAAATACTTCTGAGCCAAAATATCTACCGCCACCTGAGACCAGCTCTCTGGCACCGTTATATCCCTCATCTCAAAAACCACCGTACCGTCTGGCTCGCGTATTACAGAAGAGCCTTTGGTGTATTTTATTAAGTCATACACTGATACGCCCTCTTTAGTAAATCTACGCTCAAAACGCAATCCTTTTGGATTGTATTGCGCCTGTGTTTTCTCAAACTGTGGCGCTTTTAGTTGCGGCTGCAAAGAAGACGCGCCAGAGCTAGTGGCCTGAAGATGAGTGGGACCCATAAGCAGATTGTTAGTGACAAAGATGAGCGCAGCCGCGTTGCCTCCGCGCTCGTCTCTATCGCCAACACTATATATAGTGTTGTAATCTCACTTTGACCACAATATATAGTATACACTAAAGTGACGCTCTTTAGTATAGCACAGCAAAACAGGCCTCACAAGAATCTACACATTTGGTTTTGTTTACCTGTTTTTCATTTTTTATCCACAATAAAAAAAGGATCAAACCAGAAGAAGTCTCTTACAACAACAAGCTTCTTTGTTTGATCCATGCGCTAATTCCCCCCTCTTTAAAGCTTCGGTATCTTAGCGCACCCACGGCATCTGTCCTACGAGCGGATTCTTCCTGGGCATCACAACCATAGCAATCTTATGGCCTTTTGTCAAGAGTTGCGGTACTATTGAGCCATGGATGAGCAGCGCGTAACACAATCTCAAGAAACAGAGGACGAGCAACTTTTTGAAGTTGGCCTAAGACCGCAGACGCTTGCGGATTTTGTGGGGCAAAAGCAAGCCACCGACAATCTTGATATTTTTTTGAAGGCGGCGGCAGCTCGCGGTGAGGCGCTAGAGCACGTGCTCCTCTACGGAAACCCAGGACTGGGTAAAACAACTCTAGCTAACATCATTGCAAAAGAAATGGGAGGCTCGCTTATTACCACCTCTGGCCCATCGCTTGAGCGTGTTGGTGATCTGGCAGCCATTCTCTCTAACTTGCAGCATGGCGATGTCCTTTTTATAGATGAAATTCACAGGCTCTCAAGAACCATAGAAGAAGCGCTTTACCCCGCCATGGAAGACTACGCGCTGGATATTGTATTAGGAAAAGGCCCGGCCGCCCGCGTTCTGCGCATGCCGCTTGCGCGCTTTACCCTCATCGGAGCCACCACAAAAATCTCTTCTATCTCTGGTCCATTGCGAGACAGATTTGGCCACATATTTCATCTTCAATTTTATGAAAACGATGAGATAGAAACCATACTGCAAAGAAGCGCACGGATTTTAGGAGTGAGTATTCTTCCCGAGGCTGCCAACACTATTTCCTCCAGAGCCAGAAGAACACCGCGTGTTGCCAACAGACTGCTGCGGCGCGTGAGAGACTTTGCCCAAGTGGAGGGCAACGGGACGATAGACCATAATTGCGCAACAGGCGCACTAGACAGACTTGCCGTAGATACGGTTGGCCTAGAACATGCAGATAGACGCCTGCTTAATACTCTCATAGAAAAATTTGATGGAGGTCCCGTAGGACTTTCCACTCTGGCCGCAGCCACAGCAGAAGAAGTAGCAACCATAGAAGAAGTATATGAGCCGTTCTTGCTTCAAATAGGATTTCTAGAGCGCACACCGCGCGGACGCTGCGCCACCACAAGAGCTTACCAGCACCTAGGCTTCCCGCCACCGGCTACAAATGCTACACTAGTATAAGTATGGGAATACCGCTTTCACTTTTTGTTGGTCTCTACGCTTTTGGTGTTCTTTTTATACTCATCATGGCCGGTATCAACGTGTATCATATTGCAGCAACCGGAGCCATTGATCTGTTGAGCTTTGCGGTCTCCGCATGCCTGATTATTTTAATGGTGATTGTCATTGCCTTTACAGGTATTTATTTAGCTGGCACCGACACCAGTCAAATACTCTATATTTTTGGCAACACGGTAGGCCAAAGCGCATTTTAGCTATGCATCTTGCAGAAACAATTCATAAAAAAACTGCGGAAAAGATTGTGCTCGTGGTAAGAAGACATCCTCTTACTTTTGTCCCAAAAATTCTCTTGATCGCACTGCTACTAACCATACCGTTTATTTTCCCCATACTCTTCCCGGGAGGAATGCAGGATCTTTTCTGGGGGCCTGCCATTGTCATGATGGGTAGTCTCTACACCCTATTTGTTCTTGCTTTGTTTCTCACTCAATTTGTAGATTATTACCTTGATGTATGGGTAGTCACCAACGAGCGCGTTATAGATATACAACAACAGGGACTGTTTAAACGCACTGTTTCAGAGCTAGATTTAGACCGCGTGCAAGACGCCAGCTCTAATTTGCAGGGCGTATTTTCCACTTTTTTTAACTATGGAGACGTTGAGATCCAATCGGCAGGAGCAGAGAGCAAGTTTAGCTTTAAGGATATACCCCAGCCTCATAAGGTGAGAACAGAGCTACTAAAATGGGTCGGTCACGATCCGTACGATCCTGATAAATAAAATCCGCATAGCGGATTTTTAAGTACAAAAAAATCCCGGTAACGCTGCCACGGGTGACAGCGTTACCGGGAAACCTGACTTGTGGTGCGATTGCTTTAGCTGACTCCAGCTGAATTCTCCACTACGCCTAGGGCGCTAGCTAACGTGGTTGCAATAAGCGTGTTCTCTATGTAAACTATGGGCTCTAAACTGCGCAGTCTCTGCTGATTCTGCGCGGCTTTTCGCCTAGGGGGGTCCCGTGCCTTTTGCTAAAAAAGATATGGTCACTGGTCCTGCCTAGGTTAGATTTCTCGGACCTTTATGTGGTCCACCAAGAGCACATGCATGCTCACGACCATCCCATAGCCGAACCGCTCACCTATTGCTCTTTACCGAACACCAACCTCTACGCACACACTGCAAAGAACAGGACTGTAACTATAACATATACGGCTGAATTTGTCAAGTGCTCTCACGCCTATTAAAAAAGGGCTCAATTAAGCCCTTTTTTTGCTATTTATATACTTTTCTGACCTTTGTGTCTGTGTAGTAGTAAGCAAGCAATTCCTTATATTCTATATCTTCTTTATCTGCCCTATGAGTAGCATCGCGCTGACTCATACCCACGCCATGTCCCCATTTGCTCTTCCCGCTATCATACCCCGTTTTTACGGGCACAAGCCACGGTTTTTCAGCTCCTCCCCATACACTTTTGTATGATTTTGTCTTTCCGTTTGAGCGAGCAAAATATGGCGTCACTACTGCGTCATTATTATAGGTCACCATCTGCCCAAGTGTTTCTTTTACCGCATCTACCACGTTAGGAAAGCTTGGCTCTCTATTTTTTCCTCTGTATACTTGATCCCCTTGAGAAGCGCTTACATGAAAATTCCTGTCCGCATGTTTTGTCCCCGCCCGTAGCTGCACATATGCATATGTTCTCTCTGCCACGGCCATTGCCTTTTGAAATTCCTCTGGTGTATTATTGCTTACCTCAGCTAGCCCCCACAAATACGGCTCCATAGAAAGCTCATTTATGACCCACACCTTTTCATTCTTTTCTGAGTAGCGCAGCTCAAATGTACCCCTGAAAATATTGTAATTAAGGCCGGGATTCCACTTAGGACGCTCCTCATGATTACTTATAGTAAAGTAGGGATCGACGCCGGCGTTTTTTGGCTCCAGCCGGTAGTGATGCGATCCTTTAAGCGTCTTTCCTTTTGAGTAAAAAATGTACGAACCGTTTTTATAATGTATAACTGATTGTGTATTCTTTGGGATAATATGCAGCGCTTTTCCATTAACATCTTTAACCACATACTCGTAAGAAGATACAAACTCCACGGGCTCTTCTGTTTTAAAAAGTCCCACTCTGATAATCGGCTCATCTAAGAGCTCAACTTCTCCTTCAAAAGAAACAGGCTGACTACTGCTCTTTGCGTTGCTGGTTACAAAAACGGGCAGGCTAATGATGCCACCTTCTACCGGCCTGCCGTCAACCACCAAATGCAAGTTCATATCATATTCACCTTTGGTGGCCGGCGTTTTTACGGAAAACGTAAAAAATTCTGTGTCTCCGGGCGCCACGGTGCCGGCGGCTAATTTCACCACATCATTTTTTGAAAGCCAACTTTGGTGAGCAAAACTGCCATCTTTTTTTTGTGCGGCTATGGCCACCTGCCCGGTCTTGAGGCCTCGCTCAAACCACGAGCTCTCTCCGGTGTTTTTAAAACCAAATCGCATGAGCACATCCGTTCCGCCTGGTTTGCGGATTCGTTTGTGCGAGCGCACCAACAGTAAGGCTTTATGGACCACGTCATCTATAGCTTCGTCATCGCGAACCTCTGAAAGAGGTGTGGCGATCTCGTCGCTTTGCAACTGGTCCTCCTTATGACGGGATTGCTTCTCGCTCTGCGGCGATCGCAATGACACTACTTTAGGAACAACAATATCCACCGGCACATCTTCTACGTTCACTACCACTTTAACACCTCCACCACTCACCCAAGCCGTGTCCTCTATGGCCATCTGAAAAGTATCCTTGTATACACCCGGCTCAAGCGGAGCAGTGATCGGAATTTTTATGATCCCTGTCTCTCCCACCTCTGTCTGCGCCTGCAAAACTCCAGGCTGATCTCTTCTGTGCCATCTTTTATCCTCTAGCCTACTCAGGTGATATTTTGGCGCGTAAGTATAAAGGCTGGCATAACGTGATCCTGTTGCGGGCGTGCGCCATCTCAGAGAGCCGGTGTTCTCAAGCTTTACAACAATCTCACTTTTCTCGCCTGGCTTTAGAGACAATGGAGCTGGCTGAGCTATAACTCTTGCCGCGTATCCTGCGGCATGGACATCTTCTACGCCAAAAATTGACTTTGCTAAATTAGCCATCTCTAGCTTAAATTTAGAAAGGTCATAGCGGGGCCCATCGTTTTGTACCACGTGATCCAGATGAGAGCTAGGCAGCTCAGGAACGCTTCCGTCTACCCCAATGCGCAAAAGGCTAGCGCTTACCACCACCAAAATGCCAGAAATAAAAATACTAGAGAAAAATCCTACGTGCTTGCGCCGTTTGCTACGAGCCGCTTGTCGCTGCTCTCGCAAAGCCGATGCATTGTGCCTCTCCATTCTCATATAACTCTGCGCCGTATCTTAAACCGCCAGGTAAGCCTAGCTAGCCGCATTATACCATCTTTCTAAAATGTAAAAAATAAAAAAGCAGGATTTCTCCTGCACAGAATCTATAAATTATTACGCCTGGTTAAGCGGTCAGTGCACTCTCTATTGTTCTAACCTTTGCGTTTCTCCTGATTACTACTCATGCCGCCATCAGGGATAGCCCAAGAAGCACCTTTTGCTTGCCCAGCTCTAACGATCTTTTGGACGTCGTGAGCAATATCCAGACAATCTAAGCACTCAATTGCCTTAAAGTTGTGTTGTGCTGTCATAAGTGCCGTTAGCTCCAAAAAGGATGCTCCGCACTTTTTGCACAGAGGTGCTTTGACCACCCAGCTAGCCTCAGATTCTTCAACGGCCTGCTCCTGTACTGCCTCCTCATCTGGTTCTGTCTTTTCCCCAACCACATACAAAACCAAACCAATTCTATCGATATCAAAGCCGGATTCAGCTACAAACAGCCTTGCTGTCTCCTCTCCACCAGCAAAAGCAGTGCCAACAGCCAGCACGCCATTAGCTCGCCCGGCATCCAAATCAGCGGCCCCGCACATCAAGAAGTTAAGATGCGTCTTCACAAGACTCAAATGCTGAGCATAGAAAGCAGCAATATGCTCATGCGTTGCGGGTGTGTAGGTGTAGCCATCCACAGCCGGTGGCACAATGCGTTCTCTTTCAAAAACACCCACTTCCAGCTGCCTGCCATCAACCCAAATGGGGTACAGCGCGGGACGATCAACAATACGGTAATGAAGCCAACGTTCAACTACGAAACCCTCTGAGCCCAATTGCTGCGTAAAAAAATGCGGCATTCCAGAAATCATCTTCACGTATTGCACAACCTCATCGTCGGCCATTGCGCACACGGGATTCTCAAACATGTCTTCCGTCAGGTCAACATGGGCAATAAAAGCTTCTAGATGCTTGCGCTCGCCGCGCGTCCACTCATTGGTAAGCGCGACGTCGCGAAAATCGTCTGTTTCAGGATAAAGCATATCTGACACACTCACGACACGCATCTCTAGGAGCTGCTGCGGGAATGTATCGCCAAAAGGCACAAACCAAGAAGTCTTTACTTCTGGTCGCTCCTCATTGCGGTAGCCCAGAACATACCAATCAGGCCTACCAAGCATCTCATGCGCTGGATAAGCATCAGCAAGTACCTGGACAAGATCCCTTGTAATGTACGTAAGCGTTTGGTCACCGGAATATACAAGCCATCGGCGTCCCTGAGCCATGTGACCGTCAGGCAACTGCTCAAAAAGATATTTTGCCGAGTCTTCTGGCAAAAAGTCTAGCCCGTATTCATTAAATTTGGCCATCAAAGCATTGGTATTAACTACGTGCGTGACCGGAACAAGGTACACGTTGATGTGCTCTCCTTGTGAATCAATCGTTTGCAGCGACAAGAGGTCGCCGCGCAATCCCGCGGCCGCGAGCCCAAGCTCTTCCTTCTTTGCATCCGCAACCACATCAAGCGCTTGATCCCAGGCCTTTTCTACGGCGCGGCTGGGCGCAAACAGAACATCGTACACCGATTCTGCTTCACTCAGACGCCTCTTGAGTCCTTTCGTCAAACGCGATACCGGAACTTGCCATCTGCCGGGGCCGCCGTTGACGACCTGTTCTTTCTGCTCTGGGGAAAGCCCCATACCTCCTCCTTTGCATCCCATTCCCTAACCACCACGGCCAAAGCTTAAGATGCTCTTTGAAGTTACTAGGAGGTTAGCATAGGCACCACCATTTGTCAAGGTATTCAGTTTGCGCGCTCTGTGCTATGCTCTGTGCATGGCAACCGCTAGCGTAGTGCGCAATACCTTTACTCATTTCTCCGGAAAAATCGTCGGGACGTTTTTGGGTATTGCTACCATTGCCATGATGACCCGCTATTTAGGGCAAGAGCAATTTGGTTGGTATGTTACGGCGGTGGCATTTTTGCAGATTGTTGGCATTTTAATAGATTTTGGTTTGGTTATTGTTACCGGGCAAATGCTCGGCGAGCTTAAGGATTATTCTGAAAAAACCATAGTCCGTAACCTGCTTGGATTTAGAACCCTCACTGCTGCCGTAGCGTACGGATTAGCCGCAGCACTCATTTGGCTTTTTCCGTACACCACAGAAATTAAATGGGCAGTTGTCCTTACCTCTGTAGCATTTTTCCTCATTGCAGAAAATCAAATCCTCACGGGAATTTTTCAAAAACATCTTAAAGCTCACTGGATTGGCCTAGCTGAAGTGGCGCAGAGAGCCGCACTGTTTGCCGGTGTTTTCTTGGTGGTCTACAAAGACTTTGGCTTTATGCCGGTAATGGCTGCGGTGGTGATTGGAAACATCGCCCAGACCATAGTGCTTGCGACAAGAGCGCATCGCATTGTCCCGCTTGGATTTTCTTTTGAAAAAAACATCTGGTCAATTATTTTCAAAAAAAGCTGGCCGATTGCCATCTCCATTGCTTTTAATCTTATCTATTTAAGAGCAGACGTTTTCATTTTATCTTTGGTGAGACCTCAAACAGAAGTGGGGCTGTATGGAGCTGCATACAGAATAATGGATGTTACCACCGCCATACCCATTATCTTTATGGGCTTGATGGTCCCGCTACTTGCTAAGAGCTGGACCAGTACCGATAAAGCAAATTTCTCATCTCTGGTGAGCAGATCATTCTCTGCCCTGTCTGTGGTAGCTATTCCTGTTCTTGTTGGCGGGGCACTTTTAGCATCTCCTATTATGAAACTCATCGCAGGAGAAGAGTTTATTGCATCCGGCCCGATTGTCCAAGTCTTACTTATCGCTCTTATGGGAGGATTTTTAGGAGCGCTCTTTGGTCACACCATTGTTGCCATCAACCACCAAAGAAAAACTATTTGGATCTATCTTCTTACTGCCATTATCACGCTTGTTGGCTATCTTATCTTCATTCCACGCTATGGCTATATGGGCGCTGCGTGGATGACGGTTTTCTCTGAGCTGCTTGCTGGCGCGCTTTTGTGGCTTTATGTTAAAAAAGTAACGCGCGCTAGAATAACGCTCACGCCACTTTTTAAATCAGTGGCGGCAAGTGGCTTAATGGCAGGATCTCTGTGGCTTATCCGCGATCTGCATGTTGTACTTTTAGTTTTTATCGGAGGAGCGGTCTACACTCTTGCCATGATAGCCGTAAAAGGTATATCGTATAGAGATCTTAGGCTTTTGATCTCTACTCGTTGATATGACCGGCCTTGTTATAGCTTTTACAATCGGCTTTGCAGCACTCGCGCTCGTCCGCCTTAGGTGGGCGCTTCTTGTTTTAATTGCGTTGCTTCCTGTGTATCTTATTAGGTTTAGTATTGGGCCTTTGCCGAGCACATTGCTTGAAGTAATGATTTGGATTGTTGCAGTCATGTGGCTGATAAAAGCAGTCATTCTGAGCCAAAGGCGAAGAATCCCGTTTAAAAAGCAAGTTAGTCGCTTGACGGGATTCTTCGCTTCGCTCAGAATGACACAAGAATGGGTGCTAGCGCTTGGGATCGCCCTGCTACTTATAGCCGGAACCCTATCGCTCATCATTGCGCCAGATACAAGAGCTGCTGCCGGACTTTGGAAAGCGTATATTATAGAACCGGTAGCATTATTCTTCATTTTTATAACTACATTTAAAAAAACTGATCGCCCCGCAATTATCTTTTCATTATCACTTTCGGTCTTAGCTACTGCAATCATTGCCATCTACCAAAAATTCACGGGGGTGTGGATTCCTAATCCGTATTGGGCAGCAGAGCAAACAAGACGCGTTACCAGCGTTTGGGGATTTCCTAATGCCATTGGGCTTTTTATGGCACCGCTCATACCCCTTTTTATTGACGAGGCAACAAGAACCATAAAAAACTTCTCACACACAAGAAAAAGGTGGAAGGACGTACTTGTTACTTGTTACTTGTTACTTGTTACTTCAGCAAGCTTTCTTGCCATCATCTGGGCAAAAACAACGGGCGCACTTGTAGCACTTGCGGGAGCCGGTTTTATAATTGGGGTCATACATAAAAAAACGAGATTCTTTGTTGGAGCAACGGGCTTGGGAATTACTGCCGCTATCATGCTTACGCCTGGATTATCCAACATAAAGCAAGAGCTTATTTTTGCAGACTACAGCGGCGGATTGCGGCTGGATATGTGGGCGGAAGCTAGTGAACTTATCTCCGACCATCCACTCTTAGGAACTGGGCTCTCTAGTTATAAGGAGTCTATATATAGGTATAGGATAGACAAATGGATTGAGGTGTTTGAGTACCCGCACAATATACTGCTTAACTTTTGGGTTGAGCTGGGACTACTTGGCGTCCTTGCCTTTATCCTGCTTTTTTATTGGGCTATTATGCGGACGCCAAACTATCCGCTTCTTGCGGCAGTGTTGACTATTTTAATTCACGGTCTGGTGGATGTCCCTTATTTTAAAAATGATCTTGCCGTTATTTTTTGGCTTCTGCTTTCACTCATCTTTATTTCCTACAAAAAAAATGCTAATCTATCAACGGAGGTTAACACATAATATATGACAGACAAACAACTGTGGACAGGAGTAGTAATAATTCTGATAGCCTTTGTGGGCTTCATCTTTTTTCAAAAAAATAAACCCGGGCCTTACGATGCTTTTGCCCAGTGCCTTACGGAGCACGGCGTAAAAGAATACGGCGCGTATTGGTGTCCAAATTGCCAAGAACAAAAGAAGGAATTTGGAAACTCTTTTGAATACGTTAACTATGAAGAGTGCGCTCTACCAGGTGGAAGCGGGCAGACGCAAGAGTGTACAGCGGCGGGCATAGAATCTTACCCAACGTGGGAATTTGCAGACGGCTCCAGAAGAACCGGCTTGCAATCTTTGCGTCAGCTAGCAATAAAAAGTGGATGCGAACTTGACGGCACCTATAATGATCCAAACGCAGAGGCTGTTGAAGAGTTGCCAGAACAAGCAAGTAGCACCCCTGCTGCCGCTGAATAATTATGATCAAACCAAATACCGCAAAATTACTTAGAACGGTAGCGTTGATTGCGGCTGTTATGGGCTTTGTCGTTTCAGCTTACGCCCTTTCTCATCACTATGGGACTGAAACAGAAACGTTCTGCGATATCAGTAGCCAATTTAACTGCTCCACCGTAAACAAAAGCATATATTCTGAAATTGCCGGCATCCCTGTAGCGGCTGTTGGGGTATTAGGCTATGGTCTGCTAGCGCTGCTGCTTACAAACGACAAACTAAAAAAGGACATTAAATATCCTTTTGCTGCCTCTCTTCTTGGTCTGGCATTTCAAGGCTACCTTACCTATATAGAATTTGGTGTTCTCTATACCGCGTGTATTTTGTGCCTCACCTCTCAGGCAGCCATTGCCATTGTAGCGCTATGCACTGGAATACTCTACTTTAAAGAGAATCCTGCCAAGCCGCCTGAGCACAGCAGTACGCAATAGCTAGGGCATCTGCTGCGTCGTCTGGGCGCGGTTTTTGTTTTAGCTGCAAAACTACTTGTACCATGTGCTGCACCTGCGCCTTGGTGGCACCGCCGTGTCCTGTGATGGCCATTTTTACCTGTGATGGCGTAGCCTCAAAAAGCGTTGCGCCATTTTCAGCCGCGGCCAAAAGCACCACGCCGCGCGCCTCTCCCACCCCCAAAGCCGTGGTGACGTTTTTATTAAAAAAAAGCCGCTCTATGGCTACTTTTTTTACGTCGTGTTGTTTTATCAAATTAGTTACATCCTGATATATCTGCAAAAGCCGATTCTCATGAGCAAGACTTTTGGCCGTTTCAATGCACCCCACGTCTAAAACGTGCCTGCCATTTCCTTCAACTTTGATTACTCCAAAACCTGTTCTTCCAAAACCTGGGTCTACTCCTAGGATGATTGACATAAGAATAATGCTGTAGGCTTTAGGCTGTATGCTTTATGCCCGCGGCTTGAGACTTTGCGTTAATCTTGTTAGTTTTCCTCCAATTTTTCGTGCCATCTGCGTCATGACTTCGCCCTCCTGCCTGCCTATATAGTCTAAATCGTATGATACCACAAAGTAGCATTTAAGCTCCTCCAAAGATGTGTCTGCTATTACATGAAAATGGGTTCTGTCTTTGACAGTCTGTCGTTTTGATCCTTCAGCAATATTTGCCATAACCGATATTGCAGCACGCCTCATCTGAGATACTAAACCAAATCGCTCCTCCGCAGGAAAATGCGCCGTTATTCTATAGACTTGCCCAACCAACCCTCGCGCAAGCTGCCAAACCTCCAATTTTTTAAAATTCTCCATAGAACAATCTTACAGCATACAGCCTAAAGCCTACAGCAGACTCTCTTACATGCAGCCGTCACTGCGCGTTCGTATAAACATTTTGAACATCATCGTGCTCTTCTAATCTCTCGATAAATTTTTCAAGTTTTCCCGCATCAGCCGCCACAGTATCTTTAGCCACCCACTCCAAACCAGACTCTTCAGGTGACAAATCCGCGTTTTGTAAAGTTGTCATTACTTTTTTAAAGTCCCCAATCGCCGTATAAATTATAGCACCATCCTCAGAGACTATATCATCAGCTCCCGCGTCCATTAGCTCTAACTGCAGATCATCATCTGGCATATCTTTTAAATAAATCACACCCTTCTGTTCAAACTGCCATTTTACGCTTCCCGGCCCACTCAAGCCTCCTCCATATTTTGAGAGTAAATGCTTTATATCGGCGCCAGATCTGTTTCTGTTATCTGTTGCCACTTCTACCAAAACCCCCACACCACCCGGACCAAAACCCTCATACATAAGCTCTTCAATAACCGCGGCGGATTTATCCTCTCCCGTGCCGCGTCTTATTGCTTTATCTATATTATCTTTAGGCATGTTAGAAGCGCGCGCCTTATCTATAGCAAGGCGCAGAGAGAAATTCATCTCTGGATCACCGCCGCTACGCGCTGCGATGCTTATGGCTTTAGAAAGTTTGGTAAACAAATTCCCGCGCGCCGCATCAGCCGCGCCTTTTTGTCGCTTAATTTTTGACCATTTTGAGTGACCTGACATGCGCTTAGAGTATCAAAAGGGCTACTCTTTTTCAACAGGCGCGATCTTTTTTGTCATTGCGAGCCGGAGGCGAAGCAATCCCAACAAGTTAGCAACGGGATTGCTTCGCTTCGCTCGCAATGACAAAATATCAAAAACCCGGATTTCTCCGGGCAAGAAACTATGCCACCGTTACCGTCTTGGCCAAGTGGCGTGGCATATCCACGTCTAGCTCCAACGCAACCGCCGTCTCATAGGCAAGAAGTTGCAACGGGATGACAGACAGCATCGCCTGAAGCTGATGATCTGTCTTTGGAACATGTATCACCTCATCAACCCCTTCTAAATTAAAGGTCTTTTGTCCTTCTGTCGTCACCACAATGCGCGGACAACCCGTCTTTTGGAGCTGGGCAAGGGTACTTGCTATAGGCGTTTGTTCATCACACTCTGGCATGATGATTACCGCCGGAGTATCCGGACCCAATACCGCCAGAGCGCCGTGCTTTAACTCACCACCAGGCATTCCACTGCTGGGAATGTACGTTACCTCTTTAAACTTGAGCGCTCCTTCCATAGCAGCAACAGCAGAAGCCCCACAACCAATGAATTGCACAAAGCGTGGCCTGCTCAGCGCGCCCCGGAAAAGAAAGTTTGCTATACGCGCAACTTGATCCCGGACAAGCAATGCGTTTTCTACCTTTTTAGAAAAGGTATGCAACTCATCAAGGTATCCGTCTGAATAGTTACCGCCAAAATCGCTCAGTCCCTCAAGGAAGATAGCCAATTGATAGAGTACCAAACCTTGAGACAAAAATGCTTTAGTTGATGCCACGCTAATCTCTGGCCCCGCGTGACAATACACGCCAAAATCACAAAGCCGCGCAATCTCAGACTCAACTCTGTTGATAATCCCGCATGTCAGGGCTCCCATACGCTGAGCATCTTCTACAACACACCGCGTATCGTACGTGGTTCCAGACTGAGACACGGCAATGACAAGCGTCTTGTGAGGATCAACAACCATCTGCTCAAGTGATGTCTCGCTTGCAATTACGGCCCGTGCTCTTCTCAAAGATGCGTCTTCTCTTAGAAATCTCTCTCCTAAGAGCGCAGCGTGGTAAGCTGTTCCGCAACCCACCAAGAATACATCCTCAATCCTTGCAAGCTCTCTGGCGAAGGCCTTAGGCCCATCAAGCCGCGTGGTTACATTTTTGAAATCCAGCCGCCTACCCTCAGACGTTGCCAAAACAGCAACCCGGGGCTGATCCATAATTTCTTTAAGCATGAAATGCGGGTATTCGCCTTTTTGAGCCATGGAAATATCCCACGGAATAGTCCTCTCTGGAGAATCGCCTCCGTGTACGCCATTTAGATTTACAACAGTAACGCCACCATCAGGCATCATCTCTTTAAGGTCAACAACTCTATTGGTATAGCTGGCCAATCCTTCTTCATCAGAAGCAACAAACATTTCACTCTCTGTCACTCCCACCATAAGCGGACTTCCTAGCCGGGCGCACACCAGCTTATTTGGTTCTTTGGTGCTCATGAGAATCAGCGCATATGTTCCGCTCACATGAGACAAAGCCTTCTTTAATGCGTCTGCAAGACTTAGACCCTCATCGCAATACATAGAAACCAAATGAACGATAACCTCAGAGTCTGTCTCTGATAGAAAAGACGCGCCCGGAAAAAACTCTGCTTTTAACTCTGCTGCGTTGTCAATTATCCCGTTATGAACCATCCAAATGTTTGAATCGGGATTCATATGAGGATGCGCATTGTAGATACTCACCTCTCCATGCGTACCCCAACGAGTATGACCAATGCCGATGCCGCCAAGCAGACTGGCTTTGCCATGCTGATTCCAGAGCTGAGAAACCGGAGAAGGTCCTGACTCTTCCTTAATAGCCTTCTGAACATGTACTGCCTTGTCAGAATCCATCACCGCCACGCCAGCGCTATCATAACCGCGCTGCTGCAAGTACCCCATATTGGTAAGGAGCACCTCATGGGCTTCGCGCTGCCCGATGTATCCCACTACTCCGCACATATTGCCTCCTTTTGTGTGCTCACACACCTTACCACAGAAAAATATATTGACAAGGGCGTGGGCTTTTGCTATGGTTCCTTCAGATCCTTACAAAGGAGAAAACCGTGAAACTGCTCACGTGGATCAGATTACACTTGCCCCTGTGGATACCCGGCTCAACAAAGGCAGACCTTGAGAATTGTGCGCATTTGCCGGTAGATCAACTAGCGATCATCGCTCGCAATTACGTGAAAATTGCTGCAAAGCAAAACTGTGACTGCAACGTGATCACGTTGAGAGAATTTGTATCAAACATCTTCTTGATCAGCATTGGTGTTATATTTTTCTACTTTTGCGTGCTCGGTATTGTCAGAAATCCTGGATACAGCCCGACTTCGCTCATCAGCTTTATCGGAGCACTCCTAATGGCGGGCGGAACACTATCGGGCACAAAAGAGACGTTCTCTCGACTCTGGCACAAATGCAAGCAACCAACCACAAAACAGACACCTCAAGATATCATCCCTCAATTTCTGTTTGAAAAGCTAAAAATGCGGGTGGATAATCTGCTTGGTGATGGTTTTAAAGAAAACCACCGTGATATCAACCGTCTTTTGCGAGAACTCAGACCAATAGAGTCTTACTTCTTGGGAAGAATTAACGCGTACGCACGTCAAGGAAATAGCGCGCCCGGCTATTTACTTGAGGCGCATAGCAGAGCGGAAGAGCTCATAGCGGGACTTGAACAAAAAAGAACCGACTTAGAAATGCACGAGGCAAAGCTAAAGGCGTTCCTGGAGCTGAGCAAGAATCGCATAGATGGCTTAAAGGATCCCATTGCAGATCATGCCGCCATTGCAAAACTTGATACGCTCGCAAACAAAACAGGGCGGCTGCAAACACAAACAGACCACATCATTGCACAAACCGCTATCCAGCTACAGCTAACCTTTGATGAAATCAGAGAAGAATGCAACCGCATGTTTGAACAAACCGGGATTGAAATTGCAGCAGCTCAACCAACAGTGGCGCTACTAGAGCAAACCGTAGCGGATTTTGTACCAGCAGAAGACCACATGGCTGGCAAGACTGTTCATTAAGATAGACCACACACAAAGAACCGGCTCGTTCCTAAGATACGGCGGCTTGTGTGTGGTTTTTTAATACTTGACGCAAGCCAACCCCTATGCTATGCTCGTGACAGAACAATGCTTACAGGGGAGAAACCATGAAGGCGTGGATGAGCAAGATGAGGGCAAAGCTGCCCGCGTGGATGCCGGGCTCTACGCAGATGCGCGTACCTAGCATTGAAATTGATCAAAACTTTGACAAGCTGGCCAAGGTCTCAAAGAGAAAACGCCGCAAGGCTATTTTCTACAAGGCAAAAAGTATTCATCTGGAAAATGGGTGCACAGAACAGCACGGCATAAAAGATCAGGTTAGCTTGGTATTTTTTGGAGGAATCTTTGCAACGCTTGGCGTCCTGATGAGTCTTGTGTTAGCGGGCGAAATATCAACCTCTTCCACCATTTTCAACATAGTTTGTTGGACGTTCGCATCCCTCCTGTTTAGCTTTGGCAGATCTGCCGCAATAGAGGGAATGATCTCAGGGCATCTTGAAGAAAATAGTAGAAAACTCCGCCCCATACCTGCCGACACAATCCCGGCATACCTTGAGCTGCGGATTCTTCAAGAAAGAAATGCGGTGATTGGCCGACACACGTACTTTGGAAAGACACTTGATACTGTTGATTCAAAACTAAAAGATGCGCGCAACTTGCGTTCAGATCTGATTGCACGCATTTCAATCAGCCAACATCCAGAGCCTTTAAAGCAGGCTCTCTCAGAACTCAAGCCCGTCATTGAAAAGCTTGAGACGCACTGTACTGCGCTGCTAGACCACAAGGCAAAAGTAAACGCGTTCTTTAATGCATGCTTTGCAGCCGTAGATGAGGTACGCAAACCGCTGACAGACCTGGAGCTCATCAAGCGCACGCAGCGCATTGCAAGTTCATGCCAAGATCTAGAGACGCAAATCATTGAGGCTATTGTAGAGTCTACCGCAGAGCTGGCCATGAGAGTGGAAAGCCTGGACGAGGACCACAAGCGCCTCTTTGAGCAAGCCGGCATAGAACTAGCCGTAATTGCGCCAGACGTAAAACAGCTAGCGCAGACGGTTGACGCCTATGTACCAGCAGAGGACAAAATGAAGACTTAAGATAAGCTACCACACACAAAGAGCCACATCGTTTTTAAGATGCCCCTGCTTGTGTGTGGTTTTTTAAATCAAAAGACCAGCCTCTCGGCCGGTCTTTTTTATCTATTTTACCTTGTCGCTGTATCCCGTTCCTGCTGGTATCTGTCTTCCTATAATCACATTTTCCTTCAAGCCATCTAGATAATCTATCTTTCCGGTCACCGCTGCGTTTATAAGAACTTTGGCAGTTTCTTGGAATGATGCAGAGGACAAGAAGCTTTGCGTGGATAGAGACACTTTGGAAATTCCCAGGAACATCTCGCGCGCTTGAGATTTCTTAGCTCCCTTTTTCAGCTTTGCATTAGCTTCTACAAACTGCGCTTTTTCTACCACTTCTCCCGGAAGCAAATCTGTATCTCCGGCATCCTCTACATACACTCTGGAAAACATCTGCCTTACAATAACCTCTACGTGCTTATCGTTAAGCTTTTGCCCCTGAGAGCTATAAATATCTTGGATCTCCTTAAGAATATAATCCTGCACGGCCTCGCGCCCCTTAAGCGCAAAGAGTTCCTTTAGCTCAATGTGGCCTTCTGTAAGCGCATCTCCGGCTTCTAGATGCTGCCCTTCTTTCACATAAATCTTATACCCGATAGGAATGATATATTCTTTTGCTTGAGCTCCCTCTGGAATAATCTTGAGGCTCTTCTTTGCCACCTTAGCAACACCCGCATAGATAGATTTTTCCTTGGTTCCGCTACCGCGCACAATGATAGTATCGCCTGCCTTTACCTCAGCACCGTCTTCTACCTTAACCTCATCGCCCTCATCAAAGTTTATCTTCTCTGGCTCAATGGGATCGCCTACAATCTTTACAATCTTCTGACCCTTTCTTCCTTCAAAGATTTTGCGGCCGGTTGAGCTCTCTACTACTTTTCCTTCAGCATCTTCAATATGAGCGGTTCCGGCAAACTCTGCGATCATCGCTTTACGTTTTGGATTACGGGCCTCAAAAAGCTCTTCAACTCTTGGAAGACCTTTAGTAATATCCGTTCCCGCAACACCACCGGTGTGGAACGTTCTCATGGTAAGCTGTGTTCCCGGCTCACCAATAGACTGCGCCGCAATAATTCCCACAGCGGTTCCCATTTTTACCAAATCGTTGTGCCCTAAATCAAAGCCGTAGCACATCTGACACACACCCTTTGGCATTTTACATCTAAGCACAGATCTTACCTGCACCTCATCCAAATCTGCCTGCTCAATAAGACGAGCGGCAGCTTCTGTAATTATCTCACCGGCTGAAACTAATTTTTTGCGACCTGCTTTTATATCATTTATGGCGTAGCGTCCCACAACACGCGCTGCTACCGTCTCTCCCATTTCTGCAGATTCTTTCTTGGTGATAAGGATACCCTCTTTCTCTCCACAGTTCTCTTCTCTTACCACAACGTCTTGCGCAACATCTACCAAACGACGGGTAAGATATCCAGCGTTAGCGGTTCTCAAAGCCGTATCAGAGAGTCCTTTTCTGGTTCCGTGAGAGCTGATAAAGAATTCCAGCACATCAAATCCCTGCTTAAATGATCCCTTCACCGGCAGCTCAATAATGTCTCCAGAAGGTGAGCTCACCAAACCTTTCATTCCAATAACCTGCGTTAGCTGACCCCACGATCCACGAGCACCAGAATCAATCATGGCAAAAACCGGACCAAACTTAGAAAGTGCTGGCTTGTTCATGGCCATTATTTTATCTTTTGCTTCAGACCAAATTTCTATCACCTTAACATGGCGCTCAGTGTCGGTAAGCAAGCCTTCTTCATACTGACCCATTACCTCTTGCACCTGAGCGTCAGCTGCTTCAATTACCGCCGGCTTGTCATCAAGCTTAGGAAAATCTCCCATACCTAAAGAGTAGCCAGATTTGGTAACGTACTTAAAGCCAAGATTCTTGATGGCATCCATTACAAAGGCGGTCTCTTCTGTACCGTAATACTCAAGCATCAATCTGATAATCTTTCCTAGCTTTTTGGAAATGATAGTCTCGTTATAATACGGCAATTTCTCTGGAAAAAGTTTGTTGAACATGATTCTACCCACCGTAGTCTCTATGCGCGCGTCTTGTCCTTTTTCAAACTTAGAAAGATCAGTAAACCGTACCGACACTTTTTCTTGCAGTCCAATTTTACGCAGTTTGTAAGCAAGCTGCGCTTCTTTGGGAGAATTAAACATCTTTAGGCGCTTGCCATCCTCAGGCTCAACAATTTGTGTTACGTAAAATGCGCCCAAAGCCAAGTCTTGTTTAGGCGTAACCACCGGATCTCCCGTAGCAGGCTTTAGCAAGTTTTTCTCTGAGGCCATGAGGTTCTCTGCTTCCCAGCGAGCATCGGTGGTAAGCGGCACGTGGACCGCCATTTGGTCTCCATCAAAGTCAGCGTTAAACGCGGTACACACCAAAGGATGCAATCTTATAGCCTTACCCTCAATAAGCCGCGGTTTAAATGCTTGAATACCTAATCTATGAAGCGTAGGCGCGCGGTTTAAGAGCACACGCGTTTCTGCAATAACTTCTTCTAAAATATCCCAGACCTCATCACGCTCACTCTCTACAAAACGGCTTGCAGACCTTACATTGTGCGCAAACTCGCGCTTTATAACTTGGCTCATCACCATGGGGCGGAAAAGCTCAAGTGCCATTTTCTTAGGAAGCCCACATTCATTAATTTTAAGGTTTGGACCAACCACAATAACGGATCGCCCAGAATAGTCTACGCGTTTACCCAAGAGGTTCTGACGAAATCTTCCCTGCTTACCTTTAAGAATATCGGCCAAAGATCTTAGCTGCCGTTTTTTACCAGCAGGGCTCTGCACGGTTTTGGTGCGACGCGCATTATTATCTATCATGGCGTCTGCCGCCTCCTGAAGCATGCGTTTTTCATTTCTTATGATAACCTCTGGCGCGTTCAAACTTGCCAATCTTTTAAGACGATTATTTCTGTTGATCACACGCCTATACAGATCATTAAGATCAGACGTTGCAAAACGTCCACCATCCAGCGCAACCATAGGCCTCAAATCTGGTGGAATTATAGGAATAGCGGTGAGGACCATCCACTCTGGCCGTATACCGTTAAGCTGCAGAGACTTAAGGAGCTTTAAGCGGCGCATCATGCGCTCTCTTTTTGCTCCCTTGCTCTTGGCTAGATCTTTTTGCAATTGATCAATAGTCTTTTTTAGATCAATATCGCGCAGCAAATTCCTAATAGCCTCTCCGCCAATGGCCGCCTCAAAGAAGTGACCAAAACGCAAAGAGATTTCTTGATACTCATTCTCTCCCAAAATATGCATGGGAACAATATCCTTAATCTCTTTTTCCATGCTGGTAAAATCCTCTTCAAGCTCTGCTAGATTTTCCTCTAGCAGCTCTGCCTCTGCTCCGGATTTCTTAATTTGTTTTCTTTTGCTTTTATATTCGTTACGCAGCTGGTCAATAGTTTGCGCTTTTAGATCTTCATCAACGGATGTGATAATAAAGGATGCAAAATAGATCACTTTTTCAAGAGATTGCACACTCATGTCTAGAACCGTTCCAATTTTTGATGGGATGGATCGCAAAAACCAAATGTGGGCAACCGGCGCTGCCAAATCAATGTGTCCCATACGCTCACGTCTTACTAAAGAGTGCGTTACCTCCACTCCACATTTATCACACGTGATTCCCTTGTAACGAATTTTTCTGTACTTACCACAATAACACTCCCAGTCTTTAGTCGGGCCAAAAATTTCTTCTGCAAACAATCCGCTCTTCTCAGGCTTCTGCGTTCTATAGTTAATGGTCTCAGGCTTTAACACTTCGCCAGAGCTCCACCCTTTTATAACTTCAGGTGAGGCTATTTTTAGACGAATGGCGTCAAAGTCTATGGTATGTAATGCGTCTGCCATATGTTTATGTTCGTGGAGTTCTAGGGTCTTTATCGTAGCTTGGCTGCTCTACCGGTAAATACTTGCCGCTTTCTGTTTTGCGGAGCAGTTCAATATCCAAAGCAAGACCTTTTAGCTCACGTGTCAACACGTGGAAAGACTCTGGAATATTAACCTTAGAGATTTGCTCTCCTTTAATAATTGCCTCATAAGCACGCGCTCTTCCTTGCACGTCGTCAGATTTAATAGTCAGCACTTCCTGCAACGTGTGTGCGGCGCCGTAAGCCTCTAGCGCCCACACTTCCATCTCTCCAAACCTTTGACCACCATGCTGCGCTTTACCACCAAGCGGCTGTTGCGTAATTAAGCTGTACGGACCAATAGACCTTTGGTGAATTTTATCATCCACCATGTGTACCAACTTAAGCATGTAGTTATAGCCAACCGTAGTTTTTCTATCAAATGCCTCTCCGGTTCTTCCATCGTAGAGCTGAATCTGTCCGTCACGAGCAAAACCTGCTTTTTCTAGCTCGTCTCCAATTTGCTCTTCCGAAACACCGTTAAGAACCGGGGTGGCGGCGTTGTATCCTTGAGCATTAGCAGCCAATCCCAGATGCGTTTCCAAAAGCTGCCCCAAGTTCATACGGGAAATAACACCAAGTGGAGAGAGAATAATATCTACCGGCGTTCCGTCTTCCATAAACGGCATGTCCTCTGCCGGAACAACCCTAGAGATAACTCCCTTGTTTCCATGACGCCCCGCAAGCTTATCTCCCACCTGAATTTTACGCATGTCCGCCACCGTAACTTCTACTCTGCGGATCACACCGGGCTGGAGCTTGTCTCCCTCTTCTGCAGAGAAAATACTCACGCCGATTACTTTTCCGTGCTCTCCGTGTTTTAGGTACAAAGAAGAATCACGAACATCGCGCGCTTTTTCTCCAAAGATAGCTCTTAAGAGTCGCTCTTCAGGGGAAAGGTCTGTTTCACCCTTTGGCGTAATTTTTCCAACCAATATATCTCCGGGCCTTACCTCTGCTCCAATGCGGATTATTCCTTCTGAGTCTAAGTTACGCAATCGCTCTTCTGAGACGTTTGGAATGTCAGAGGTAATAACCTCTGGACCCAATTTGGTCTCGCGCACATCAATGCTTCTGCTCTCAATATGAATACTGGTAAGCCTGTCTTTTCTTACCAATCGCTCAGAAATAATAATGGCGTCCTCGTAGTTATAGCCGTCCCACACCATGTAGGCCACCAGCATGTTCTGCCCAAGAGCTAGCTCTCCATGATCAATAGATGGCCCATCGGCAATAAGGTCACCCTTTTTAAGTTTATCTCCGGTTACCACCAAAGATCTCTGGTCAATGCTGGTTCCCGGGTTAGATCTTACGTATTTGAGCAGCTCATACTCATGCTTTTTACCGCTCTTGTTTTCTACAAACGTAATGCGGGCACCATCAGCGTATTCCACCACACCATCTTCTGGCGCGGTAATAAGGTATCCAGAATCTATGGCAGCGCGCTTTTCTATGCCGGTTCCAATTATAGGAGCGTCTGGCTTGATGGTAGGCACGGCCTGTCTTTGCATGTTTGTTCCCATCAGTGCGCGCGTAGCGTCATCATGTTCTAAAAAGGGAATCAGAGAAGTAGCAACAGAAACAACTTGGTTGCTGGCCACGTCCATGTATCCTATTTTTTTTGTTGACTCAACAGATGGCTCTCCAAATTTTCTAACCGGCGCACGCTTTGCAACAAAATAACCATCCTCATCTACGGCTGTAGTGGCTGAGGTGGTAATGGCTTTTTCTTCTCTAAAAGCGTTTAGATATTCAACTTCATCCGTCACGCGCCGTCTTCCATCGGCGTCTTTTTCCACTTTTCGGTACGGTGTTTCAACAAATCCAAATTCATTAATCCGCGCAAAAGATGACAAGTGGCCAACCAAACCAATGTTTGGTCCTTCTGGCGTGGCAATAGGACAAATGCGTCCGTAGTGAGTTGGGTGCACGTCTCGCACCTCAAAGCCGGCTCTGTCTCTTGAGAGTCCACCAGGGCCCAAAGCAGAAACACGCCTTTTGTGCTCTAGCTCTGAGAGCGGGTTGGTCTGATCCATAAACTGAGACAGCTGAGAGCTCATAAAGAATTCTCTAACCGCTCCAATGACCGGCCGCGCGTTTATCAAACGGCTTGGAGAGATGGTATCAATGTCGTAGGTGCTCATTCTGTCTGTCACAATACGCTCCATTCTTGCTAGTCCCACGCGGAAACGTCCCTGCACCAGCTCGCCCACGGCGCGTATTCTACGGTTTCCCAAGTGGTCAATATCATCTGGTTCTTCTTGCGTTATATTGAGTCTAATAACTTCTGTTACCACGTCAATAAGTTTTTCCAATGAGAGCACTCTGTTTTCTTGATCCTCAAGATCAGCATCTTTAAATTGCTTATCAAATCTTGAGAAAAATTTGTATACACCAACTTTAGACAAATCGTACCGAGAAAAATTAAAGAACATGGCGTGGATAAGCTGCCTGGCGTTATCCGGTGTTGCCAAGTCTCCCGGCCTGATTCTCTTGTAAACTTCTACCAAACCTTCTTCTTCATTTTCTGCGGCATCCTTTGCTATGGTATTTTCTACAAAATCAATGTTGGGGTGAGTGTTAACTTCTTCAAATGTCTTTTTTATCTGATCAGTATCAGACATGCCAAATGCACGCATCAAAGAAGTAACCGCCACTTTTCTACGGCGATCCACCTTTGCCCAAATAATATTGTTTCTATCGGTTTCTATTTCAATCCAAGCGCCGCGATTAGGAATAATCTTGGCACCGTAATATTTTCTTCCCCTGATGTTCTCTGCCGTAAAGTACACACCGGCAGATCTGATAAGCTGAGAAACAATAACACGCTCGTTTCCGTTAATAATAAACGTTCCACGGGTGGTCATCTGAGGAATATCTCCCAAATATACCTCTTGATCTGTGGTTACGCCCGTTCTTTTATTAATTAAACGAGTTTTTACTCTCAAAGCAGCCTCGTAAGAAATTTTCTTCTCTCTACAAACCTTTTCCTCAAAATTTGGCTCATCTAGATAATAATCGTCAAAATAAAGCTCTAGGTCTCTGCCAGAGAAGTCTGTTATGGGTGAGATTTCAGAGAGTAGCTCCTTAAGGCCTTTATCAAAAAACCAGTTATAGCTCGTTTTTTGGACCTCAATGAGCTCTGGCAGCTCAATGGCGTCTCTTTTTTCAGTAAAAAAGCGGCGTGCTCGCTCTTTTACTGCCTGACGTTTGAATGTCATAGGGGAGAATTATAAGGTGTATATAATAAGGTATACTTCCTGTCATCCCGAAATTTGCGAAGCAAATATCCGGGATCTCACAGAAAATGAAAGCGATTTTTTTCCGCAGAACAAAAAGTAGCGCCCATAGGGCGTTTTTGGCTAAATTTACTTAATTTGTATCAACGCGGAGGCGGCCCTTCATTGATTTTTTTGCTAAAATAAGGGCAAAAGTTTAAGTGCGTCAAAGACGCTAAAAATCAGCGTTATTCTATACGGTTGTTTGACGTTTGTCAAATAGTGTATCCACAGTCTCTAGTGGTTAGGGCGTAGGGTGTAGGGTGTAGAATCTCTATAGCATCATCCTGAACTTGATTCAGGATCCACTAGAACAGTAAGACGTGCTCAATTTCTTCCTAGATTCTGAATCAAGTTCAGAATGACAAGGTGATACCACTACACCCTACACGCTAACCCCTAACCCCTGAAGCAAAATGCAAAATCGCGCTAAAATAAGCCAAATTATAGGCATCTCCTCTTGACAAAATGACAAAAGTGTGCTATAGTGTGCAGTTGCGGTATTATAATGATATCGTCGTTGCAAAGAACGTTAACAATTTTAAAGCAGTCAGAGATCGTCCGAGGGGGCACCTGTCGCATATAAACCTATATACAAAAAAGGTAAGCGCCAGCCATGCTACCGAGGACGATCTGTGACTGTTTTTGTTTGAAAACGAACTCTTGGGAGGGAGTATGCACGGAGGAGTAAACGAAATCTCATTCACAGTGCCACGTCAGGAGGCGCAGGCCTTCCGAATCTGGTACCGCGAGCAAAGCTTGCTTATGGACCAGGAGCTCAACCGGATCAGCGAGCACTTCTGCCGCAAGGTGGATCGGCTGGATCTGATGGCATTTGTGCGCGCTCGTTTGGGCGCGTCGCTGCTGCTCATTATCCAAACCACGCTGATCGGCGATGAGTCTACCACTTATCCTGTTCACGCGAGTGGTCTGCATCTGCAGGAATTCCATGAGCTCATCGCTCGTATCAACAAGGCCTGGGAAGGGCAGTTGCGATTCGTGTTCACCCGCTCGGAAAGAACGAATCCGCGAATTCGCCTAGAGCGTTGCAGCTAAAACCCAACAAACAGCCAAGACCCCACACCCCGTCGATCACCGGCGGGCGTGTGGATCTTTTACAACTTACTACCAACAGTCAGCAGGTTATGATGGTGCGTTCTTTGCAACACCCATCCTCCTTTCTCCAACGATGCCATCATGCCTGCTGTTTGTTGGTAGACCCCTTATCTCTGTCATCCCAGAGAAGATCTGGGATCTCACAGAAGACGTTTTTCTTAAACCGTTTTCTTTGGGAGATTCTGAATCAAGTTCAGAATGACGGAAGAGGAGTATCGCGCCCAATCCATGCTTTGGACGCGTCACTCCTCCTGCTTGCGGGAGGGTTTACCAATGCCAATGATTTCGGTTGTGCGCGACGTACCCATGCTGTGGCGGTCTGGTTTCCAGAACGTGCTGCAGTTGCGCCGTGCCCTTCCGGTTAAGACACTTGTGAGTAACGAGTGTCCCCTGGTGCCTTCGGGCATCAGGACCACTGTTACTGACTAATTTTTCCCGCTAGTCTGTCCTAGCGGCCGATCATGTCCACCACATGGTCGGCCCGTAGGACAGACAGTAGACAATCACAGAAAGGGGAAGCACATGAGAACCGCTCTGAATGTTTTGACAATCGCACTTCTGCTGGCTGGCTGCAATGAGCCGCCGAGCCACAGTACCTATGAGGATGCGCGCGCTGACACGCTCCACAAGAGTGAAACCGTTGGTGTCTTTAAGACGCTCAACTGGTGGAACCAGACGGAGGACATCATCGTCAGTGATGTAGAGGGGCGCACTATTCACCAGATGCCAGGAAGTCGGTATCAGGTTCTCGTTACGCCCACCGGCAGAAAGCTGGTTATGGGCAGTAGCGTAGTGACCCAGACCTCTGAGCAGGAAAACGGCCTTTACTTCTTCACTAGCTCGGGAAGCCGAATCTACAAGTACGATGCGACGGAGGATCGCCTGGTTCGCCATACCTCATTCAGTCACAACTGGACGAGCGACTACGCATTTGTCTCTGGCCGAATAGCAACCGTCTTTACTGACCAGGACGGCACACGTCGTCTGCACTCGCTCTGGGTGTTCACGGGCAACGGTCAGTGGATTCAGAAGGAGCCCACCGGCCTGGACTGGTGCACCGGTCAGTCTATGAACCACAGTGTGTTCGTAGAGGCACAAGGCGTGACCTGGGCTGGCTTTGAGACGTGCTACGTAACCTATACCATTGCCACAGACACCTGGCAGGTGTACAAGGCAGCGGGCCCCCGCCATAGCAAGGCCTACTCCAAGGCCTTGCATGCACTGGACCCAAGATCTCTGGACAACAACCCGCCTAAGGCGATTGAGGTTCAGTAACCAACAGGGCAACGTGGAAACACCGCGCCCTTTTTTATTTGTCCACATCTTGACACAAAAGTATTTATGGCATTATACTGTCCTCACAAACCTCCCAGAAAACCTGCGAAGGGGTGGGTGTCCAAAGTGTACGTAAGATACTTTCCTCATTTCATCACCTCGGTGATGGACATGAAATCTAGCGTACGTTGCGGATAATTGCACCTACAGCTTTCGCAGGTCTTCTGAGAGGTTTTTGGGCAAGAGCCGCTTGCTAGTAAGAAGCAAAGCCTCCCAAACCTTTTTCCGACGCAAGAAAGAACTTCTATTCAAGAGTAGGGGTTTGCGTCGGTTTTTTTATTGACAAACCACTGCAGCTGCGCTACGATTCACGTGCTGGTTATTAGTCAACGACTCCTAAAGAGACGGGTGGTGCCAGCTATTTCCGACGTAAGACATGTACGGTCTTTAAAGATTGGGCCGCTACGTCGGTTTTTTTGTTTTACGCTGCGTGATATAATGTTTCTCTATGGCAAAAAGGCGAAAACGCCGCAGGAGGCGAAGATCGCGCCACGGCTTTAGTTTTGGGCGCATTGATTTTAATCCAGAGATAAAGCGGGGTGTACTCGCCATTTTTTTGTTTGCACTGGCTGGGCTCTCGCTTCTATCCTTCTTTCAGCTTGCAGGCCTGGCCGGTACTTTTTGGGAGGCATTTCTCTCTGTAGGATTTGGAAAAACTAGATTTGTTATTCCCGTGGTCCTTATTATCATTGGCTATCTTATTGAGAAAGAGGGCGAGTACAATTACACCCTCATGCACTTTATTGGCGCGGCGCTTTTCTTTCTTGCCGTAAACGCTATGTTCCACCTGGGCTTTCCAGCGCGGGATTTAATAGATGAAGCGCTCCTTGGTAGTGGTGGTGGAATTTTAGGGCTTGCTCTGGCATGGCCATTAAAACAATTTGTAGGGTATTGGGCGGGCATGATTATTCTGATTGCTCTGCTGGTGGTTGCGCTGCTGTTTTTGTTTAATATGTCACTGGCCAATCTGGTAGAAACTCACCGCTTGGTTTTGGCACACTTGGGCTGGATTGGAAACAGTATTGTAAGCTTGTCTAGATTAGTGCGTGGCAAAAGCACTCCTTATGCTAGCACGGATGATGATGTAGATGACGATATAGGCTTTGAGAGAAGAGCGCTCTCTACTATTGATGATGAAGACGCAGATTTTGAAGATGAACTAGAAGAGGAAACGCCAGAGCAAGCGGACTCTGAGGAGGAAGAAGAAAAAACCTCTAGCAAACCAGCAGCTCCAGCAAAACCAAAAAAACCTTTTATCCTCCCTTCTCCCAATTTGCTATACACCTCTAAATCAAAACCTACTGCGGGAGACATAAAAGCAAACAGCGCTATTATAAAAGACACGCTGGATAATTTTGGCATTGATGTAAGCCTTGGAGATATTCAGGTTGGGCCAACCGTTACTCAGTACACCCTTAAACCTTCCAAAGGGGTTAAACTCAACAGAATCACCGCTCTGCATAATGATCTGGCGCTTGCTCTTGCCGCTCACCCCATAAGAATAGAAGCGCCTATTCCGGGTAAATCTTTGGTGGGAGTAGAAGTACCCAATCAGCGTATTGCTATGGTTACGCTGCGTGAGCTTTTGGAACACAAAGAATTTAAGGGCAGAAAAGAAGGTTTGCTTTTTGCGGTTGGAAAAGATGTTTCTGGAACACCCAAAATTGCAGACATCTCAAAAATGCCACACCTGCTTATTGCCGGCGCAACCGGTTCTGGAAAGACCGTAGGAATCCACAGCCTTATTATTAGTCTTTTGTACCAACACACGCCGGCCACACTACGCTTTATCATGGTAGACCCAAAACGTGTTGAGCTTCCTGCCTACAATGGCATTCCACATTTGCTAACGCCTGTCATCACGGATAAAAACAAAACCATTGCCGCTATTAAATGGGCGATCACGGAAATGGAAAGGCGCTTTGATCTGCTCTCTAAAAATAAGAGCCGCGACATTGGCTCTTACAACAAAAAAAGTAGAGAAAAATTGCCGTACATTGTATTTGTTATAGATGAGCTGGCAGATCTTATGGTCACCTCTGGCGCAGAAGTAGAAGCGGGCATTGTGCGGCTTGCGCAAATGTCACGTGCCGTGGGAATACACTTGGTTATTGCAACGCAAAGACCAAGCGTAGATATAATTACTGGTCTGATGAAAGCAAACATCCCGGCGCGCGTTGCATTCTCTGTGGGATCCCTCATGGACTCGCGCGTTATTTTGGATAATGCTGGAGCTGAAAAACTTCTTGGTCGCGGAGATATGCTTTTACTTACTGCTGATCTTTCCAAACCAAAAAGGTTGCAAGGCGCATTTATATCAGAAGAAGAAATTCACCGCATTGCAGACTTTTTGAAGGACCAAGATGCACCTTCTTATGAGGATTTTGAAAAAACAGGCGGGCCAAGTGCCACGGTATTTGGTGGGGGCAGCGCAGAGCGAGACACTCTTTTTGAGCAAGCGCGGCAAATGGTTATTGAAAGCGGAAAAGCCAGCGCCTCTTTCTTGCAACGCCGCTTGCGTGTTGGCTACGCCAGAGCTGCGCGTATTTTAGATGAGCTAGAAGAGGCAGATGTGGTAGGACCAGCTGTGGGATCAAAAGCAAGGGAAGTCTTGATGAGCCCCGATGATCTTGATATGGTAGATGACAGCGATGGATACGAGGATATTCCCGTGCCAAGCCGGCCGCCACGCATTATTGAACAAGAAGAGCAGTCATTTGAGCAAGAGGAGCAGCAAGAGGATGTTGATGATGAGCAATCAGAAGATGATTATCTTGATGGCCAACAAGGAGACTATTTAGAGGAGTAAACATGTTTAAAGCAAAAAAAATAAAGGAGACTAAACGTTATTGCGTTGCGCTCAAGTCGGCACGCCTGCAAAAGGGGCTGAGCTTAGAGCAGCTCTCAGAGCAAACACGCATAAATGTTAAAAATCTCACCGCTCTGGAGGAGTGTCGTATAAATGATATCCCCGCTGCTTCTATTTACGTCAAGCACTATATTAAGTGCTATGCAAAGGCAGTAGGCATGGACCCCGCAATGGCGCTCGCCGGTTTTGGCTTTGAAAATAAATGGAACAAAAAAGAAAAGCAGCTTTTACCCTCACCGTGTGTAAACAAAAAATCTCTGTTTGATTTTTCACGACTAGCCCGAGCCGGTGTGTTGACGCTTTTGGTGGTGGTTTTCTCAGGAGGGCTTCTCTGGCAGCTCTGGCAATTTGTTCAGCCGCCAAGTCTAGCGCTTTATAATCCACCTGACGGCCTGATGACAAGCGCAGCGTCAGTAACCATAAGCGGCAAAAGTGAGAAACAAGTTTCTATACATATAAATGGCGAACCCATCCAAAGCAATGAAGAAGGCAGGTTTGAAACAGAGATTCCACTTCAAAAAGGAATAAACACAGTAACGGTTCAGGCCACAAAAAAATCTGGCAAACAAACAATTACCAGCAGAACCATAGTAAGATCAAAAACAGCGCAGGCACTTTCCCTTGCGCCTACAACACATAAAAACTAAATGCCCCAAGCGGGGCATTTATAATTTGCATGCATTGCCGCAAAGCGCTAAAATACAACCCTTCATATATTACTCAAACCTATGCCAGAGCAGACGCAAACTAAATCCAAGGAGGGGAAAAAGAAAGAGGAGAACAAAAAGACCGACCCAAGAGCCGCGGCAGCGCAGGCCGCTATTGATCAGATAAAGCAAAGATTTGGAGATGGCTCTATAATGAAGTTCGGCCAGGCCAAACGAACTGAAATAGACGCCATCCCTACCGGTTGTCTCTCTATTGATATTGCACTGGGCATTGGTGGCGTACCACGCGGAAGAATAATAGAAGTATTTGGTCCAGAAGCATCAGGAAAAACAACGCTGGCGCAGCACATTGTTTCTGAGGTTCAAAAAATAGGCGGTCTGGCTGCTTTTGTAGATGCAGAGCATGCGCTTGATCCAGAATACGCAAAAAAAATTGGTGTGAATGTAGATGAGCTTTTAATTTCTCAGCCTGATACTGGTGAGCAAGCCTTGGAAATTGTTGAGACGCTGGTGAGATCAAATGCTGTTGATGTTATTGTTGTTGACTCTGTTGCAGCACTGGTTCCCAAGGCGGAAATTGAGGGCGATATGGGGGATCGACACATGGGGCTGCAAGCAAGACTCATGAGCCAAGCCCTCAGAAAACTTGCGGGTATTGTTGCAAAGACAAATACTGTGGTTATCTTTATAAACCAAACACGGCACAAAATTGGCGTCTTCTTTGGCAATCCTGAGACCACCACGGGAGGAAACGCGCTTAAATTTTATTCAAGTATTAGAATAGAAGTAAGGCGCAGCGCTCAGATAAAACAAAGTGACAAAATTGTGGGCAACCAAGTGAAGGTGAAGATTGTTAAAAATAAAGTGGCACCACCGTTTAGAACAGCTATTGTGAACATAATGTATAACGAGGGTATTTCAATTACAGGAGACTTGCTTGATGCCGGCGTGCTCTATGGTGTAATTAAAAAAAGCGGCAACAGCTACACCTATGGCGAGGAGCGCTTGGGTGTGGGAAGGGAGAAAGCAAGGCTGTATATGAAAAATGACAATCCTAAGCTCATTCCGAAAATTAAGAAAGCGATACTGGAAGAAGTTGAGAAGCAGGAACTCATTGCAGGATAGAAAAAGGCGCCGCAAGGCGCTTTTTAAATTAAAAACCGACGCTGCAACGCAACGTCGGAAAACAGTGGCACTCCCTTGGTCCTTGCAGCTCGCCGATCTTGCCACTGAAAAGTTCAATAAAGAAAAGCCGCCCAGCCGGAACCGTCTTACTACACAACCTCTCTTGGGTAGCAAACAAACAGCAGCAACAGCACGTTCATCTTACAAAAAGCTAAATCTTGTTGCTGCAAATCTTTAAGGTAGAATGATGGTAGCAACATCCTCTTTCTTTAATAAGCAGCCAATCCTGCCACCACCAAACTAGAGTCTGTTACAAGCTTCTCCGACGAGGGTCTTGGCACCCCTAAAATCTTCCAGATCCATCAAGAGCGATGCCGCTTTATCACAACGCACCACCGCAAAGGATCTCACTTTCTTGCTGAAATCCTCGTCCGCAATGGTTGCCATTCTTCCAGAGAAATCCTGCAACCTTGCAGCAAAAACCTTGTGTGTCCCCGCCGCAACAGCCGCTTCTCTATCTTTCTTTTTTCCTGCCGCTGCAATTGAAAGCGGCGTACGGATACCCTCTAGCTGCCAGCGAGCTCTCTTGCAACGCAGAGACTCCAGGATCCTCTTGCGTACAGCAAGTGCCTTCTTCTTTTGGTTTGCTGCAATATAGTTACCAACCTGCTGAGCATCTTTAACGATCCTCTGCACATGCGATGGATAGGGTCCAACCTTGATAGTCTGCAGATCTTCCACCATTCCCATCACCGTAACAGCAAAGCGCTTGGCGCTATCTCCCATACCAGCAATTGCATTGCCGATTGAGTTTTCAATGGCACTAAATCTTTTGTACGCGTCCGCGTAAATCCTGCGGATCCGTGCGTCTTCTGTTGCCAAAGCAACTGCGCGCGTACCAATCCGCGGCTCAATGAATCTGATCAGAGACAGACGCTCATGCAGATCTCTACGGGCACCAACACTGCGCGCCATACGCGCACTAGGGTTAGACTTCCCAGAAGAATCTTTTTCTTTGCTTGCGGCAATCATCCGCTCTAGCGCTCTGCGCTTATGCTCATCCTGAACATTACCCACAAGCTCTGTTTTTCCAGAGATAAACTCACCAAGCGCATCTTTCTCTAAATCAGAGAGGCTGCTGTAAGTGGCAAGCCATCCCAAAATGGTGTTCAGAGCTGACCGCACGTCTTCTATGGTCTGCACCTCACCCATCCGGCCGTATCGCTGCTCATACTGACTATCGTAGCCAGCCTGAATATGCATAATTCCGCGCAGAGCATCAAAGATTCCTTGAGCGTAAATCTGCCAGACAAAGTACGGCCTTCCTGTCTCCGGCTTGTGAAGCCGTGGCATGAAGATGGTTCCTGGGAGCAGTGTAACTGACTTTTTAAGAACCTTGCCGTCACGCATTTTTGTGCCAGCAAGAATCTCCACCGTCTGCTCAGAATACAGCACAGCGCTTCCGTGCAGCGACTTTGCTGGAACCTGAATTTCGCCGTATTTAGTGCACAATTTTCTCTTGCGCATGGAGACCTCCGTGTTGTAAATGTGCGTAGTAGACTATAGCCTAGTTACAAACATTTGTCAAGATAAAAAAAGGACGCACAAACTGCATCCTAGCAAACCGAGTTGTCTTGCGCCCTCCGCTACACTCTTTCTGCGTAGCTTCCTGTTTCCGTGTTTATTACAACGGACTGACCTTGTTTTATAAAAAGTGGGACCTGAATTTTTGTTCCCGTCTCTAGCTCCACCTCTTTTGTGGCGGTTCCGGATGCCGTATCACCGCGAACACCCTCTCCAGCAGAGACAACTTTTAGCGTTAACTTGGTTGGAATATCTACGGAAACAACTGATCCTTCAAAAAAAAGTCCAATTACCTCTTGACTCTCTTTAAGCCATTGCATTTGATCCCCTACTACATCTGCCGGAATTGATATTTGCTCATAGGTATCGGTACGCATAAAATTATACTCGCCCTCTCCCGGATATAAGTACTGCAAATTCTGACGCTCTACCTCTACCGGCTCCACCTGATCTCCGCCCTTAAAATTATTCTCTATTACGTTTCCAGATATAAGATTCTTAAGCTTTGTGCGCACAAAAGCCGGGCCTTTGCCCGGTTTATAATGCTGGTGAAAAACCACCACATGAGGAGCACCTTTATATTTGATAACGGTCCCCTTTTTTAAAATCTCGTAGGATGCCATTTTTGAGTATAGAGTATTCAGTACGTTTAAGCGTCATCCCGGACTTGATCCGGGATCCAGGCAGAAATATAAAACGCGCTCTATTTCTAACTGGATTCTGAATCAAGTTCAGAATGACAAGCGGGCACCCGCTGAATACTCAATACTGAATACTCTATACTACAAGCTACTCTGCAACAAACGGAAGAAGACCCATTATTCTGGCCTGCTTGATGGCCTTAGAAACCTTGCGCTGATGAAGGGCGCACAAACCGCTTCTTTTTCTAGGCTGAATTTTTTTATATGAAGAAATAAACCGTTGCAGTGTTACGGCGTCAGTTGGCGCTATCTCTGAGTTCTTAACACAGTAGTAGCACATTTTGTCTTGCTTTTTGATTTGCATAATTAAAAGGGAATCTCATCTACCTGAACGTCTTCTTGTGTCATGCCTGGATCGCTAGGAGCAGGAGTAGGTTCATCTAAATTAATGGTTGGAATCTGCTCTACCGGAGCTGGCGCTGGAGCTGCGGGCTGCGGAGCTGGCGCTGCCTGATTTTGAAACGGAGCTGGAGCCGCCGCGGGCCGCGGAGCAGGAGCTCCCTGACTGCCACCAGCACGATCCAACATTATCATATTCTCTGCAACTATCTCTGTTGTTCTTCTGGTATTGCCATCTTGTCCTTGCCATTCTCGTGTTTGCAGCCTTCCTTCAATATATACTTTTCTTCCTTTGCCTAAATACTGACAAATGATCTCTGCGAGCTTTGCCCACGCTACAATATTGTGAAACTCTGTTTGTTCTTGTTGTTGACCATCTTTTCCGGTATAGCGCCTATTGGTTGCAACACCAAATGAGCAAACCGACTGACCACCTTGCGTGGTGCGCAATTCTGGGTCGCGTGTCATGTTTCCAATTATTTGAACGCGGTTGAGATCCATAGAAAGTAGAGTTATGAGAAGAAAAAGCGTTATTTAATCTCTGGAATCAGATCAGTATCTAGCAATTCATCCAATTTTGCGTCAATTGCTTCCAAATCTGCCTTTTGCTCGTCAATTACCGGTACAGACTTATCTGCATCATCTTGCTTGTCTGCTGCCACTGCCTCTTTTTCTGCCTGAACTTGCTCTTGAAGTGTTGGCATCTCTGGCGTTACTTCTTTTTTGGGCGCCGCGGGAGCAGTAGTTTCTACTGGCGCCTGCGCTGGTTTTGGAGCCGTCATAACAGCCCGTCTTACCTCTTTTTTCTTATCATCTTTTGCGCCTCTTCTCTTTGGTCTAATTGAGGTAGTGCGCTCTGCTGCGGCCTTTTTTTGCTCTGACGGATTAAAGCTACGCGCAAAAACTCTAAGCAAATTTAAGTGGCGCTCAAGCTCTGTGCGCACATTTACTGCTTTGCTACCATCCACCTCTATATATAAGGTATAAACGTAGCCAAAATTTTGATGCGCTATTGGATACGCCAACTTTTGTCTGCCCAAATCAACCACATCATCAACAACCGCTCCCATGGCGGCTATTTTTTCTTTTACTTCTTTTAGTTTTTCCTGCGCCTGCTCTTCAGTTAAGTCTCCAGACGCAACACAATAAAATTCGTACATAAAAAAATGCTTACGCAACGGCACTATGGTAACACGAGGGCTTTTTTACGTCAAGTATCTGTCCCCACATTGCCGCCACAGACTCCTGCGTATATACTAAGAGCTATGCAAGCGTTTATACAAAGCCTACTGCAACACCAAAGATCACGCACTCCGTGGTCTACCGCTTCTATTGAAATTAAAGGTGATTGCTTGCTTGCTCACGTTGGAAACGCGCCTGCTCACGTCAAACTCTCATTACCAGAGTCGCTTGCTTCTTCTTTTAAAGCCTTTATAAAGAGATTCTCCAAACATAAGCACTTTCAAAAAAAAGTTGAAGACGCCCAAGGCTCGTATTTGTTGCGATCAAACAACAATATCTTTGAAATAAGCGATATTCCTTCCAGCCTTTCAGACCCCAAAAAATTGCTTACTAAAGAGCAGAGAGGGAAAATAAAAGATATGTTGGATCACAGGAGCGGAATAATGATGCTCTGCGCCCCCACACCAGGAGCCACACTGGCAGCGCTTGATGGTGTAGGCCATGTAATTAAAAACATAGATAAGAAACAGAAAGTAGCGGTGCTTTTGCTCAATGAAAACTCTGCAATTGAAACTCTCAACAACACCGTTGCAGCAGGGCCGTCTTTTGTACTTATTTTGGCTCCCATGCGTTTTAGCTCAGAGCTATGGCAACACATAGAACATGCGGCACTTGCAGGCACCATGATTGTTCTAGGCATGCCATCAAACACTCCCATTGATACCATCTCCCATCAGCAAAACATCCAAGCCATGCTACGCGGCCCTCTTCTTAAAGGCCTAGCCTCAGTAACTCCTTTTGTAGGAGGATGCTCAAACTGCAGCCGGGCCATAGACCAACACCCAGACGTACCAGCCTTTTTAAGTGCCTTTGACACCGCAGGCAATCTTGCTGGACTAAAAGGTGCTCACTGCCCTGGCTGCAATGAGTGCTCTTACACCGGCGCCGGACAGCCGGTCCCTGCAGTTAGTCTATTTCAAACAGATGAGCTTGATGATCTAGAAGAATTGCACGAGAGCAACATCATTTCAGACCTTCTTTTTAAGGCACGCCAAACGCCCGTTCCCCTAAGACATGCAACCAAGATGTGGCGAGCCCGCCCCCGTTGACATAACGCTTAATTTCTAGTATCCTACGCAACACGGCCACGTGGTGAAGTAGTCTAACACGACGGTCTGTCCCCCTTCGGGGGATCTCCCAAAGGGAGACAAAACACGTTCACAATTTATCATCACGGCCACGTGGTGAAGTAGTCTAACACGACGGTCTGCAAAACCGTTATTCGCGGGTGCGAATCCCGCCGTGGCCTCAATGCATTATGTCTACGCACTGCAAAGCCACAAACGGCTTAATTGGATCTACATCGGCTACTCAAACGACTTACGCCAACGTTTTAAGACTCACCAAGACGGCAAGGTAAACGCCACACGCAACTTTCGACCCTTCACTCTCGTGTATTACGAAGCATATAAAAATGAGCGAGATGCTAGACGGCGAGAATATATACTCAAACACAATAGTCAGCAGAAAGAACTACTTAAGAATCAAATATCAAACTCGACGAAATGAAAATCTCACACCAAGGACACTCCTGCGTCCTCATAGAAAAAGAAGGCACCAGAATCCTCATTGATCCGGGGACTTTTGCGTTTGATGTAAACGGAAAAAAGCCGAGTGATTTTATTGATATAAATGCCGTACTGCTCACGCACGAACACCGTGATCACACAGAGCCAGAAATTATAAAGGAGATCCTGTCCGTCAATCCGGACTGCTCAATATACACTAACGATTCTATTGCAAAAATTCTTGGTGATCATCAAATTAAAGCGGCCGTCGTGGCAGTAAACGAGAGTTTCAGTGTCGGTGCTATCAATATAAAAGCAATAGACTGCCCTCACGAAAAACTTCCTATCCCGGTACCACAGTCAATTGGCTTCCTGCTAGATGATCAGGTTCTCCATCCATCTGACTGCCTGCACCCCGTCTTAGAATCTAATCCAAAAATATTACTCGCCCCCGCAAGCGCTCCCTGGGCAACGGCAAACGACGTTCTAGATTTTGTGGAGCGTATTAAACCAGAGGTGGTCATGCCAATTCATGACGCCGTCTACCGCTCCCCCGGATTGGTTCAACGCTTGTTTGTTGACGTTCTAAGAGAGCGTGGATACACGGTAGAAACAGACACGATAACCACTTGACAAAGTCTTTTTTTCATGCTACGTTGCGGGTGGAGGAATCATGAAAACAATTCATACACTTCCGCATTACTGGCCTATTCTTAGCATGGTGTCTGGGTGTGAAGGAACCCAAACCAAAAAACTCAGGGAGCTTTTCTCTGACCTTCCCGTCCTACCGCCGGACATTATGGATGCGGCTCTACAGATTCGCTCCTTTTTGATCAGCTCTGGATGGACATATGATGACGGCGCTTTGACGGCGCAAGATTTAGTTAAGCACAGACGCGGTAACTGCCTGAGCTTATCGCTCCTGTTTGGTGCAATCCTGCGTGAGCGCGGCTTTAGAGTAAGGTACAGAATTGTAAGCAACCCACGGGATGCGAATTTCCGTAGAGACCAAAAAGTGTTTAATGAGCTCACCAGCGGAGATAGGCTGGATTTCCAAAATCCCGCGCTTCCCAAAAGTCAGCTTCAGGGCATAGAGGCTGTTAATCGTTTTGCGCCGTTTAATCATCCGGTTTTAATCCTTGATGGAAAATCCTTTGAGACCACCAGCCTGGATCCAGATGATGATCCACGGTTTAGTCCTCCTTCGGAGAGTATTTCAGACGATCTACTCTTCCAAGAAGTTGCCAGCAATGTGCTGATTGATCGCGCGCGTTTCTTGTTCCAAAAAACGCCACTAACGCCTGCGGATATCTTGGTGCTCTATGAGATGATTGACCGATCGCTTCACATGTGGGGAACCAACCCAGAAGCATGGCACTTTCTGTGGTCTCTAGGATCTTTTCAGGGAAACGCCTACATTGCCCGTATTGCTCAAAGGCGGTATGAGGCATGGAGCCATGTAAATTCTCGGTCACTGTTTGTTAGGTACAACATGACAAAGACGCCAGAGCTACTTTCTGAATCACTTAAACGCTGTGGCGTGTATCTAGAAGCGTTTGTAGAAAAACATGTAAATCTGGAGCCCGACCCAAGAGAAAAGCGCTTTAATCTGGCTGTTGCTCTGTGGTGTTGCTCCATGTCTGGCTCATACGATATGCTCACTATGGTCAGAGCGCATAGAAGCTCAATTATTGAACTCTTTGGGGCAGAAGCTCATCATCAGCTTCTGCGAGCGTGCTAACACCTTGACAAAAGCACGCGCCGATGCTAGCCTAAAAATAGACCAAGGAGGGAGGCGGAATGGCAGGACCTAGAAAGCCAGGAATGCACTTTGAAATGACGGGCCGAGCAGAAATGCAACAACGATTAGTCATGACTCCCAAAATAAAGAAAACACTGCCCGCGCACGTGATAGAGGCGCAACAAAGACATCTTCCTCCGCTTTTGTCAGAGGATGAAGATGACACTGAAGAAAAGCTGTAGATCAAAATGAGCCGCACAAGTGGCTCTTTTTTAAACCAAAAAACCGGCTGGCTGCCGATTTTTTTTAGTTATAAATTTCCATGGTGAGCCTTTGCGCGCCAAATGTTTTGGCATCTGCATACTCTTCCATCCAGATATCAACCCTACCCTGTCCATATCTAGAGTTCATACGATCCTCCACAATAAAGGTGGTGCCGCCGTAGATGTCTGGAAAACGTACGCGCGTTCCAATACGCAAAAAGTTTGCTGCAACCACACCGTGCCTAGTTCGCGTTCCAGAGGCTGTAATAAAAGGAGTGCTATCTGTTTGAGCAGCTAGAGAGTTATAGGCCGTTGCTACAACCGTCACTATGCGCGAAGGCTCTCTGTCTGCTGCAACGGGAAATTTTGGTGCCACCGCAAACGCGTCCACGGGACTTGTTTTCTCTTCCATCTCTTGGGCAGAGACTACGGTTGGAATAATTGAGTGTACTACAAGAGCAGCAAGGACTACCACATGTAATCCATGCTTTTTTAGCCAAGAAAAATCAATTTTGTAGCAAACAATCATAGAAAATTAAAAACAGGCAACTGCCTGAGTGAGCTCTATAATAGCATAAAATGCCACTTTTGTCAACTGCCATTTTGCTGTTTTTGGCTTAATTTAGCGGCGCTACCCTGTGGAAAAATTTTGTCATTATTGTAAAAAGTGCGCCAAACCCGCGTCTTGTTTTTTAAGCCAAAGTGACATATAGTAACGCTATGAGTAGCCAGCATAAAAAAAGAAGACACCACAAAAAATGGAAAAACGTTGATCGTGTAGATAAGCCCAGACACAAGGTTAAACACGTTACGCGCAAAATACATCGCGTAAAAAGAAAAGGCTTGTTGCGACGGTTTTTTAAGTTTGGCATATACGCTGGCATCGCAGGAGGCATAGTGGCAGCCATTGGTATTTTTGCCATCAGTCTCAGCTTGCCAGACCCTGACAAGCTAACCGACCGCGTTGTTGAGCAATCCACCAAAATATTTGACCGCACCGGAGAGCATCTTTTGTACGAAATTTTTGCTAATCAAAAAAGAACGCTCATAGAGTTAGAAGATCTTCCTGACTACGCCATTGAGGCAACCATTGCCGTAGAAGATAAACATTTTTATGAACACAAAGGTGTGCGATGGGTAAGTATTCTACGCGCGGCCGTTAACAACGCAATAGGCAGAAGACAGGGAAGTGGCGGCGCCTCTACGCTCACACAACAGCTGGTAAAAAATGCCATCGTTGGCGATGACCACTCTTATTTAAGAAAATTAAAGGAGGCAATACTTGCTCAGCAAATCGAAAAAACCTTTAACAAGCAACAGATCCTTAAACTGTATTTTAATGAGATTCCCTACGGATCATCTAATTACGGAATCCAGGCAGCATCTCAGGCTTACTTTGGCGTTTCAGCAACGGATCTTTCTGTGGCTCAGGCCGCCACGCTAGCGGCACTTCCAAAAGCTCCAACCCGCTACCTCAATGACACAGAGGCACTTAAAGTCCGCAGGGATTTTATTTTAGACCTCATGGCGCAGCAGGGCTTCATTGACGGAACGGTTGCCGCAGCCGCCCAACAAGAGCCGGTAGAAATCAAAGAAAAATTAGAAGGGATCCAGGCGCCTCATTTTGTTCTGTATGTAAAAGAGCAACTCACAGAACTCTTTGGAGAAAAACTAGTTGAAACGGGCGGGCTAAGCGTGCGCACCAGCTTGGATTTTGATATTCAAGAAATTGCCCAAGAAGAAATTGAAAAAGGCTGTGAGCACAACGCCGCGTTTAACCAAGCCAGCAATGCCTCTATGGTGGCCGTTAACCCACGGACTGGCGAAATTACAGCCATGGTAGGATCTTGTGATTACTTTAACGATGATATTGATGGCCAAGTAAACGTATCGCTCCGCGCTCGCCAACCAGGATCTTCTCTAAAGCCCCTAGTCTACATGACCGGTTTTGAAAAAGGCTTTACACCAAACACGGTGCTTTATGATTCCTTTACCAACTTTGCGGCCAGCGGAAAACCCTACGCTCCCAACAACTACAACGGCGAAGAGCTGGGGCCTGTAACGGCACGCAAGGCATTGCAAGGATCTCTCAACATTCCTGCCGTTAAAATGCTTTATTTAGCAGGCGTCCGCAACGTAATGGAAAACGCCCAAAAAATGGGTTACACCACGCTGAGCGATCCGGATCGCTACGGCCTCTCTTTGGTACTTGGTGGAGCAGAGGTAAAGTTGCTGGAACATGTTAATGGTTATGCAACGCTAGCAAACCAAGGACGTCACCATGAAACCGTCAGCATTTTAGAAGTACGCGATGACCAAGGTGTACTCTTTGAACACAAACCAAGCAAAGGTGAGCAAGTACTCGGCAAAGATTTAACTGCTCTTATCACCAGCGTGATCTCTGACGATAATGCGCGCGCTTACGCTTTTGGTGGAGGCGGCGTGCTATCGCTCAGAAACAGACCGGTGGCCGCAAAAACCGGAACCACCAATGACTACCGCGATGGGTGGACACTTGGTTACACCCCAAGCTTGGCTGCCGGAGTGTGGGTAGGGAATAATGATAATACTCCCATGCGGCGCGGTGTGGGGGGAAGCGTTGGTGCTGGTCCTATTTGGAATAGCTTTATGAGACGCGCTCTGGAAGGAAAAGGCATAGAGCAATTCCCAGAGCCACCAAGACAAAAAACAAAAAAACCGGTTCTCAATGGTACAGCCGAGGGCGGCGTGCCAGTTAAAATTGATCGCGTCAGCGGAAAGCTAGCAACAGAGCATACGCCAGAAGAGCTTATTGATGAGATCCTCTTTTTGCAACCGCACAGCATTTTGCATTATGTTGATAAAAACAATCCAGATGGAGCTGCTCCAAGTAATCCCGGCGCAGATCCTCAATACAGCGCGTGGGAAGAAGGTGTGCGTGCATGGATAGAAAAAAAATCGGCAGAGGCTGAGGAAAAAGGTGAAGAGCTCCAATTTATTCTGGGTGAACCGCCGACAGAGGAAGATGACATCCATGACACGGCACTGAGGCCAGAGCTTTTGGTTAGCTCTCCGCAATCTGGCGTCGTACTTAAAGAGCGTGTCATAGAAACAGACATTCAAGTTAGCGCTCCACGCGGCGTAGCAAAAGTCCTCTATATGCTGGATGACAAACTCATTGGAAAATCTGAAAATTATCCATTTAACATACGGTACTCAAGCGATGAGCTTAAAAATGGAGAGCACGTGCTACAAGTAAAGGCGTACGATGATGTCAGCAACCTTACGATTGTTGAAATCCCTCTCACCATAGACGCGCTCCCCGTTCCGCCAAAGCTTACGTGGATCTCTCCAAGAAAAGACAGCACACTTTTCTCTACGCTCTTTCCGCTTGAGCTGCAGCTGCGCACCACTCAAACAGATCTTATTGAAAAAATTCAGCTCTACGTAAAAAAACCAAATGAAGATAACATGGTAATTATTGGAGACATGCAGCTGGAAGGTGATACAGCAAAACTCATGTGGAATGAAATACCGCCAGAAGGATCCTACACCATTTCGCCCCGCATCTATCTAAAATCCGGCGGTTCAATTGGGGGCACCGTGAGCACCATAACCGTAAGGTAGCAAAAACCCGCAGACACATCGTCCTGCGGGTTTTTTTAATGGGCACATACTAGCACAGAGCATCCCATTATGATAACCTAACCGCATGGCTAAAGCTGAAAATAAACTAGTTATCATAGACGGAAACGCGCTGATTCACCGCAGCTATCATGCGCTTCCGCCGCTGAGAACAAAAGACGGAACCGTGGTAAATGCGGTGTATGGTTTTGCGTCTATTGTGCTGAAAATTCTGCAGGATCTTAAGCCAACGCACATCGTGGCTTCTTTTGATATGCCCGGCAAGACGTTTAGGCATGACACATTTGATGGATATAAGGCAACACGAAAAAAAGCAGATAAAGATTTGTATGATCAGATCCCGCTGGTACACCAATTGGTAGAGGCTTTTGATATTCCCATCTTTGAGCTGCCCGGTTATGAGGCAGATGATGTTATTGGCACCATCGCAGCGCAAGTGGGAGACAAGGCGCACAGCATTATTGTTACCGGAGACATGGACACGCTGCAACTGGTGGACGAGAGCACCTCTGTCTTCACCATGCGTAAAGGAATCAACGACACGGTCACCTATGATCCCGCGGCCGTCTTTGAGCGTTACGGATTAAAGCCTGATCAAATCGTAGATCTTAAATCTCTACAAGGAGACTCAAGCGATAACATTCCTGGCGTTCCGGGAATCGGACAAAAAGGCGCCACCACACTTCTGCAATCTTTTAAAACCTTAGAGGGTGTACTAAAAGCCGCCCAAGACGCAAGCTCAGACATAAAACCGGCGGCCAGGAAAAAACTCCTTGAAGGAAAAGAGTCTGCCGTAATGTCTCAAGACCTTGCCACAATTAGAACAGATGTTCCTATCAATTTTTCTCTGCGCGATGCAGCGCTCCACACAACGGATTGGCAGAAAGTGGCCGACAGTTTTTCTAGGTTTGAATTCACGTCTCTTTTGCGCCGCCTGCCAAAAGAGGCACAGCGCAGCCTAGGAGACCGCATGCCTGCCGCTGGCAAAAAAAGAAAAAAGAAGGCGGTCATCTCTTCTTTATCAAACAAAAAAGAGATAGATGACTTGCTGCGCAAAGCGCATGATCAAAAATCTGTGGGCCTCTCGCTTCTCCCAGAGAGCAATGACAGGATTAACGCTCCAATAGCGGCTGCTATCGTATGTTTAAATGGAGATGGTTTTATTATTCCATTCAGCAACATGGATGAGACCCAAAAAACATCCCTCATAGATCTCTTGCAAACGGATACTGTTATTGGTCATGATCTTAAGCAACTTTTTGTACTGCTTGGGGATGGGGCGCCAAAAGGATGCAAACTTTTTGATGTAATGGTTGCCAGTTATTTGCTCAATCCTGGATCCCGATCTCATGATGTTGAGGGTATCGCTCTGAAAAGACTAGGTGCTCACTTGGGAGACGGCCAAAGAGAAGGATTATTTGGCGCAGATTATGAGCACGCCGCAAAAGAGCTGTGTGCCATGACGTCTCTTTATGAAACATTAAAACAAGAACTTGATGACGCCGGCGTTTTGGATCTTTTTGAAACCATAGAAATGCCCCTTATTCCTGTTTTGGCTGGTATGGAAAAGAAGGGAATAAAAGTAGATGAAAAAGTACTACAAAAATTATCTAAAAGCGTTACAAAAAGAATTGAAGAGCTCACCGAGCAGATCCACAAAGAGGCGGGAGAACATTTTAACATTAGCTCTTCCGTTCAGCTCCGCGATATTCTCTATGACAAGCTGGCGCTCCCAACTCAAGGAATTAAAAAAGGTAAAACCGGCCTCTCCACAGCCGCAAGCGAACTGGAAAAACTGCGCGCGTCTCACCCTATCATACAACTCATAGAAGAATATCGTGAGCTTACCAAATTGCAATCCACGTACACCGATGCGCTCCCCAAACTTATCAATAAAAAAACCGGAAGGATTCACTCTAGTTTTAATCAGACGGTCGCCGCAACCGGAAGACTCTCCAGCTCTGATCCAAACTTGCAAAATATTCCTGTCCGTACAGAACTCGGCAGACAAATTCGTGATGCGTTTATAGCAGAAAAGGGGCACGTACTTTTAGCGTTAGATTATTCTCAAATTGAGCTGCGTATTGCCGCACATATTGCCAAAGACGCAAAAATGATTGAAGCGTTTAAGCAAGGGCAAGACATTCACAGCGCCACCGCAGCGGCAATAAATGGTATTTCTCTTGATAAGGTCACAGGCGATCAGCGCCGTGCAGCCAAGGCGATCAACTTTGGGATTCTCTACGGCATGGGCGCTTTTGGCATGGCCGCCAGAACCGGCTTGCCTCAATGGCAAGCCAGAGAATTTATTGATAAATATTTTGCCGCCTTCTTTTCTGTTCGCCGCTACCTAGATGAAACAATTGAGTTGGGCAAAGGCCAAGGATATGTAGAAACCCTCTTTGGCAGACGCCGCTATATTCCAGAATTGCGCGCAGGAAGCGCCAACATCCGCGCCGCAGGCGAGCGCCAAGCCATTAACCACCCCATTCAAGGCACTGCCGCAGACGTCATGAAAAAAGCCATGATAGACGTGGCAGCATTTCTAAAGGATGACCCAGATTGCCAAATGCTTTTGCAAGTCCATGACGAGCTTGTCTTTGAGGTAAAAGAAAAAAAGGCAGCAGAGTACACACAAAAAATAAAAGACATCATGGAAGATGTCATTGCTCTTGATGTCCCCGTAGAAGTATCGGCCGGAACCGGAAAAAACTGGGGCACGGTAAAATAAAAGCGCGTTTTTACACGCGCAACTTCTAAACGTACATTACCACCGGAGCATGCGGCGGCAGCTTTCTGCCATCAACCACAACGCTCACGTCACCCTCTGGACCCATTGCACTGGGGTGGACTTTTGCAAAACAATCAACGCACAGAGCTTCATAGTTTTTCGGTTGAGAAACTGAAATGAGCACAGCAGTTTTTGTCTCGATCGGTTGACCGCTGGGATCAACGCACTCCGGATGAGAGCACCTTCTGTTTTGGCGCAGCATGACACCAAGAAAAGTACTCAAAATCTCTGCTGTCGTGAAGGCGGTTTCCAAAGGAATATCGCTGGCCAGCCAACGACCTGTTGGCCGCTCCTTTTTTTTCTTCCAAGCTACTACACGATCACCCGAAAGACCAATGCCAATCTTTTCACCCTCTTGTATCTTGCTGCCAATCATTGCCAAAAGTCTGTCGTGTACAAAATACTGCCCACTTTCTTCATCCGCAAAGACGAGCTGGCCAGTTGGTTTACCGAAATCGTCAGCCAACTCCATGACCGTCCCACAAGAAGTGTTTCCCTTTCCCAACTTATACAAATCCGCCGTAAGCGGATAAAAAACAGTGCCTGCTCCTACCTTTAGTAGCATAGCCACCTCCTTGACATTGAGAGCATCATATGCTATATTTAGACGCTCGTCAATAGAAGGAGCAAAGATGAATTACCTATATCACTGGGTGCCTGAGCTAATGCAAGGCAATACCCTTTATCCATTACACCAGCTCAAAGACATATATCCCGAGGCCTACGCACGCGCCATGGAAAAGTATTTGGACAGACAAGAGCTGCTGAAAGTAAAAATTCCAATACTTAATGTTCTGTGGAATGATGTAATCCACCTAACAGCTGTACACCCAGCGACTGCAAAAACCGCACAAAAGACTGCGGGCATTCCTTGCCAAAAGAGAACGCGAACCTTTGAGATTGACCCAAGTGCTCTAGACCCCCGCTGCGCGGTGATTGTTGAAGTGGGTGTTGATGATTTTGAAATAACGCCTTCAATGGTAAGACCGTTCTGCACAGAAGACCTAGAGAATCTCACTGAAATTCCAGATGAAACAAAAGCGTATTACCGGCAAGCTACAGAAGAAGGGAAGCGGCCAATGGTGTTCGCTGGTGTTCCTCACATATTGTATTGTGGCACCATTGATATTACAGATCTTCCTATTATAGAAGTGTAAATGTCCTCAGCAGTATCCCTGCTGATTTTTTTTTGATACAATCAGGGTCATGTATATTCTCATCCACGGAGCAGACAGCTATCAGTGTACCCAGAAGATAAATGAAATGGTTGGCGGCTTTAAGCAAAAAAGAGATCCTCAGGGTCTTAACGTTGCTTTTTTTGATTGCGCAAAAGAAGGGCCGGATAAAATGTGGGGGCAAATAAGCACCGTGCCCTTTTTGGCAGAAAAAAGAATGGTGGTAATACATGGCGTTATTGAGAACTATGAATCCGATGTTAGAAATTCGCTGCTGGAAAAACTACGGTCTGGCAGTTTTGCTGAGACATCAGTTTTGGTTTTCGTAGAAAAAAAAGACAAATTTGGAAACAATAAATTAGCCGCATTTCTGCAAAAACAGCCATACTCAAAACATTTTCCAGTAATGGATGAGGCTGCGCGCGAGAGGTGGATTAAAAAATACGTGGCAGACTTAGGTGTATCCATCACAACGGGAGCAGCGCGGATAGTTGCCGCCGGCATTGAGGACACGTGGCAACTAGCATCCGTCTGCCAACAAGCACTAGCCTTTGCATCAGGAGAAGAAATAAAAAGAGAACACGTTTCCCCATTTGTGAGCTCTCCGCTGGATGACAATATTTTTAATTTTACCGACGCGTTGGCTGCGGGCAATACCGCACAAGCGCTCAAACTTTTAGACGATCAAAAAAAATCCGGCGCCAATGAATTTTATTTGCTTACCATGATCACACGCCAGTTTCGCTTGCTCCTCCAACTCAATGACAATCCCAACCAAGAAGAGTTGGAAGATTTAAAACTCCACCCGTTTGTAGTCAAAAAAACATCTCCCCTTGCAAGAAGGTACACACCAGAGCAGTTGCAATCCATCCACAAAAATCTCTACACCATAGAAAAAACGCTCAAAACCAGCAGCAGCTCTGCCGATATTCTTCTGGACCAATTTGTAATGAGCGCAAAATAAAATACACCTCTTGTCATCTCGGGCGAACGAAGTGAGACCCGGGATCTCAAGTAAAGCATCAGTAGTAGAACGTTCTTGAGATCCCGGATATTTTGCTTTGCAAAATTCCGGGATGACACTCGCACCGCGGTCAGGGTTTTCTTGCGACAAATAAAAAAGGCCCAGCAAGTACCAGGCCAAAATACTACAACATCAAAATCGGAACAGCGCGCTCCCGCACACCATAATGCTCATCTACCGGATAATGCTGCAACCGCAGTGATCCCGGAGAGGCCGAATTATCTATCACAAACACATGCTTGCCGCCATCTTCTGTCCTGTAACGCAATCCACCAATGACGATACGCGGCATCTCGCCCTGCTGCATGGCAGTACACCATCTGTTATGTGTTGCCAAGGCAAACAAAGCCTCTACGCCGGCCAACCGATGAGGAACCTCTTCCAATTCTTCTCTTGGGTAGGCACTTTCCACATCAAGAACTTCCCAATACAAACCCTTCTTGTGAAACTTTCCCGCAGCCAGAGACGTCCGAGCAGCCATTCTATCAGGCCTAACGGCATCAATGGGCATTCTATGCCGCTCTATCATCGCCAGAGCAAGAGAAATGGTGCTGGTCAACTCTTCTGCACCAAAACACAGCACCCGAACCTGAAAAGGACTTAGCTGCTGGGTAGGAGGGTTCGGACAACCATTTTCCCAGGCTGACCTGAGCTCCCTGCACGCCGGCACATCGCTCCGATAAGCTATCTGTTCCATGGTCTTCACCTGATCCTCTGGACTGCGCCAAAAGTCAGCAAACTGGGATTGATAAGCCATGACAAGCGTCTCTTTGCTTGGATGAACAGCCGGAATCACAATCGCGCCTGGAGGTGATATCACCGATCTCTCAGGAAGTCCTGCTTTTCGGTCAGAAAGCCACTCCACCATAGCTTGTGCATTTTCTCCATCATTCTGACGGATCCACTTGGTCATACCAGGCGTAAGACCCTTTTGACGCAAAATGGCCAGTGTCTGCACCGCATCGTCCAGATTCCATCTATCCTTTGGGTTTAACCCGCTCACTCTTCCTCCCTCTGGCGTAACCCGTAACTGCCACCGCGGCAGCCGTAAGCCGTACCAATCTATATAGTATATACCACCTGTTGACACTATTGTCAAGATGTGGTATGCTCTCCCCGCATCACTCCGTATTGCCGCGGCTGCTGAACCTCAGCAACACGGAGAGACACCATGGGAATGGAATTGCGGTGCGATTGTGGCAACCCACTGTGCAAGACCTGGTTTCATATTCGGGTAGGATACGTTCAAATCCACCACCCGGACGGATCCAAGGAGGAGCGTTGGGACCATCTGCATCTTGACGGTCATGATTATGATCCAGAAACCAGCGAGAGCGCCTGGATGCAGGCAATGTATGACAGGAGCGCTGGCGTAGAGCTCATGTGGTATCTGATGGAACGCTACCTTCCTCTTTACAGCAGAGTGCACCACCGCGTGCACGATTTTGTTAGAGAGGTTCGGTACTTCCTTGAAGATCCAAGGGGCTACGCCAAAGATCGCAAAGAAAGAGTCTAGCACAAGCCACAAAAAAAGCCGGCAACACAACTGCGTTGCCGGTATTTTATTTTACATGCTTGCCCGGGCAGCGAGTCCCGCCAATCCAGACACGCCAGATTGCGGCACGGGCCCACCCATGAGCTCTCTGATCCTCACAAAAACGCTTTGTATATTCTGACTGTCAGCAAGCCACTCCTGAACCTGATCAGTTTCCGTACTACGCGCCAAAATGCACGCGTTACGCGCAGCTCTACGCGCATTGCTCATATCAGAGAGCCAACGCACCATGTCGCGCGCGGATCCAAGGAGCAACGCCCCACATACGCTAATTCCCACCGGGACGGTTTGCGGCGTTCTAATTCCCGCGCCTCCAATGAGATTTCTGATCCTCCTGAAAATCTGCTGAATCTGCGCAGAACCACTTAGCCAGGATTGCATCTCTGGCACACTCACGCTCCCCCGCTCCTCTAAAAGCACAGCATAGAGCAGCGACGTGTTACGCGGATTATCCAGCCACACAATCAGGTCTGTCTCAAACAAGATAAGCTCTTGGCGCACCAGCAGCGCCATCTCGTCCGTTACGTTTACATGTAGCTCATCCAAGGTTGCCTCCTTTTTGCTGACACCAGTATATATTATTTTGCCTAAATAAAAAACCAGCCCGTAGGCCAGTCTTTTATTTTGCTGTTTTGTTCACTCGTGTCATCAAGCGTGAGAGCTTTCTGGCAGCGGTGTTTTTCTTGATGGTTCCAGCTTTGGCAGCTTTATCTAGCGCTTTTTGCGCTGTTAAAGCATGCTTTTTAGCCTCATCAAGTGCGCCTGATTCAATTGCTTTAAGTGTGGCTTTTATAGCCTCTCTATACGCGCGCTTTCTGCGGGTATTGAGCACCGTTAGCTTTTTAGTTTGGCGCAATGCTTTCTTAGCACTTGCAGTATTGGCCATATTTAATTTGAAAGTATATTTTGAGAGCAGGGATACTATATACCGTGTACTCTTTTTTGTCAATAGAATAGAACTATTTGCCAGCTACTAGTTACTGATTACTAGTTACTAACATAAAAAACAAAAACCAACCATAAACTGGCTGGCTTTGTGCGACAAGAAAGGAGGTGTATTAATAAAGGTACGTGTCGCGATGGTAATGACGCAATGATCCAAATTTTCTTTCAAACAAAAAAGCCGGCAAAGCTTCTTGCTGGCTGTTTTTAATCCTGAACAAGTCTTAGGAGCGTGTCTTGCAACGCTCTACGTTCTCCCCGCACTTCTCCCAAACGACCTGTCTTGGTGTGACGCCTATGATTAATCTCTGCAAGCTCTTGGGCCAGCATCACCTCTTCTTCTATTAACTCGCCAATACGTTCAATGAGCTCATCTTTCCAAGACTTCTGCGCAGCAGCGTCTTGTTCTGGCGCCGGATCTGCGAGCCTCTCGTCCTGCTCGGCGGCTGCCGGTGCCTTTGCGGATTGTAAAGGCTCTTCTTTCGGCTTCTTGGGAGCGGAAGGCTCTGTCCTAAACGGGAGCTTGGCAGCAATAGCTTTTAGGTCTTCCAGAGACTTGCCGACCGGCACACGTGCGCGCTCCCGCTCTGGCAATTCTTGAGGTCTCTTATAACTCTTCTTAAATGCCTTCCTAGATTCCTTTGCCTCAACAAAGCGCGTCCTGGCAAAAAACTCTCCATTGAGTACCGCTGGAGTGAGCTTACCATAGCTACCTACTGGCTCCGCAAAACCGCTCTTCTTAAGAGTCACCCAAAGCGTCTCTCCAACATCAGCCCTACCGCCCACTATTTGCTCTGCAAAAGCACACCCATCATCAGTGAGCCACCGTGCTACGATAATAGATGCTTCACTAGGCTTAATATAAAACAAGTAACGTTCAGTTACTGTTTCTTCCACTTATCCCTCCTTATTTATGCCGTACCAAAATCCTAGCAAAGAATGAAATATGTGTCAATCTGCAGCAGATACATGGACGCTGTTTGTATACACTAGTCTATACAAACAGAAAAAACTGAACTGCAAATAATTTCGCTAATCCTAGCTAAATCAAAATTTATTTGTATAC
>CAZSVL010000002.1:0-128635 GCA_964610305.1 uncultured Gammaproteobacteria bacterium | reverse complement strand
GCGGCGGGATTGCTTCGCCGTCTTCGCGGCTCGCAATGACTGTTCTAATTCATGGCCGCGTCTCAAAATAATCTGCGGAAAATCCTCAGCGATAATACATACATACGTCCAGCTCCTATCATCACGCTGCATTATGTTGTAATGCGGTTTATATTTCTTTATCAAATTGGCCTCCATAATAAGAGCCTCCAAGACAGAATCCGTAACCTCATAATCAACCTTGACGATTCTTCTAACAAGCTGCTCTGTCTTTCTATCATGAGCCTTATTCCAATAAGAAGAAACCCGCGTCTTAAGCGAGCTTGCTTTACCAATATAAATAATCTCTCCGTCAGCGTTCTTCATTTTATAAACACCCGGCAGCGTGGGGAGCTCATTTTTCTTGATTTTTATTGATTTTGGAATAGCCATTTTAAGTCAAATACTCTTTTAAGTACTTCCCTGTCAAGCTCTTTTTAGATTGCATGATCTGTTCTGGTGTTCCTTTTGCTATCACCTGACCACCGTACTTTCCGCCTCCCGGTCCCAGGTCTATCACATAATCTGCTGTGTTGATCACATCCAAATTGTGCTCAATAACCGCCACGGTGTGCCCGCGATCCACCAGCTCTTTAAGAACTTCAAGTAACTTTCTTACATCTTCAAAGTGAAGTCCTGTTGTAGGCTCATCAAAAAGATAAAAAGTCCTGTCACTGGTTTTCTTAGCCAGCTCATTTGATAACTTTACCCGCTGAGCCTCTCCACCAGAAAGCGTGGTAGCCGATTGTCCCAGCTGAATATATCCCAAACCAACGCGTTGCATAATCAGCAGCTTGTCGTAAATATGTGGAATATCTTTAAAAAAGACCACCGCCTCATCTACCGTGAACTTAAGAACTTGGGCAATATTCTTGCCCTTAAAGTGAACCTCAAGCGTCTCTCTATCAAAACGTCTACCCTTGCAAACCTCACAGGTAACATAGACGGTAGGTAAAAAATGCATCTCTATTGCGTTATAGCCATGACCACTACATGCCTCACACCTGCCACCAGGAGTGTTGAAAGAAAATCTGCCAATCTTATAATTTCTAAAACGAGCCTCTGGTGTAGCAGCAAATATTTCTCTTATATAGGTAAAAACGCCCGTGTACGTTGCTGGGTTAGAGCGCGGCGTTCTACCGATGGGACTCTGATCTATCATAACCGCACGGCTGATATACTCAAGACCTTTAATTTCTTTTGCCACGCCTGTAGTTTTACTCTTACCGCCAAATTTCTTTGCCAGATGACTATAGAGGGTATCGTGCATCAATGAACTTTTTCCAGAACCTGATACTCCTGTGATACATACGAATCTTTGCAGAGGAATATCTACACTCACGCCTTTCAAATTATTAGTGGTAGCGCCAATAATTTTTAGAGCGCCCTTGCTACCAGACCTTCTCTTTGCTGAGCTTTCAATTTTCTTATCTCCCCTTAAATACGCGCAGGTTATAGAATCTTTATTTTGCAAAATCTGTGGCATCGCGCCAGCACAAACAATCTCTCCGCCATGCTTTCCGGCACCAGGACCAAAATCCACCAAATAATCTGCCGCTGAGATGGTGTTCTCATCATGCTCTACAATAATTACGGTGTTACCTAATTCTTTTAACTCTTTAAGTGTTGCCACCAGTCTATCGCTATCCGCCTGATGAAGGCCTATAGTTGGCTCATCAAGAACATAAAGCCCTCCAACCAAACGTAGACCCACTTGAGAGGCCAAACGGATTCTCTGAGACTCTCCACCGCTGAGCGTTCCGGATTTTCTATCTAGCGTTAGATAATCTAGTCCTACGTTTTGCATGAATTGCAATCTGTTGATGATCTCACGGATTGCCGGTCCGGCAATCGCTGCTTTTGTTTTTGATAAAGATAATTCCAGAAAAAAACTAAGGCATGTTTCTACATCCATAGAGACTATCTCTACTATATTCTTAGCACTGTCACCAAGCGACGGGATCCCTCGACTTCGCTTCGCTTCGCTCGGGATGACAGGGCCACCAAGATAAACCGATTGCGCCTCCGGCCTCAAACGCCGACCATCGCAAACATGACACAACTTATCGCGGCGCCACCCAAGCATGCCAATTCCTAAACACTCTGGGCACGCACCATAAGGGCTATTAAAACTAAACAGCCGCGGCTCAATCTCTGGAAAGCTGAAATCGCAATTGCTGCAACTAAACTTTGCAGAGAGAGTTAGTTCCTGCCCATCTGCAAATTGCAGGGTGATGACATCATTTCCATAATCCAATCCTGTCTCAATAGCTTCTGCCAAACGCGCACGCCCATCCTTATCTATATTCTCAAAATCATAATGCCCAAAAAAATCAGTTACCAATTCTATAGTATGTTTTTTCTTTGGATTCAGCTCAATTTTATTCTGAAGCGTCTTACGCTTACCATCCACGCGCACATACATAAAACCGGCATTGTACATATCATAGAGCATCTGATGATATTCTCCTTTCCTGCCGACAACCACCGGCGCCAAGATGGTGGTTTCTTTAGATCGCAAGTCATCGCGAGGAGCGGAGCGACGTGGCGATCCCGCCTCTTTTTTTCCAGAGCCACGGGATTGCTTCGCCTGCTTCGCGGCTCGCAATGACAAACCATACACTTCTTTAGCTTTCACAATTAAAACATCCACCATTTCCTCCGTCGTCTTTTTATCAATAGGATTATCACAGTCCGGACAGAGTGGCTCTCCAACACGTGCAAAAAGCACGCGCAAATAATCATATATCTCCGTAATAGTAGCAACCGTGGAGCGTGGATTTCGCCCGCGCACTTTCTGATCAATAGAAATGGCAGGAGAAAGTCCCTCAATCTCATCAACATCAGGCCGCTGCATTCCACCCAAAAATTGCCGAGCATAAGCACTAAGCGATTCCACATAACGCCGCTGTCCCTCCGCAAAAATAGTATCAAAAGCCAGACTGGATTTCCCCGAGCCAGAAACGCCGGTAAACACCGTCATTTGGTTTCGCGGAATCTCAAGATTAACATTCTTAAGATTATGCTCGCGCGCGCCTTTTATAACAATTTTATTCTTCATACTATTTTTTTATCTCTTTACGCAATAGCTTAATCTCATCCCGCAGCAAAGCCGCCATTTCAAATTCTAGATTCTTGGCTGCTTCTCTCATTTGCTTTTCTTTTTGTTTGATTATTTTTTCTAAGTCATCTGGGGCGTACTTCATCTCAAGTTTGAGTGTTTCTTTTACATCGGTCTCTCCTATTCCCCAAATCTTAGTGATATCTTTGATGGCTTTTTTGATGGTTTGTGGTGTGATGCCGTGTTTTTTATTGTAGGCAAGTTGCTTTTTTCTACGGCGATCTGTTTCTGCTATCGCTCTTTTCATGGAACCGGTTATGTTGTCAGCATATAAAATAACCTCACCAGCTGCATTTCTTGCTGCGCGCCCAATGGTTTGCACAAGCGATGTCTCTGATCGTAAAAAGCCTTCCTTGTCCGCATCTAAAATTGCTACTAGTGTAACCTCTGGCAAATCCAAACCTTCCCGCAACAAATTTACCCCCACCAAGCAGTCAAATTTTCCTCTTCTGAATTCTGTTAAAATCTGAATTCTCTCTAGAGTCTTAATATCGCTGTGAATGTATTTTGCTTTTACCCCTTGTTCTTCCAAATACTCTGACAAATCTTCTGCCATTTTTTTAGTGAGGGTTGTTACCAAGACGCGCTCGTCCTTTTTGGCTCTTTTAACCACCTCATCTATAAGATCTTCAACTTGACTTCGTTTGTCATCGCGAGCGGAGCGACGCGATCCCGCCGCTTCTTTTCCAGAGCCACGGGATTGCTTCGCCGTCTTTGCGGCTCGCAATGACAAATCGCCTGTAACAGGCCTAATATCAATCTTTGGATCCAGCAGCCCAGTCGGCCGTACAATCTGCTCTACAATTTGCTCTGAATGTTTATACTCATACGGCCCCGGTGTAGCGGATACCATAATAGTCTGACCAACGCGCGTCTCAAACTCATCAAACCGGAGTGGCCTGTTATCGTACGCGCTGGGCAGTCTAAAACCGTTGTCTATCAAATTTGTTTTTCTTGCGCGGTCCCCATTATGCATGGCACCGATCTGAGGAACCGTCACATGAGACTCATCTATAAACGTAAGGAAATCTTCAGGAAAAAACTCTATCAGCGAATTTGGCCGCTCGCCCGGCGCTCGCCCATCAAAATGCCTTGAGTAATTCTCAATCCCACTACAAAAACCAAGCTGCTCTATCATCTCTAAATCATACCGCGTTCTGCGCTCTAGCCGTTCTGCCTCTAGCAGCATGTTGTGCTTGTTAAAATACTTTAGGCGATCCTCTAACTCTGCTTTTATAGTTTTGATAGCCGCATGCCTTCCTTCTGCATTGCTTACATGATGCTTAGCGGGGAAGAGCCACACATCATTAGTCTCAGAAATTAATTTTCTGGTTACCGGATCTATCATCAGGATTCTATCAACGATGGATCCTCCTTGACGGGATCCTTCGCTGCGCTCAGAGCCTGCCCCGGACTTGATCCGGGGATGACGTGCCGTCATTTCAATCCGGTACGTCACCTCTTCCTGTACCGGACTCACCTCAAAAATAGGGCCATGAGATCTGAACATGCCGCGTTTGAGATCTGCCGTGGTTCGTGTAAACTGCAGCTCTACCAAACGGCGCATAAGTTGCGTTCGGTTAAGCGGCTGTCCTTTTTCAATGTGAATAGTCTCCTGCTCATAATTCTCCGGAGATCCCACGTTGTAAATACACGAAACACTTGCTACTACGATTACGTCTCTGCGGGACAACAAAGACTGCGTGGTAGCGTGGCGCAATCTATCTATCTCATCATTCACCTGAGCGTCCTTCTCTATGTAGGTATCGTTTCTTACAATATACGCCTCTGGCTGATAGTAATCATAATAAGAAACAAAATACTCTACGGCCGCATCAGGAAAAAATTCCCTAAACTCATTGCACAGCTGCGCAGCCAATGTTTTGTTGTGAGCAATAATTAGTGCCGGCCTCTGTGTTTGCTCTATTACCTTTGCCATACTAAACGTTTTACCAGAACCCGTCACACCCAAAAGAGTCTGATATTTATAATCAGCTTCTAGTCCTTTTACCAGGCCTTTTATTGCGGAAGGTTGGTCCCCAGCCGGCTTATAGCTTGTTTGCAGTTTAAATTCTGCCATATATACAAAAACGAGCCCATTTGGGCCACCACATACATAGTATCCCATCTTTATCTTTTTGTAAACAAAAAAAACCGCCGTGCGGACACGAGCGGCATGAAACTAAAACCTTTTAATTAAGCTCATCCAGGACACTGCGGTACTTAAAGGCCTTAACGCCCTTTCGCACACGCAACCGCCTAATGGTAGACCTGCTGACGCCGGCGTACTGCGCAATGACAGAATCCGGCAGCTCACCCAAGAAGGGCAAAACGCGGTCTGACCAAGAAGAGTTGGTCTCCAGCTTGTACTTAACGCCAAGCTTTTCAAAAGCGGCCTTAAGACTGCCAAAATTCACCATCGCGCTGTGGTAAGCGGCTGTAGACTTTTGCTCAATCTCTCTGGGTGAGAGCTCGTGCCAACCGCTGATCTGCGCAAGCGTCTGCTCTGGGCAAAGATACGCAAGCTCTGAGCGGCCCGCCAAGTTCACATCGGCATACAACTTAGGCTTAAAGCGCTCCTCACACCGTGGACACTTGGTAGTGATGTCCAACGGATCCGGCAAAAAGCCCTTTAGGATTTCCAGATGGTTTAGCTTGTAGGCACAACGCGGACACGTGCCCTTTGGCTCGTACTTGGTGCCGGAGACAGCAGCCGCCAAATTCCTTCTACGATTCAGCATTTCAAGCTGGATCATGTGACTTTGCGTCATAGAAAGCCTATGAGAAGTCTCAATCTTGTGCTCCATCCTAGGAGCCATTGTCATACCCATCATCATGTTACGCCACCTCCAAAAAGAACAAAAATGCTACCAAATAAACTCTAACATGGCATTGTTATTTTGTCAAGAGCGCGCTGGACAAAAAAAACCGCCCCGATAAATCAAGGCGGTGGGTTCTATGGACGAACTCCGTTTGTGCTGCTATGTGCAACATTCTGGTCCCAGACGCTCTGATCCCAGACCCACACGCGCTCACCTTTGCGGCTCTTGACCTGCTTGTAGGGCACCCTAAACCCATTGCGCGTAACCTTCCTTGAGAAGGCCCCGGTCAATCCACCCATTGCCTTGTTGGGCTGGGCAGAATCCAAACCAAGCTTTTGCACCGCTTCGGTGATGCTCAGCTTCCCGCTGTCGCGAACCGCCTCAAGGAAATCACGAGTAGCCGGCGTGGTGCCCTCCATAAAGCTTTCCCAGCTCATGGTTGGCGATCCCGGCGGGATCGTCTTAGACCTGCGCCCCGCCTTCGCATCTCCAACGGCCTGCGTAAGATTTGCAATGGCACTTGTCACGCGCTCGTCTGCGAGCATCTCCAGAGGAATCTCAATCTTGAAAGCCATTGTGGCCTCCGTGTTGTTGTCTATATATGTTCTATCACAGTTGCGTAGCTTTGTCAAGACCAAAAAAGCAGAGTCTACACCCTGCTTTTTATCTTATACCGTAAGTTGTTTTTGCTCTGCAGGCGCCTTTTTCTTCTTAAACAAACTTCTTAAATTTGGCCACAGCCTGTGATTCCATCTATACAAAATTGGTGTGATAAACAATGACAACAGTGCCGAGGTCACAATTCCAAAGATAATTGATGCTGCAAGTCCTTTCCAGAAAGGAGAATAAAACACAAGAGGGATAAGCGATCCAAAAGCCGTAAGCTGCGTAAGAACAATGGGGCGCAAACGCAGTGCAACGGCCCGAGCAATGGCGCGCTCTGGCGTGGCTCCCGCTCTTCGTATTCTATTGGCCGTATCAAGAAGCAAAATGGTCACGTTTACCACAATTCCGGCCATGGCTACCACTCCCAAAAGCTCCAGGAATCCAAGCTGGCCAGTGGTAAGAGCAACAGCACCAAACACACCAACTAGTCCAAGCGGGATAGCAAAGAGAATTATAAACGGCTCAAAGAATGAGCGGAAAAATGCTACCAGCAAAATGTAAATAAGTGCTATGGCAACTAGTAGTGCTACAAATAATTCTGAAAAAGATTGAGAGATAGAATCAGCAGAACCCTTAAACACTGCCGCCTCTGGATCCAGACCCAGCTCTTGCAGTTTTTCCTCAGTGAGATACTCGTCTAGTTCTTTTTGCACTTCCAAAACCTTGGCATCTTCTTTTAAAGAGGCCTGAACGGTCACCGCACGCTGCCCGTTTATGCGACGCATTGTTACAGGAGCACTTACCTGAGCATCTAACACCGCATCATCTACGGTCTGGCCAGGAATCGGCAATGGCAGATCCGTGAGTGTTTTAATATTTGTTACGGGCGGATCAACCCTAGAGACTAATTCATAAGAGGTGTCATCAATTAGAACTGATCCCAACTCTTGCTCATTAATTCTGGATCTCACTGCTGCAAAAGCAAGCGACGCGTTTGCGTCTTGCTCTATGTGCAGCGCTACCACGCCTCCACCTTGGCTATCAAGCGAGCTTTTCACTACATTCACTCCTTCCACATCAGCTAAAAATGCTTTCACATCATCACTGGCTTTTTGCAATGTTTCTAAATTGTCTTCAATTAAACGAACCTTTACCGGGAATCTATCCTCTGGCGGCCCTTCTGCCGCGTCTTGCGCTTCTATTTCTGCGTCAAAATTCTGCGCCTTAATCCATTCATTCAGACCAGCGGCCACATCTTTTGCTTTTCGCAATTCTTGCTCTTTTCTCTCTTTGCTGGGATGCAGATTTACAAACATAGTAAACCCATTTCCATTTTGCTCCATGAAACTAAAATCTCTAATCTCTGACTGCTTTGCAATTTCATCTTGAAGCGGCACAACAATATCATAAACAGTCTTTTCAAAGTCCCAACTAGAGCTGATGTCTCCGTGCACAAACATAAAGTCTGTGTCCTCTGACTGAGAAAACTGAACAACCTCTATAGCGCCGCCTTTGATAAGTGCGCCACCCACCATGGCCGGCAAGAGCAGGCCAAGTAAGAATACTCCGGCGCGCAGAGCCGCCCATTTCTTTCCTTTTCTAAGCAGCCCTTTGATAACGCGTCCAAGTTTCAAAGCAACAGGCCAAACGCCGGCAAATTCATTCTCTTTTTGAACCTCACCTTTTGGCTTAAGAAGCCGCGCGCCAATGGGTACAAAGAAAAGTACGGGCACAAGAAGTGACGCAGCCATAGCTGGAATAATAGTAGCTGGGATGTATTTTATAATCTCGCCAAAAAAACCAGAGACAATGCCAAACGGAACAAAAACCAAAATGTTGGTGAGAACCGCTAACAATACGCCAACCCCAACGGTTTGAAATGTTTTCTCTGCCGCATCTCTGCCAGAGAGACCACGCTGCCTAAACCTTTGCAAGGATTCTAAAAATACAATTGTGGGATCCACCACCAAACCAATGGCCAACACCAAAGAAAAGAGAACCAGCGTATTCATGCCTATTCCCAAAAGTTGCACCACCATAATGGCAGACAAAAGTGAGAGTGGAATTGCCAGCGCAGCCAAGACGGCAACGCGCAAGTTTATAAAGGCAAACAAAAGCAGCACCACCAAAAGCAGACCACCAAACAAATACCCCACATACCCTAGCGCTCCCCAACTTTCAATTTTTGAACCAAAAAGGCTTTGGGTAATTTCACCTATTTGAAGCCGCGCTCCCTCAGCTTCAGAAAATACTGAAACAGCGGTTACACCCTCTGGCATTTCCTCCAGCTTTTCTTCAATGGCCTCTTCTAGCTCTAAAATGTCGGCATTACCTTTTTCTTTTACCGCCATAACGAGCGTACGAGAAACCGTAAATTCACCGTCTTTTCTATAACCAACACGGTTATATTTATCATTATTATTTAAAACCTTCTTTACCGTGGCAATGTCTTTGAGAGCCGCGCCACTTCCCACTGGTATATTTTTTATATCCTCAATGCTGGCGATATCCTTCTTAACGGCGAGTGTTACTACATTTCTATTTTCATCGGTAAAGCTGCCTACGGGTGCGTCAAACATGCTGGCGGATATTGCCTGCTCTACAACTGCTCTTGTAAGCCCTAGATCTTTTAATTTCTGCTCATCCAAAGCAATAGAAACTTGAGGCGTTAACTCATTCATTATGGTCACCCTAGAAACACCAGAAATACTCTCTAGCATTCTCTTAGTCTCTTGCCCTCTAGCATACAAATCCCAAACATCGGGAGGGCCGGTGATGGCTACCATAAAGCTGGCGATTCCGCCGGCATCAATTTTTTGTACAGACGGATCCATGGCATCCTCTGGCAATTTAAGAGCGTCTATTTTTTCTGAAAGCTCTGCCACAGCATCATTAAGATCTGCATTTTGATCCAACGTTACAAAACCAACAGCGGCATTAGCTCTAGCCGTCATTTCATATTCTATGACACTGCTTGATTCTTCTATGGCGCCCTCTATGGGTATCACAATCTGCTCCTCAATTTGCTGAGTATTTGCGCCAGGATACACCACCTGAACAAGCGCAATGTTAACCAAAACCTCTGGAAAACCTTCTTTTTTAATAGACGTAAGAGACCAGCTGCCAAAAGCCACAATAAACAAAAAAAGCAACGCCAAAATGCGGCCGTTGCCTAGCAACAAGTCTATGAGGCTACGCTTTCCCTGTTTTTGAGGTTTTTCCATAGCGGGAGAAGCTTAGCTTAGATGCTGGAAAATGTCAACAGAATGAAACTCCACGGCCTTACGGCCGTGGTATCTTACTCATAAAATGCTACGCTTGTTGTCATCCTGAACTTGATTCAGGATCTAACAGCAATGTTGTGCCGCATACGATTTTCTGTGAGATCCCGGATATTTTGCTCCGCAAAATTCCGGGATGACCCCGGCCTCACGGCCGGGGTTTTCTTGTCGTGAATAAAAAAACCCGACCATGACTGCTATCCTGCTCAACACCACTCTCTTGGTCGGAAAAAATGTCTTAGAGCGTACCCTCAAAATTAAATGCCTAGCTATGCCCGGCCTCTTTGCTACCTACTACTTCATAGCTAGACAAATCCTAATACGCTCTTAACAAAAAAATTCTTTTTTGCAGGCGCACTAGGAATCAAACAGTTCACTTCGCTCACTTTAGAACCCCTCGGTTCTAACGACCGGCATGCGCCGGTCTATTTCCTCCACGGGGGAGTAAACTCCCCCGACCCCCCTCTGTTCGAATCCCCCAAACCACTGCAAAAATAAAACACCCTTACGGATGCTTTATTTTGCAGGCGCACTAGGATTCGAACCTAGAATAAAGGTTTTGGAGACCTTTGTGATAGCCATTTCACTATGCGCCCATGGGGCCTACTATATATAAGAATACCGCCCATGTCTAGAGCGGAATTCTTATTTTGTTTCTTTGTGAGGGTGATGGGTCTTGCAATGCTTGCAGTGCTTCTTTATCTCCAGCCTATCTTTAAGCTTCTTCTTATTTTTATGGCCGTAATAGTTGATGCGCTTGCAATTGCTGCACTCCATCTTTACCAAATTATCTTGCGACATATGTTTTTGTGTCAGTAGTCTAACATTTACGCTTTAAACTGTCAACTTGAGCCACCTATCGGAGTCGAACCGATGACCTACGGTTTACAAAACCGTCGCTCTAACCAGCTGAGCTAAGGTGGCATTATACTGTATACGAGAAACAACTATGCGAAGCTACAAAACCGTCGCTCTAACCAGCTGAGGGCCGACGCTTCAGTCGGCCCCCCGACCCTAACGGGCGTCGGGGCTAAGGTGGCCTTCTTACTGTTTTACTTCGTTTATAATCTCAAGAGGATAGATCTGACCATTTTCTAATCGCTCAATAAGTTCTGGTATTGCTTGATCACGGAGCTTTTTATCCAAACCAATTATTTCTTCCTTAGATAACCACTGCACATCTGCAATAGAATCCTCTGGATCAAGCTCTCCAGGCTCTCCCACCGCTTTTGCTGCAAATGTAATCTTCACAATATGCTGCTGCGGCGAGTGATAATCGTGATATTCAATCTTATGAATATTTTGAATGGCCAGTAGGCCGGTTATTTCCACATTGTAACCAGTCTCTTCCCTGCACTCACGCTTTGCGGCCTCCACAATAGTTTCCATTTTATCTAAACCGCCAGCCGGCTGATTCCACAAACCTTTGCCAAACTTATGCCCTTCTTCTACCATCAGGTACTTCCCTTCTTTTTCCACAATAACAGCCACTGCTACCAGCGGATTATGCCATCGTGGGATGAGGGGTGTGATCATAGTCAAAATCAAGAAATTTACTCGTCTTTATAGACGAGTAAATTTCTTGGTGGGCCGGGAGGGACTCGAACCCCCGTAGGCGTATGCCAGCAGGTTTACAGCCTGCCCCGGTTGACCGCTTCGGTACCGACCCATTGCGATCGCAGTATAGCACAAATGTGAAATATTGTCTATATAAAAAGCTCCACTGAATAGCAGAGCTCGCCGCTTTAATTACTTTTTGTTTTTTCTAACAGGTGGTGGCGGTGTCGTTGCCAACCATCCCAAGAGGGAACAAAACAAAGCAAGTCCTAAAAGCTGAATGGCTACATAGAAATCCACGGCTACTACCTCCTTATTAAACCCTTGAGCCGACACGCGGATTCGAACCGCGGACCTTTTGCTTACCATGCAAACGCTCTAACCTACTGAGCTATGTCGGCAAAATCAATTCATCATTCAACATACATCACTTTTTTTGATGAATGATGCATGATGCATGATGTATGACTAGCGTATCTGCACAATACGCTTCTCAAATACTTCTATTTTCTTGTTCTCAGGATTTACTTTTTTAAGCTTGCGCAATACTTCTTTGGCTTCTTTTATCTTGCGATATTCTATCGCGGAATCCAACAACGCGTCAAGGTATCGTGGGTTCTCGCTCTCAAGTGCTACTGCCTGAGAAAAACTCTCAAACGCCTCTGCCCACTGACCGTTTGCTCGGTACAAGCTGCCCATTTCAAAATGACGGATAGCTAATCCCGGATTTGCCTTTATTCCTTTTTCATAATAGGTGATCGCCTTTTCTTTGTCTCCCGCAGCTTGCGCATTCTGCCCCAACTTAACATAGATAGTATCATCCTGTGGCGTCAGTTTTAGCAAAAACGTAAAGGTCTGCTCTGCCTGAGCATGCTCTCCGGCTTTTGCAAATACTTTTCCAAGCCCTCTATATGCGCCTGCGTGCTTGTTGTCCATGCTGATCACATCTATAAAAGCTTGTTCTGCCTCTTCATATCTATCCTCCGCAGCAAACTGCTCTGCTTTTCTTAAACGAGACCCGATAGTTTCTGAAAGCTCACCATCATCCATTTGTTTTGCTTTTTTCTTAGTTCTCTCGGCAGATAATTTTGTATATTTTTCCTCGACAAAAGATGCGCCCTTTTTGGTTTGTTTCTTAAGCTTGCTTATCCATTCTTGAACCGGCAAATCTTTTGCCTTGCCTTTGATATTTTTGGCTATGGCGCTTACTTTTTCTTTTGCACGGCGATCCAAAATTTCTTTTTTCTTTTCCTTCTGTTTTTTCTCTGGAATCTCCTCTACATCAAGCGCTGCAATATGGGGAAATTTTTGTACCACAATATAGGCCGCTATGATCAGCGCAATAATTATAATTATCAAAGATATGATCGCAAAAGGCATTTAGATATTTTTTATCATTTTTTGTAGCTCCCCTGCTTTGGTGCTGGCTGATCCCACAAGAACTCCGTCAATTTCCGCCGCGGCCAAAATTTCCGCAATAGAATCGCTTTTCACACTACCGCCATATAGTATAGCCACCTCCCACCTCTCGTCAATAGACGGTAGTATTTTTTTTATTGCGCTGGCAGCGCTTGCAATATCTTCTGGATCGTCTGCTTTTCCCGTTCCAATAGCCCACACCGGCTCATACGCAATGATAATTTTTGTTGGTGGGACGTCATGCAAGGCAGAATGCAGCTGCTCCCATAGTAGTTGATCCCTTCCGATGCTGTCCTTTTGCTCGGCCGTCTCTCCGATACACAAAACGGGAATAAGGCCAGCCTCAAGTGCAGCATTAAACTTTTTTGCAACCACTTCATTGCTCTCGCCAAAGGTGTGGCGACGTTCTGAATGCCCCACCAAAACATACTTTGCTCCCGCTGCGCTCACATCCCACATGCTCACCTCTCCCGTCTTGGCTCCTTTTTTTTCAAAATACCCGTCTTGCGCTCCCACTTTTACACCTTCATCAAGCACTTCATGCATGGCCAAGTCAGAAGAAAAAACTACCAACTCTACACCATCTATATCAAAACTGGCAATCTTCTTTGCTAACGCAACAGACCGCTCTACATCCAAATACATTTTCCAATTGCAGAATAAATATTTCATATTTTCTTAACATGTCATCCCGGGCTTGACCCGGGATCTCAAGACAACACTCTGCCACACACGTTTTCTCTGTGAGATCCCGGATATTTGCTTCGCAAATTCCGGAATGACCTTATGAAAAAGCTCTCCTAAGCATGGTCGTAAACTCAGATTCTGAATAAGGCCCAATGCACGCCACACCCATCTGGCTATTTTTGATAAACCGCTTTGCCACAGCCGCCACATCAGAGAGCTTTACACCCTCAATTCTGCGCAAAAACTGCTCTGGCGTCCACGGATCGGGATAAAACAAAAATCCGCGCGCATACCAACTGGCCAACTCTGTTGAATTCTCTAGCTTTAAGGTTATCCTTCCGCGAATATTACTCTTTGCTTCTGAGAGCTCTGTTGCACTGATCCCTTTCTCACTTACTTTTTTAAGCTCTCTTGCAATCACTTTAAGCGCCTCTTGCAATCTTGTTCTATCCAAACCTGCATAAACCTGAAAACTTCCCACATCTCTAAATTTATCTACACCGGCTGAGACAGAATACGCCAAACCACGCTTTTCTCTAACTTCTGTAAACAATCTAGAGCTCATGGTTCCGCCCATAACGGTTCTAAGTACGGCGGCGGCAGACTCCCCCGCGTGACCATACGGCAGTGCCGGATAAGCCAGCACAACATGCGCTTGATCCGTCTCTTTTGTCTGAACAATAGGCTGTCTGCTCTTCTTTTGCATTTTCTGAAAACTTCCCTTTCTTGCGCCTGATCTTCTTTTGCCAAAATGTTTTGCAACTAGCTCTGCAAGTCCATCGGTAGCGCCGGCGATTACCACCACCATGTTGTCTGCTTGATAATGTTGCTTCCAAAAAGATCTTAAATCTGTCAGTTTCATTTCATTAATACTCTTTTCCGTTCCGGCGATGTTTCTTCCAAGCCTTTGATCCGGATAAAGCGATTCATCAATCAAATCATGCACATGCCGCATGGGCATGTCTTCATACATTCTTATCTCTTCTATTATCACACCGCGTTCTCTCTCAAATTCTTCTGAACTCAATGTGCTATCAAAAAGCATATCCGCTAAAAGATCTACCGCCCTATCAGCAAAATTAGAGCTTACTTTTACAAAATAGCCAGTATATTCTTTGCTGGTAAACGCGTTAAACTCAGCACCTACTGAATCTAAAATTCTGGAAATTTGCTGAGCAGATGGCCGCCTCTTAGTACCCTTAAAAAGCATATGCTCCAAAAAATGAGCGCCGCCGGCAACCGGCGCAGCTTCATACCGAGACCCTACCGGCACCATAGCAAAAACCGCTGTGGATGATGCGCCTGCTATAGGCGCTTGCATAAGGGTTAATCCGTTGGGAAGTTTTGTGGTTGAAAACATTTTTTTATGTCATCCTGAGCAAAGCGAAGGATCCCGTCGCTTATTTGGCGAGATTGCCACGTCGCTGCGCTCCTCGCAATGACTATACGTCTAGCCGCTCCTCCAAATAATCTACCAAATCATCAATTTTGATGCGCTCTTGTTTCATGCTGTCTCGCTCTCGCACCGTTACCGCCTTATCTTCTAGCGTATCAAAATCTACCGTCACACAGTACGGTGTTCCAATTTCATCCTGCCTTCTGTAGCGTTTACCGATAGACTGTGTGTAATCGTACTCACACACAAAATGTTTGCTGAGCTCTTCAAAGACGGGACGCGCCTCTTTTTGCAGTTCTTCTTTTTTTGAGAGCGGCAATACGGCAACTTTTATTGGTGCAAGCCAGCTGGGAAATTTAAGCATAACGCGCGTGTCATCTCCCACTGTCTCTTCCGTGTATGCCTCAAGAAGCGCCGCCAGAAAAGTCCTATCTACACCAAGGGAAGGCTCAATAACATGAGGGATAAATTTTTCTCCGGATTCTTGATCAGTATAGTTCATGTCCTCTCCGCTATGTTTTGCGTGCTGAGATAAATCGTAATCTGTTCTGTACGCCAAACCATAAAGCTCATCGGTGCCAAAAGGAAACGGGTATTCAAAATCTACCGTGCGCTTAGAGTAGTGCGCCAGCTCATCTCCTTCTATTTCTTTTGCGTCAATTCTGTCTTTGCCAATTCCCAAATGCTCCAACCAATCCATTATTTGATCTTTCCAGCCATCAAAGTGCTTTTCCCAACCTTCTTCTTTAATAAAGTACTCGATCTCCATCTGCTCAAACTCGCGCGTCCTGAAAATAAAGTTACCGGGCGTAATTTCATTTCTAAACGCTTTACCGATTTGTGCGATGCCAAAAGGAATCTTTTTTCTAGAAGTCTGAAGTACGTTTTTATAATCTACAAAAATTGCCTGAGCCGTCTCTGGTCTAAAATACGCAACATTGGCACTCTCTTCTGCGGGGCCAATAAATGTCTTAAGCATTAGATTAAATTGCTTCTCTTCTGCTAGCTCTCCACCACACTTAGGACACTTTAAAGTTCCTCCCCTTTCCAAGGGGAGGTTAGGTGGGGTCAAGTGATCTGCCCGGAATCTACCATGACACTCCTTACACTCAACAAGTGGATCATGAAAAGTAGAAAGATGACCACTGGCCTCCCACACTTTTGGATTCTGAATAAGTGCCGCATCTATACCCACAATGTCCGCGCGCTGATGGACAAAACGCTTCCACCATTCCTGCTTAATATTATTTTTCATCTCTACGCCAAGCGGCCCATAGTCCCAACTATTAGCCATACCACCGTAAATTTCTGATCCAGGAAAAATAAAACCACGTCGCTTACAAAGCGACACAATCTGATCCATTGTTACATCACTACTCATACCGTCATTATCTCTTTTTCCTTCTCTTCTCCCAAAGATTTTATCTGCTCATTATAATCCTTCACCAGCTCGTCTACATCCTTTTGCAGTTTATACTTATCATCTTCTGAAATTTCTTTTGCTTTTTCTGCTTTTCCTATGTCGTCTCGTACCTTATCGCGCGTTTGCCTAATTCTAATCCGTGCCCCCTCTAATTTCTGACCAAGCACTTTAATAATCTCTTTGCGCGCTTCCTCTGTCATCGGTGGGAATTTCAGCCACACCACGCGCCCGTCATTGTTAGGCTCTACACCAATGCTGCTTGCGCGGATTCCTTTTTCTATTTCAACCAGCAAACTTTTATCCCAAGGCTCTATAGAAATAGTCTTTGGATCTGGCGTGGTTATGGTTCCCACAGCTTTTAAGGCCTGACGAGCGCCATACGCCTCTACCACAACATCCTCCACCAAGGCAGGATTAACACGCCCACCTCTAAGCTGACCAATTTCTTCTTTAAGATGAGAAATAGTGTTATCAAAATCTTGTTTTTTTTGTTGGATGATGGTGTGCATATTTTTATGTGCTCGCGTAAAGTGAACGTTTCTAAATTGAGACAGGCATTAGGCCTCAGGCAGTAGGCATTAGTGATCGCAGATTGTCATTCTGAATTTATTTCAGAATCTAGTTAGAAATAGAGTACTCTTTATCTCCTAACTGGATGCTGAAATAAATTCAGCATGACGCTAGCAAGACACCAATGCCTGAGGCCTACTGCCTAATGCCTTACAAAAGAAACTACTGTCGTGCCAAATACATTCCAATAAATACCTGCAGCGGATCATCTGAATGGATGTGGATGCTGACCGGTACGCGGGTAGTTGGCAACTTTATAGTCTTCCAGTTAATTCCTCCGTCTACCGTTTTATACAAAAGCGCTTTTCCGCCCACCACAGCGCTGTAATAAATCTCGTTTTGATTCTTTGCGTTTACGGCAATGTCATAAATACGTGCTTCCCCTGGCGCAGTAATTAAGTCCACCGGATTCCAGACTTCTCCACCGTCTGTTGAAAGCAAGACGCCAAAGGTAGAAGCGTAGAGTAGCCTATTATGGTCTTGTGGGTCAATATGCAGATCCCACCCACGTTTGTAACCGGTAAATGCCTGCAGTGGCTCTTTTATCTGATTAAACGTGGCTCCGGCATCATCACTCTTCATAATACCCTTCTTCTCTGTCACAGCGTACATGCGTGAAGGATTAACTGGATCAATCAAAAGTTTTCTCACGCGGCTCTTAAACCGTTGCAGCACTTGCCAGCTTCCGCCGCCGTTTCTTGAAACAATCAACACACCATCATTGAGCCCAGCGTAAATAAGAGATCTGTTATTAGGTGCTATAGCAAGCGAGCGAACCTCTTGTTTTGCGTCTGGAACTTCATATATGCTACTCCACAACCTGCCGCAATCTTTGCTTTTGTGAATCCTGCTTCCTGAAGATGCGTAGAGCGTGCACGGCTCTACCGGATCAATAGCCATATCCCTTAGCGTTACCTTACCAATGTTGCCCGTTCTTCTCCAACTTGCCGCGCTATCATTGCTAACCATCAAACCTTCTCCCTCTATTTGAGCGTAAAGCGTTCCACTGTGATGGGGATCCTGCACTAAAGCTGATACATTGCTTTGGGTCAAAGATGCCACCCCCGTGTTTGTCGGCACTGCGTTTGCCTGAACCCAAACGGCGCCAGCATCAGAGCTTTTATAAACACCGCCGTCTGGTGGCAGCTGCTTTTCTGTACTAAAACAGCCAGCACCTACAAGCAAAAGCGCGGCTCCTACAGCAGCCCATTTTTGTTTTGTCTGCATAATTTTATTTAAGAGAGAGTAATAGATTTTCTAAAACGGCTTGCGGAGCAACATTATGATCCAGGTCATGCCGCGCATTGCTCAGAGCCCTGCCGGCCGATATACCAAATTTTCCACTGCCTATGTCCATATGGAGCGCCTGCTCAAGCGCAAAAAAAGTCTCTTGTGCTACGCGGCGCTTTTCACTATTTTCTTTTATCCCGACAAATTGCTTTGCCGCAAAGCGCATCTTTGATTGAACTGAATCAGCCATCGCACTGCGCGCCAAAGTGCTCAGACTGATCTTTTTTTCTAACGTCTCTTCATTTTTGCTAAATTGATCTGCCAGACCCAGACTGCCGCAACTATTAAACACAATACGATCTCTTAAATCTTCGCTCTGACTAGGATAGACCCTGGCAAGCCACTGAGCTATCTGGCTATCTTGCAGCGTGTTAAAAGAAACAACACTCATGCGCGATACAACGGTCTCTGGCAAAAGGGTGGTATGCATGGCCGTTAAAATAATGAAACGATCCCCTCTTGGCTCCTCTAGCGTCTTAAGCAGCGCATCTGCAGCCAAAGGCGCCATGCGATGAGCATTTTCTATCAGCGCTATACGAACAGCAGCCGTTTGCGGCTTGCGCGACACAAAAGTGCTCAGCTCTCTAACTCTGTCTATTGCAATTGATCTATCACCAGAGACAACCATAACATCTGGATGAGTAGAGAATTTATCATCACCCACCGCATGAGCCATAAAGGCTCTTGCTATGGTTCTCTTGCCCACACCAGAAGGGCCCACAAGAAGAATGGCATGAGATCTACCGGAGGATACAAGCCGGGACAGTGCCTCTAGCTGCCTTTTGTGTCCAACAATGCCATCAAACATAGATTCATAATATCATGCTCAGCGATCACTCTCAACAAGCGCTCTACGCAAAACTTCCCATGTGCGCAGGGCGCTTGCTCGCCACGTAAATCTGGTGGCGTGCCGCGGGCCTTGCGTTTTTACATGAAAATGCCAATGTTTATCTAGTAGCGCCTCTTTTAAAACAGAACTAAGCTGGTGCGGCTGATCATACCACCTTACTAAATTATGACCCGCTATCTCCGGCAAAGAACCCACACGCCGCGCAACTACGGGCACGCCGCACGCCGCCGCCTCCAAAAGAGGAACTCCAAAGCCTTCATATTGAGAAGGAAACACGTACATATGTGCGCCGCGCAACAGTATTTGTTTGTTACTCTCCGGAAGCCAGCCTAAACGCATAATTGCACCGCGATACGGGGATTGTACAATCATCTGTTCAATTTCAGAAAAACCATGTCCAGCACTACCTACCAAAAGCAGTAGCAAATCTTGGTGAGCGGGATCTTCTTTTAAAATTTCAAAGGCTCGTATTAAATCTACTGTTCCTTTTTTTCGCTCTAATCTTCCCACATGAACTATATACGGACTATCGGGAACCGGAACCGTTGGGGTATCAAGGCTGGCCGTAGTGGCATCAGACCCCAAATGAACAACGGTTATATCTCCTGCAGGTCTACCAAAAAATTCATGAATTTCCTGAGCGGTAAAACGCGATGGCACCAAAATGCTCCACGCCCGCTTTACAATATGCCTTGTGCTCAGAGAATGATAAAAACGCGCAAATCTGCTGTAGCTTTTTGGATACCTTTTTGAGGCAACGTCATGCACCGTAGCAATGGTTTTTTTAGGATGCCACAGCGGAATAACATGAGCCGGCACAAAAAGCACATCAATGGGTCTGCGCCACATTTCCAGACTAAGCCCAATTTGTGTCCAAAATCTGCTGCCAGGTGTTTTGATAACACGGGATACCCAATTTTCTGGAAGCTGCGCAAGAGACCCTTCTAGCGGCTCTCTAGAATACAAAATAACCTGCGTATCCGCGGGTATTATGGTTTTAAGCTCTTGAATTATGCGCCACGCGTACCATTCCACACCTGTTTTCTTTTGCACATTGGCGCGCGATGCGTCTATGCCGAGTTTCATATTTTTTTTAGGCATTAGGCATTAGGCGTCAGGCATTAGTGTCGCAAATTGTCATTCTGAATTTATTTCAGAATCCAGTTAGGAATAGAGTCGCTCTTTGTTTCTACGTGGATGCTGAAATAAATTCAGCATGAAACTAGCAGAGCACTAATGCCTGACGCCTAATGCCTAATGCCTGCAACAATCATTTAGTAGCTAAAATAGAGCGTTTGTAACTCTCTAAATTCTCTAGGGCTATACCCGTGCCTTTTACCACACACAAAAGCGGTTCGTCTGCCAAATAAGCAGGAACGCCTGTAGCTTTTGCAAAAAGCTCTTCTAAATTACGCAGCTGAGAGCTGCCGCCGGTAAGTATCATTCCCTTTTCCATAACATCTGCAGAGAGCTCCGGAGGCGTTTTAAATAAGACATCTTTTACGGATGTTATCAGCCCTTCTAACTCCCGCTGAATTGCTTCTGTAACATCATCACTGGTTATGGTAATAGTCCGTGGCATCCCAGAGCGCATGTCTCGCCCTTTAATTTCCATGGTCATGGGCTTTTCCAAAAAGAGTGCCGATCCAATTTGGATTTTAACATCCTCTGCCGTGCGCTCCCCAATCGCCAAATTATATTTTTTTCTGGTGTATTCAGCTATGGCGGCATCAAATCTGGTTCCCCCAATACGAATGGATCCGGAACTCACAATACCTCCCAAAGAAATAACGGCCATCTCAGCGGTTCCTCCACCAATGTCTATAACCATATTCCCACTGGGAGATCCAATAGGAATGTCTGCGCCAATTGCGGCTACAATAGGCTCTTTAATAATATACGCAGCGCGCGCTCCTGCGGCAATACTGGCATTTATCACCGCGCGCCGCTCGGTGCTGGTAATACCTCCAGGCACTGCCACCATAACCTCTGGTCGCAAAACGCGCACTCCGCCAAGCGCTTTGTTAATAAAATACCGAAGCATAGCTTCAGTAGTATTATAGTATGCTATCACGCCATCTTTTAGTGGGCGCTCTGCCACAATAGTGTCTGGCGTGCGGCCAAGCATGTCTTTTGCTTCTTTGCCCACTGCCAACACTTTTCGCTCGTGCTTGCTCATAGCCACGACGGATGGCTCATTTATCACGATCCCGCGTTTTTCAACGTATACTAAAACATTGGTGGTTCCCAAATCTATGGCAATTTTTTTTCCAAACCAAGACATAGCGACAGCAGCAGCTCACTACGTTTTGCAGTGTCTGCTATAAATCTAGCTCAAGAATAAAGTCCTCCTTGAGCGGAGTACTAGCGCTATATTGCGAGCCGCTCTGGCTCTTAGTTTTACCAAAATTAAGATCTAATGTCAACTGAGCTCCCTCTAGTCCAATTTGTTTGTAAACATCTAGTCTATAGGTGCCTTTTTTAGCCTTTTTTTGGACTTCCTCTGGCAGAACATATCGCACCATCAAATCATGACTTTCCCCAGGCGCAACCCGCACATAACCGCCCAGCGCTTGCATGCCTTCTCGCTCCCCAATATCTGGCTCTACAACAAGACCTGGCGTGTGCACATCCAAAAAACCATCGGTGTCCAAAAGCGTTGCCCCCTCTGGAATGTAAACGCGTGTGTAACTTCTGTAGCGTGATGTTCGCCAATCATATGAGCCGGTGTGATTGTACGTTGCCGAAAGTTCCCCAACAAGCTGCCCTTGCTCCTCCTCTATAGCGTAATTAAATGTCCGCTCCAGAGCATGATCCGTTTTAAGCGCTCCCAAATTTGCGTCTACCACCATAAAACCATCTTGCTCAAACGGATCAACCCTGCCGGCCCAACCTCGTTTTTCCAGTGCCTCCTGGATCTGATCGTGAGAAGAATACATGATCAGATGTTTTTCTGATCCTAAATCGGTCAACGTCTGAATCAAAGACCGCCACTTTGCAGGTCCCACGCGTACCATTTTTGAAAGCAGATCTTGAGCCAAACCCTGCAAAACATTTTTTCTATCAACCACCGCTATGCCGCGCTGAACAAAACCATACTCTACCTCATATTCTAAATCAGCAATGGCACTCCCCGGACTCACCATAACAACACCACTAGAAATGGGGCCGGTAAGCGCAACAAGATCTTCTAGCACCGTTGCCGTCACACCAATTACTCCGTCTAATCTGTCCCAATGCTGCCCACCCTCTTGTCTATAGAGCCACAAAGCCCACAGCGCACTTTCTTTAAAATCTGGCGACCAATTAGAATCTCTAAATTGCCATTGCTTAAGTTTAAGAAAATCCCTCATTGGCTTAGGTGGCGGAATCACCACCTGCGGTGGCGCTACCAAATCTAATCTTTCCGTACCCTGAACCGTCACATCTAATAATTTCCCTTTGTGCACATTAACAACCGCGTAGGTGCCAATAAATCCGCCACCTGGTCTCATTTCTGTATTATTTAAAAGAAGCACCAAAAAGGTGCGCGGGCCGTCAAATCCTAGCAAATGCGAGATAAGCGATTTTGGCTGGTCAGAAGAAACAAAAGGTATTTGAGAAATCACGCTGCCCGGCTGCGCTTTCAAAAAAGAAAAACCAGCAACAGCAATGAGCAACACCACAACAAAAGCTGCAACGGCAGCTAGCAGGCCATAGTTTTGTTTCCTGAGTCCATCCACCAGTTTATTATAGCACGCTCTTATACCAAGCCACTAAATCTGCTCCCAAAGTGCTCAGTGCATATTGTTTCGTGGCCGTGTTTGCAATAGTTTCTCTTTTCTCTTTTGTTGGCGGATGATCCCATGCGCTATTAAGTGCCCGACTGAGCATGTGCACATCTCCCGGCGCAACCAACTGACCCGCTCCTGAGCTGCCGACAACACGTCGTACGCCCGGCAAATCGCTTGCTATAACCGGTGTTCCGCACGCAAGTGCCTCAATAAGCACTAAACCAAACGCCTCTGACCCATCGGTAGAAGGTAGCACTAGTGCTCTGGCTCCTTGATAAGCTCTCAGGAGATCCTCTTCCGACAGGCGCCCCCTAAAAGACACACGCTCTTGTATTCCTAGTTTCTGTGCCATACGCTTATACTCTGGTTTGCGCTCTCCATCCCCGACAATCCAGAGTTTTGCACTTGTTTGAGCAATCGCCCTAAGCAAAACATCTACCCCTTTAAAATAGTGGGCAGAATCCAAGCCGCCCACAAACAAAATATAATCTTCTGGCAAGGTCTCTAACGCAGGCTTGAAAAAATCCGTATCTACACGCAAAGGAATCTCTCTGCACTTATCAATGCTAGCAGCTGCTGCCAAATGAGATCCGCGCGTATAGTCTTTTGAGGTAACCGCCACTGCGTTGCATGCATCTACCACCTTTTGCAGGCGATTTTTATACCACCACGATATATATTTCTTTTTAAAACCCGTTCCCGCCGCGTCCATGTGATACGTAGCCAACAACGGAATATCAGGATGATCCATCTCCCATTTAACTACAGAATCCGCCACGCCAAAAAAGGGCAGATGAAGGTGCACGATATCAACTCCCTTTAAAGAATTTTCTAATGTAGCTCCCCACGCTGCCTTTCCAATCTTTATAAAATGAGAAATCCCCTCCCCACCTTCTGGCAGAGGCGGCAGGCTTAAAAGCCTTACCTCATGGCCCATGGCGCGCAGCGCTTTTGCATGGTTATAGGCAGATCTTCCCATCCCCCCAACGCTGGGCAGCGCGCTACAGCAAATCTGAGCTATTTTCATCTGAGCTATCTTTGAGCGCATTATGCCGCACTACAGACGTTATGTGTCTATCCATGGTGCGCAGCTTTACACTTGTTTTAAAACTTCTATAGAGCAAAAAGGCCACCGCAATATAAAGGACAAAATCAGCACCACGACCAACGCCAAAACGGTTTGCCACTACCACCGTCCATTGGGGGAAAATAGTCGCAAGCCCCACCGCAAGCCACAAAAAACTCCAAAACAAAAACTGACCGCCGGTAATGTCTCCAGAGTTAAGCCTTAGCCACGTTTTGTACGCTGCAAATGCTACAAAAAGCAGCAGCGCTGTTTGAATAAATGCCATAATTTACGAAAACCAACCCATGAGTAAATCTCCCATTATCTTAAAACCTCCGCCAACACCCTGTCCGTACCTATGATAATATACCCGTACGGGCATTTCCTGATAGCTCAACTTCTTTTTTCTGATCTGGCTTAAAATGTTCGTATTGTGAGCCATGCGATCAACCTCAATATTTATTTCAGATGCGGCACGGCTCGTCATAACTCTAAAGCCGTTATGAACATCTGAGAGCCACAAGCCAGAAAAAGCCCAATTTATGACGCGTGCCACTGGAAAAATAATGTAGCGCTTAGTAAAGGGGAGCTCGCTGCTCTCTCCCAAAAATCGTGACCCCAAAATAATGTGGATATCTGTACTGCGCACTATGTCAAGCGCTCTTTTTATATCTGATGGCTCAAACTGACCATCAGCATCAAAGTGTACCACGTAAGAGGCGCCTCTTTGCAGCGCCCATTGTGTCCCGGTCTGAAGAGCAGCCCCTTGCCCTCTATTTAGACCGTGCCGCAAAACCGTTGCGCCAGCGCAGGCCTGAGCAGTCCCGTCAGAAGAGCCATCATCTACCACCACAAGATCATAGGGCAAATCAGCAAGCCCTTTAATAGTCTGCCCTATTCTACCGCTCTCATTGTACGCAGGGATTACCACTACCGTGTCATTCATCCTAGTAGTGAACATCAGGATCAAAAAAAAGGCAAGCGCCTTTTTTGAGGCATTAGGCAGTAGGCCTCAGGCATTAGCGCACTTTTAAGGTGCGATCACTGAAGCCTAATGCCTACTGCCTAATGCCTGACTTAAAATTCCCGCAAAGACTCCTTGTTTGCGATAGTGTAGTCAATTACCTTACGCAGACCATCCTCTAAACGAACAAGCGGCACCCAACCCAACTCTTCGCGCGCTTTTGTAAGATCAGGCAAACCAAGTGATGTCATAAAGGCAATTTTTGCCTCATACGTAATCTTGGACTCTGATTCTAACAAATCAATAATCTTCTGAGCGATTTCTGAAATCAGGTAACGTTTATCATCTCCAATATTTACCGGTCCCAAGTACTCATTCCTGTGCATCAGCCTTATAAGACCATCTACAATATCTGAAACATAGCAAACAGAGGTAGAGAACGTTTCATCTCCATGAATAACCAAATCTTTTCCATCAAGTGCACTGAGAACAAAATCAGGAATCATGCGCCCCTCGCGCAGTTGCATGCGTGGGCCATACGTGCGGAAAATCCTGGCGATCCTTACATCAAGATCAAACATTTGCCGGTACGTATCAACGCATGTCTCGCCAAAACGCTTTCCCTCGTCATAGCAAGCACGCTTGCTGAGCTGATCCACCACACCCGTAAAATTCTCTGCAAATCTCATGTCCTTTTCTTTTGGCGGACCATACACCACAGAGCTGCTGGCAAATAAATATTTGGCTTTGTATTGCTTGGCAATCTCTAGCGTATTTATCATTGCCAGCGAGTTTGCCTTAAGCGTATCTACCTTAAATTCATCAAAATGTTTTGGTGCTGTGGGACATGCCAAATGATACACCTCTTGCACTCCCTGAAACTCTACGGCAAATTTTTCAATCTCTGAAAAATCGGTGAGCTTAAAAGGTACGGAAACATCATGCTTAACAAACTCAAAGTCATCGTAAGGCAACAAATGGTCTATGTTAAACGCGCTGCTGGATAAAAAGTTATCCATACAAATAACACGCGCTTCCTTTATAAGCTCTTCACACAGCAGAGAACCAATAAAGCCGGCCCCTCCTGTGACAAGAACATTTTTTTTCTCAAATGAGATATTGTCACCCATAGTGAGAAGATTATACCACATTATTTATGGAGTACCTATGGTATACTTGCTGCAAAGAAAGATGGGTTTTAATTTTCTTAAAACAAAAGCCCTTCCAATAGGCTCCCTTTTGGTGCTTCTTTTTGGTGTACTGGCGCCAAGCATTGCAGTGGCAGATTTTGCCTATTTGGTTGTAAGAATAGGTGATGCAGAAGAATCATCAAGCTCATCCTCATCGTCTTCTTCATCAGAATCCTCTTACAATCCGCAGGACAATGAAGACCCTAACCCGGCGTATGGCGGCTCCCCACCAAGAAAAGAAACACCCAGCCTTATCCCCATAAAAAAACTAGAAAAAGGAGAAGCGGACTTTAATGACGATAACGAAATAGACTGTAAGGATTTATCGCTCATGAGCCTTTTTTGGGGAGGATCGGAAGGCGTTTTTGACTTAAATGAAGACGGGTCTATTGGCGGAGCAGATCTGGCGCAACTTCTCCCCTTTTTAAATACGGCGGCGTGTCCTGCACTTACTCCATTGCCAGAACTACCAGAGGTAGAGCCAACGCAAACCCCTCAATGGCTCATAAAGCAACATAGAGAAATTATTGCCTCCGCTCAGCTAGCGGCCTCTAGTGTAGTTACAAAGGGCGTTACAGAAGTGTTGGTGGTGGATGTGTCTATAAACACGGGAAACAACCATATAAACGCTCTAGAAGGTGCTGTATCGTTCCCTGATGGGGATCTGCAAGTGCTGGATATAAAATATGACCATTCAGGCTTTAACATATGGAACCAAACACCCGTTAATGATGAACGTGGAAAAATCCACTTTTCTGGTGGTGTGCCCGGAAGTGGATACCGTCACGGCGATGTACCGGTCATGCGCGTTACGTTTAAAATTCTCAATGAGGGGTCGCATAAAATTGAAATGGACGCCGGCTCTTGGATATATGAAGCTCTAACGGGAAAAACACTCACTCCCAAAAGCCAAACATTAACGCTTTCTGTTCCAAAAAAGGCGCCCGATGCGCCGGAAGACAAAATTGCCCCTTCAGAGCCCAGCGTCACATCACTGAACTCTCCAACGCATCCTAGCGAATACCAGTGGTATAGCGCCACATCAGCAGAAATCTCATGGCAACTGCAGGGAGCAGACAGGGCGTATGCCGCTATAGATCAAAATCCGCTTACTGACCCAGCAGGCGAACCACAAGAGGCTCTTTCTCTGACGCAAGAATTAGAAGATGGCATATGGTATGCCCACGTAAAACCAGAAGGCGGGTCGGCAGAAACAACGGCACATCTGCAACTAAAAATTGACTCAACACCTCCTCAAATACATGGCGTGGAGTATCAGGCCTTTCTCATTGACCGTTCCACACACCTTATAGCTGATATCCAGGCGATTGATGAGCTCTCTGGAATATCCCATTTTAGTATCCAAGAAAATGAAATGAGCGCCGTCACCATTGACAAGTCTCCCTACGAAATACAAACAAGAGGGACAAAAAAAATAACACTCGGTATCACCGCCCATGATAGAGCTGGCAACACCGCTTTTATAAACAGCTTTGTGAAAACAGTTGATAAAAAAGAGGCGCGTCGCATATCCATACAGCTCAGTAAAAAAGAAAGAAGTCCTGCCACCACTTTGTCTATCATCATTGCTATCTGTGGCATGTCTCTACTATTTCTTTGGAGCGATAGAAGGACGCAGTTATAACTTATCCACATCAAAAATTATTTACAAAAAAAAGAAGAAGTGAAATGTGGTATACTAATGCCATCCATTAATCAACAACGCTATGCAACAATACAGTAGGATTGCTGCGGTGGTGGCTGTAGCGGCCGTTATCGTACTTGTAGCAAACCTTGCGACGCGCAATAGCGCAACGCAGCCTGCTGATGCTGCCCCTGATGAAATGGTGCAATCGGAGGGGAGCAACAACAGTACGGAAGTACGCCTGCAGATTGGAGAGATAACTCCACCCTCTGAAGGCTCAAATAACTCTGTAGAGGTCAATCTACAGATAGAAGAATAAGCACTAACTTTTACTAAAACCTTGCATAAACCATGCGTATGCCATCAAACTCAAAGCAAGGCTCAGCTCACTTGGTTTACGGAATTGCCTTTACGATAATTGCCGTAGCCGCAGTGATAGCCTTAATCCTGACAAGATCCTCTGCTGACGACAGCACCGGATCTGTCACCATAAGTAATGTAGATCCGGTAATAAACAACATTACCGTTTCTGCTACAGAATACGGATCAGCCACCACAACCATTTGGCTTGCAGAAGGAGTAACTCCTACTGATCTGTTCATTCACGGAAAAGTTACGGATGAAAACAGCTGCCAAGAAATTGATAACCCAAGCACAGATGCTGATGGAGGAAACTGGGACTTCTCTGTGTACCGCGCCTCTGTGAGCAACACAAGCTCTTGCACGGAAGACATAGATAGCTGCAGAAGAACTGATATGGTGTCTACCACTTTAGGAAATGCAAACTCACCAAACGCAGGATCAGATGGTTCTAACTGCGCATCTGCTGCAGATACTGAAATGAACTATCACGTTAAGTATCACATGCCGCACTACATGGAGCCAACAGACGCGGATTCTCAATTCTCTGATACTACATGGGCAGCTTTTGCAGCAGTAACTGATGACAGCGATGGTGACGCTGGAACTGCCTCTAAAGCATTTGAATTGGGCGGACTACTCGCCATGGAACTTACTACTGGAATTGACTTTGGCACCATGCCTTTGGCATCCAGCACCGGTTCAAAAGGACGCCAAACGCTGGGAATTGGTAACACCGGAAACCGCACACTGGATGTAACCAAATCTGGTGGAACGCTGTCATGCGGAGCTGGTACCATTTCACTCTCAAGAATCTACTTTAACGTAACAGAGTCAGAATTTGGACTTGCTACCGGTACCGCTAGGAACTTGGGAACATCAGAATCTACGACTATTTCTCTTGGACTAACTAAGAGAACAACTAGCTCTACCTCTAGCAGCACGCAGCTATATCTAGCTATCCATACACCTACCACTGGTGTAAGCGGAACCTGTACGGGTACCATTACCCTTACCTCTCTGCAAGACGCAGATCACGCTAACTAAAACACTTTTACGATGGCACAAAAAACCCTCTATCAGAGGGTTTTTTGATCCGTGTATTATGCTATACTATATGCGTGACAATACCCAACGTACTCAAAAAAATTCTTATAGGCTCATCAGTGATGCTTAGCTTTTTTTTATGGTTTGACGCTGCGGAAGGGCAGGCTAATAATGCTCCCACCATTGATACTATAACCACATCCCTAACATCTTTAGGATCAGATGTATCTTCCATATCGCCTTCTGAAAACACCACCGTTACCGTCTACGTGCACGGAACCGCCTCTGATCTTGACGGCTGTGAGGAGATAGACGCTGTTTCTCAATGGACAGAAGTAATGCACCGTACCAACGTTGCCTCAGCTGAAGCATGCTCTGCAGACAATAATGATTGCTACGCTGGCACCGTAACACTCAGCGGCTGCAGCGGCGGAGCTGATCAAGATATTGTCTATGAGTATTCCATTGCACTGCAATACTACGCAGACCCCACCGATGCCGGGGCGCCTCACTCTGGTACTAATTGGACATCATATATAAAAGTTGAAGATGACGCGTCCGCCTCTGATGAGGGCACCGACACATGGGAATACAACAGCCTGTTGGCGCTTAACATTACTGAGAATGTTGATTATGGAACCCTAACACTAGGGGCACAATCTGCTGAAAAATCCCTCTTATTCACCAATACAGGCAACAGAGACATGGACGCTTCTCAAAGTGCCGATAACATGAGCTGTACAGCGGGCATCATTAACACAACCAGCACCCATTACAGCGCCACCTCTGGATTTACCTATGGCGATGGCACGGAATTTACCAACGATGCTAGCACGGTTCAATTGAATCTGCTTCAGAGAACAAATGACGCATCTGAATCAACAAAAACTCTTTATACATTACTAAAAGCGCCTGACAAGGGCGCCGGCGGCACATGCACACATACCATAGTCTTTACGGCCATAGCCGATTCCTAAACACAAAAATTCTTGCACTCACAATATTTTTCCTCGGCACCTTTTTAGGAGTTCAGAGTGTGTATGCGTTTGGTGTAAGCCCCTCTGCGATCACCATTGATAATATCCACACATCCGCCGATATTCATCGCGCTTTTCATCTTTCTAATGCAAAGGTTCCAACTGAGGATATGGTGGTAAACGTGCACATTAGCGGAAACGGAAAACAAGCTCTTAAAACCCCTCTTGGAACATCTGTTCCCTGGAAAACAGAAAAAACAACACTGTCCTACCCTTTTAGCCTTGATGGCTCAAAGTTGCCTGCAGGCTCTTATGAGATAATTGCTGCTTTTTCTTTTGAACCTGCAAGAAAGCAAGAAAACGGCCCCACACTCAATGTAATACACGCCGTTGGAGCTCGCATACATTTTTCTATAACCAATGAGGTCATCATAAACAAACGCGCTATTGAGCAAGTAAGCATAGGAGCAAAAAGTGCCGGAGAGAATGTAGAAATGTCTTTCTTGGGGGTAAATGACAGCAATATTCCCTTTTATGCTACATCTCTCGCTGTAAAGCTCATCTCTCCTGACGGCACCACAGAAACAATATATTACCAGCCAAAAGATGGTATTACCTTGTCTCCATTTTCTGAAACAAGCATTTTCCCCACCTTTGATCATGTAGTTGGGAGTGGAAAACACACAGCACAACTAACATTTCTTGATGACAAACAAAATGCTCTTATTGATAGCGATACCGTTACTTTTACTGTCCTTACTCCACTCACACTCACTGAGCGCCTCGCTCAACATAAAAAAAAGTTTATTTTACTTGTGGTTCTAGCCTTGTGCGGATCACTCTTTCATCTCTACCGCTTTTCACAAGACTCACTTAAAAAAAAATGATATAATGAATGTATGATAAATATTTTGAGAAAGGACCTTTTTTTTAAGATACTTTTTTTCTGTGCAGCTGTCAGTTTGCTACTTCTTACAGCTGCCTTTCCGCAATCTACGTTGGCCTTTGGTATCACACCGGCCCAATTTAGAGCAGATAATGTTCTCTCAGGATCATCAGTTCCTGGTTTTGTTCTTTTTACACGTGGCGGCACTGATGGAAGTGAAAAAATTAGTGTTGAAATTGGCGGCCCAGCGGCCCAATACATAAAACCAAAACATGACATGACGGTTGGATTTGAGCCGGGAGATCGCATGACCAACTTTGAATTTTTTATAGAGCCAAGAGACCTGGCTGCCGGAACGTATCACGCCACCGTTACCGGAACCGTAATTCCACCCGCAAGCGCAGCAGACGATAGCCAGGGAGGTACTACCGTAAAAGTGTACGCAGGCGCGCAAGGAACTATTGTTTTTCATGTAACTAATGACGAGCGCGTAATCTACGACATTTCGGACATTTCAGTCAACAATTCAGAAGTTGGTCGCAACATTGACTTTCGTTTTATTATGAATAATACCGGTAACGTAGCAGCACGCCCATCTCTGATTCAGCTCACGGTAATTGATAAAGAAAATCCAGACTTTATTTTTAATGCGCGTGTACAGGCTGAAAACATACCTATAATTGGTGCTTTTACGCGGCAGGTGGTAACCGCACAAACTGATCTTGAGCTTGACGTAGGCTCTTATGAAGCCACCGTAGTTTTCTATGACGAAGACAATAATCCCATCATAGAAAAAATCTCTGGCTTTCGCGTCTTTCCAAAAGGAAGCCTGGCGCAGGAGGTTAATCTATCAGAATTTACGGTAGAGAAAGATGAATACAGACAAGGAGAACTTGTTAGAATAAATGCAGCAGCAGAAAACGTAGGTGAAAGTGGCGTCGACGCAAAGATGATTTTTGACATATACCACGATGAGGTTCTCATTGATACTGCCTCTACTGATGCCCTTTTTGTTCCCGTGAGCGATTCTCAATCATTTACCCACACGTTCAGGGCAGAAAACGCAGGCACGTATTACATTACAGGCCAACTTTCATATGGTGTTCATCAAAGCAACAAAAGAGACGTTAGTTTTGAGGTTTTAAATTTCTTTTCTGCCAACAAAAACACACTCTTTGCTACTGCCGTTGGTCTGATCCTCCTCATTGCCGGCGGCTCAATAGCCTACAGTGTTTCTCATCACCGTAAAACAAAAAAAGTGGCACAAGCAGCGCCAAACCAACAATCAACACCCCCTCCTAGCAACCAAACACCACCAAACAGTCCTGGACAAAATTCTCCTTCTCAATAGCGACTAACAGCAATCATTACGACAATCAAAAATAATATCACCGTACCAAAGACAAGCGTTCTCACTTGGTGATATTCATTTTGAAAAGATGTAAAGGAGTCTGTAAAAATACCTTTTTTATTCTTGGCTGAAACTTTAGTAAAGGCGTGTGCCGGATCTTTATGACGCACCATCTCCTTTATATGAACCGGGCTACGCTCTGTCATTATAAATAGATACATAAAAGTGGCCATTACAAAACCCACCACAAATCCTATGGCGGCATCGGCCGCTAACAAGGAAAGCGATGCATATTTAAGACCAAATCCTATGTTTTGTAGTGCGTACCACGCATTCTCCATTAGACAAGTATAACATGTCTACTCGCAGCGCCGCAATCAGCTCATACCTTGCAAAAGTAGCATTTATTACCGTGCAGGTAGTAATTGCCGTTTTTTTTATACGCTTTTTTGTACTAGAATTAGGAAGAGTAGAAGGGCTCTCAATGGACCCAAACCTGCAAGATGACACGCTGTTTATTGTTAATCGCGTCTCCCTCTATTTTAAGACGCCACAGCGCGGTGATGTTGTTCAGCTCTATCACCCTTCCCGTGAAAATGCCCTTATTGTAAAACGTATTGTTGGCTTGCCCGGAGAATCTCTGGCTATAGTTAACAATGGCATAACCGTTACCGACAGCTCTGGCAAGCAGACCGTTCTAGAGGAAGACTACTTGGGAGAATTTATTGTAACAGCAGCGCGTGGGTTAGCCCGCAAGAGCATTGACATACCGCCTCATCACTACTTTGTTATAGGAGACAACAGGGAAAACAGCATTGACTCAAGAGAATACGGCCCTATTCATAGAAACCGCATAACCGGAACCGTTGTACCTCTTAATTAAAAATAAACGTATCTCCCTGAACACCTCCTACTAAAATGGTTGACGCATTCAAACTAGGATTAGCTAAAATGGTCGCTTTAGTGCGATTTTTTGTATCTATGGCAAGCAATCTACCATCGACAAGAAGCAAGACGCGGTCTAATCCAACAATAACTGCTCTAGCAGATTTTGCTTTAAACAGCGTTCGGCCACTCATATCATCAACAAGCAAGTATCCACGCCAACTTCTTGCCGGCACCTTGGCGGCCCGGTCCTTGTTCATTCTTGCCTCCCAGAGCGCATACTCCTCTTTTTGCTCATCAACACTTAGACTCGTTAGTTCGCTGGCGGATCCGTAAACATTTATGTGACCCTCTTTTTCTGACGTTAAAGCAAACATTTCCTGATCATCCCAGGCAAATTTAATGTTCTCCCCTGTAACCGTTAGTCTATGCTGACACCCCACCCTTTCAGGGTCTCCAAAAGCCAATTTGCAAAACTCGTAGCTGGATGTCTCGCCTATACGAGACATAACAACTACCCGCGATCCATCTTTGTTAGGATACAGATCTAGCAGCCTTCTGGATCCAAATCGTTTAAAAGCAAACGGGAGCAATTCTTTTGGGTCTATCCGGTAAATCTGTGTTTGCAATTCTGAGCGTCCCATTTCCCTTTTTTTTGTAAAGGCATACAGCGCATTATGATTGACAAATCTAAAATGCCAATCAGAGGAAAAGGGTTGTTGAGTCAAACTTCCAGCATCAAGTACAAACGTTGTTTTTTTAAAATCTACTTGCAAGTCTTTAAGCACCAAGAGTGGAGGGCCAGACGGCCATAAAAAATCTGAAGCTACCACTTCTTGCAAAGAATCCACATCAATGGCTTGTGTATCTAGCTGCCACTTCAAGAGAAAAAAAAGTGCCACCAAGGCTACACCCCCACCAATCAATATCTTTTTTTTCATACTACTACTTTAAAAAGGCGCGGGCAAAAATTCCGTGATGATATTGCGGTCCATGCGCTAGAAACTCTCCCTCTAGCTCACCCTCCAAAGAAAATATTTTAACATGAGGTCCTCCGCCTGGCCCAGCCCCCACAACAACTTCCTCCTGACCATCTACATCCCAATCAATAAGGGTAACTGAACTACCGCCCAAAAAACTGCCATACGGTGAAAAAGTGGTTGCCGCAGCTTCTCCTTCTTTAATAACGGTCACCGCTGAAGAGCGCTCCTTGGCGGCTCCGTATGCCAAAACACTACCGTTACCATTGCCCGCAATAGGGCGTGCATTTCCATCAGGCACATCAAAACGTTTTGATTTATCAAATGCGCCTATAAAATTCCATGTTGACCGAACGGTATGAGTTCCGTAGTGTGCTAGACCATAAATAAATCCCGTATCAGAAAAAGAAACTGAAACAGATTCTAGATCGCTCTCTAGTTCCCCACCAATAAACCAGTGAAAAATATCTCCATCAGCCTTATACTCTACTATCTTGAATTGACCCTCAGAAGGAAATCCCACCACAACACCACCGTCCCCATTGCGCAGCACATCTGCTCCTGCTAAGCCTACCGTTCTTACCACTTCGGCAGAAATAACCGATTCAAAAATTTTGTAACCCTCCAATGAATACGCTACCAAACGCGTACCTTCATCACTCGCGTAAGCGTAAACTACCTCCTGCACGCCATCTCTGTTGATATCAATAATCTCCAGTGTGATGATATCTGCAAACGGCACTGGAGTAATAAACTGCGTTATCTTTTTATAATCATGAGCAAAATGCCTCACATTGGTCCACTGACCACCATCAAACATCACTACAAATTCTGCCCCATGCCCACCACGATCCTGCGCCGCTAACTTTAATGCGTTCTGGGCGTTTAATCTTCCAGCGCCCATTGCACCACGCGCCAAATCTGATTTATCATCAATATCATCTGCAGATCTCTTTATAACATCAATAATTGATCCAGCGCTCATATCAGGATGGCGCTGTTTTATGAGCGCAGCAACTCCTGAGACAAACGGTGCCGCTATAGAGGTACCAGAAATTCCCGTTAGTATTTGAGAGGGAAAACCGTTGCTTGGATCATGAACTGACAAGCTTGTTATGCCAGAACCGGGCGCAGAGATATCTATGCATCCACTACCATGATTGGTGAAAATAGAGGGCTCATCCCTCTTATCAGTAGAAGCTACACCAAGTAAAAAGGGTACTTGCTCATCGCTATCCAAACACACCGGGTAGCGCCTCTTAAAATTCAAGTTTCCTCCGCCTTTTCCATTGCCATCGTTGCCAGAAGCGGCAACCACCACAATTCCCTCATGGTAAGCTCGCTTTACCACTTTATAAAAATCATGATCATAATCATCACCCACAAAACTCAAATTTATGATATCCACCTTCTGCTCTATGGCGTATTCTACCGCTTGAACCACATGATCAACCAAACCGCTCCCATCTTCATCTAATACCTGAAGTGGCATTATTTTTACATCCCAGGCCATGCCTGATACCGCCGTTTTATTATTCCCCTCTGCCCCAATAATCCCCGCAACGGTTGTCCCATGATGAAACGCCAGTGTATCACGCGCGCCCTCCATTTGAGGAGAAGGGTCTCCATCCATATGTATAAAATCCCACCCTATAACATCATCAGTCTTCCCGTTGCCATCGTTATCCACGCCGTCTTTGCGCTCTGCAGGATTGCTCCATAGATTATTCTTTAGCTCTGGATGGTTAGTGTCTACCGGCCCATCAATCACCGCCACCACAATATCGCGCGCACTTGTCTGAAGATCCCACGCCTCCTTTGCATTGATAATATCAAAAAACCACGAACCCAAAGTATAGGGATCATTTGGCAGCTTAGCAAAAACCGGTGTTGCCACCAGACTTCCTATTAAAAAAGCGAGCGCCAAGAAACGCCCTGCTGCCACTGTAATACTGCTTTTAAACATAGAATAGATCAACTATATCAGCCACCTCGCTCCTGTGCAAGGGTCTATCTTGAAAAAAACCCCTCTTTTTGATAAGCTCAAGGCATCTATGAATAACCGGGTCATAAAGTTTAAACAAATTATTCTAGCCGCTGCCGATCTATTGCTCATGCAAGGAGCGCTTCTTGTGGCTCTTATGATTCGCTACAAAACGCTTGACATTGGCCCCTATTGGAGTACGCACCGAGTTGCCTTTGGGATCGTTTTTGCTCTGTGGGTTATAATCTTTTTTATCAATGGCCTCTACGATATTAGGAAGGCAAAAAATTCAATTCGTTTTTTCCAAAATCTTCTCATTAGCTTCATCGCAAACTTTTTTGTGGGGCTCATGTTCTTTTACTTTGTTCCCGCCTTTAGAATCACGCCAAAAACCAATTTAGTACTAACGGTACTGCTTAGCATAGTACTGATTTCCCTTTGGCGCGCCCTTTTTAATCACTCACTTGGTCCAAAACTATTGCGTCGCACCATCCTATTTTTAGGATTTCATCCGCGTGTTGAGGACCTTGTCACCTCATTTGCAAAAGATCCTCAGCTTGGTTTTACTACGGCTGCAATCATGGAACCAGAGCAGCACCTTATTCCCCACCACATCAGCTCTAGCGTGCAGCTTTTCTCGGACCCCATGCGCATTAGATCAGTAGTAGACATCAAAGAAATCCACACCGTGGTAATCGCTCCTCACCTTGCGCGCGCAGGAGAGCTAGAAAAAGAACTCTATGAGTTACTTTTCTGGCGCGTGGAAATGGCAGATTTAGCTACTTTTTATGAACACATAACCGGCCGGGTAAATGCCGATATGGTAAACGAGAGCTGGTTTTGGCAAAACTTGCGGGAAAGCCGAAAGCAATATTACGATGCGCTGCGCACGGTTGCAGACGTTGGCTTTGCCATAGCGCTCGGCCTACTACTACTCATTTTGCTTCCCTTTGTGGCGATCGCTATTTTAGCAGAATCAGGCAGACCTCTTTTTATCAAACAAAAACGCGTTGGCCTGCATAATAAGCCGTTCACCATTTACAAACTCAGAACCATGTATGCAAAAGGTAAAGATGGGCTGGCAGAAGAGAGCGGCCCACAATTTGCCAGTGCTAATGACACGCGCATAACCAAAGTGGGTAAATGGCTAAGAAAACTCAGAATTGATGAGCTTCCTCAATCATGGAATATCCTGAAAAGAGAAATGAATCTTATTGGCCCGAGACCTGAGCGCGCTGCGTTTGTTGATCAACTGCAATCACGCATGCCCTACTATAGTATTAGACATCTTATTCGCCCCGGTCTTACCGGCTGGGCACAAGTAAGCTACCGCTACGGCGCAACACTAGAAGAAAATCTGGTGAAACTGGAATATGATCTATACTATATGAAATACCGATCCCTTCTGATGGACATTGTTATCGTGCTTAAAACCGTCCACATTATTGCAAAAGCCATGGGCCGATGAAAACTACCATTATAATACCAACGTACAACGAAGCCCTCACCATTGAAAAAACATTGGATACTATATTTCAATATGCGAATTCTGACATAAACGTCTTAGTTGTTGACGACGGATCGCCAGACGGAACCGCGACGACCGTTGAATCCTACCAACAAAAAAACAATGCTGTAGAGCTACTTAAGCGGCAAAAACCTAAAAGCTTCGGTCAGTCATATATTGATGGATTTATAAAAGTGCTAGCAGATTCACAAATTAGCGCTATCGTTCAAATGGATGCGGATTTATCTCACCATCCACGTTATTTATCCTCAATGATCAGTGCTCTATCAAACCATGATGTGGTCATTGGTTCACGTTATGTCCCCGGTGGAAACGTTACTGAGTTCTCTTCTTACCGCCTCCTCTTATCAAAGGCGGCAAACCTCTATGCCCGAGCGGCAACTGGACTGCCAACTAAAGATGCGACTGCTGGATTTGTTGGTTACAAAAGAGACCTTTTAGAATGCATTTTAAAAAACACCATCAAGGCTGATGGCTATGGATTTCAAATTGAAATGAAATTCAGAGCTATGAAATGCGGAGCGCGCTTCAAAGAAATTCCTATCACCTTTGCGGATCGCACGGCCGGCTCATCAAAAATGACTAAAGCCATGATGCTTGAAGGTCTCCGTGTGGGCGCTGATCTTTGGCTGGAGCGCTAGTGTTTCTAAAACAGAGCGTAGATAAAAGGCGAGACACTAGAGCTTTGCCCCACCACAATAAGCACTCCCACCAAAAGAAGAAGGAGTACAATAGGGGTAAGCCAGTAGAGTTTTCTCACGCGTAAAAAACGCGCAAACTGTCTAAAAAAACCAGGATTTGTCTCTGGGATCTGCTGCAGATCTTCTTTTTTTTGTTCTAACATTTCTTCCATACAAAACACCTTATCACAGCTCTGGCAACGGCTCAACACGCTTTTCCACTAAAAAGGCTCCCACCTTATACAGATAACTTTGAACGCCTGTAACACCGCTTTTTATAGCGACCACTTCATCATGAAGAGGTGAACCGTATCTACTTTTGCTTATGTGCCATTGAGTGCTCCCAAGACGATCCACAAGTTCATGAACAAACAAGTCAGACCCCCAACTGCCTGCCGCATAATCATGTGCCATCGCCACCACCCAAATCCTATCGGCCGGCGTCTCTATCTTACCATCATAGGTAACCAGACCCTCAAAATAGCGCTCCTTATACCACCGATAAATCTCTTCCGGCAAATCATCAGAAAGCAAAAGGGCATCGCCCTCCTGCGCGTTTTCTTTTACGAAAGCGAACATACCCCTATTGTCGGCAAAAAAAGTTGCGTCCACAAAATGAGATCTGCTGTAATAAGCGCTTAGTCCAAAAACGTGAATTGCCACTAAAAGACCCGCTAGAACGGCCTTGATATGCCTTGATGCAGAAAGCCGCATTATGAAGGCAGAAAGTACTATAAACAGCAGATAAAGCGACAAAAGCACATAACGCGGAAATGCTATAGGGCTATATCTCTCAAGCGCAGCAAAAAGGAGCGTATTTAAGATGAGCCCCACAGCTCCGTAGACTATTACATAATCAAGCTCTGCTAACCGAGGAATTGCCGCCCTTCGCCTTTTAAGAAAAATAAATCCCAGTATAGCAAATAAGACGAGCCACAACACGGTAACAATACCAAAGGGCAAGCTTATCATGCCGTGACTAAGAGCATACCCGTAAGACAGCACGCGCATGCCCCACGCCATAAGACCGCCAGAGAGCACATCAGGGCCAGATAAAGATTCTGCCCTGATCTCCGCGAGCAAAATAGGAACAAGCGGGGAAACTACTAAACCAGCAAGAAGGCCAGACCCAAGCCACGTATAAACTGCCCGCTTTTGTCGATTGCGAAAATAATGAAGTGCTATGACCGCCCCACTCCCACAAACACTGTAAAAAAGAGTTGGGTAATCAAGGTAACCCACAACAACAAGCGCAAAAGCGTACCACAATCCTCTGGCTATGCTGGGCTTCTTTATTAATCTAAGCATTGCATATAGCACTGAAAGTCCAGCGCCTGCCGCAAGGGTAAAATAACGCGCCGTCTGTCCTATTAGAATCAAGTAAGGAGCGGTTGCTATAAGCAGCAACGAGAGCAGCATAATACCCCTCCTATTCTTAACCACCGTCTCTTTAATAAGAAAAGCGCTCGCCACAAAGGCCCACAAACCACCTATAACAGCTGGCAGCCTAACTACAACATCTGATCTTCCAAAGAAATTAACAAAAGACGTGGTAATGGCATAAAAACCAGGCGGATGATTATCAGGATGTTGCCAATAATACTTTAAATACTCAAATAAACTCATGTCAAAAAACCTAAACGAATACCACTCATCCGTCCAAAAAGAACGCATGTCCAACCTAAAGAGAAGCAAAAAAAGCGCCATTACAAACAGCCCAGCAATGCTGAGCTGATATCTGGTAATGCTCCTTAGTAATTTCATATTAATCTATGGCAAGCTGCTCACTATCCCACATGTGTTGAGGATTATTTTCCCTGAAGATTACAAATGATCCCATTATTAAACAATCTATGCCCGTGCCCATCATACAACGATATGCATCAAATGGCGAGCACACAATAGGCTCGCCTCTGATATTAAAAGAAGTGTTTACCAGTATGGGGATACCACTGAGTCTGCCAAAAGCCTTTATTACATCGTAATAAAGTTCATTTTGCTCTCTGCGCACCGTCTGGAGTCTCCCGCTTCCATCTACATGCGTTACCGCAGGTATGCTGTCATGAAACTCTTTTTTTATGGGATAGACCATAAGCATGTAATCTGCGGGCACAGGCACAGGCACGTCGCACTCAAAATACACAGGAGCATCCTCTGCACACACTACCGGCGCAAATGGTCTAAAAGGCTCCCTATGCTTAACCTTTGTGTTGAGTATCTCCTTCATATCTGGATTGCTTGCGTTTGAGATAATACTGCGCGCGCCCAGCGCTCTGGGCCCCCACTCCATGCCGCCCTGAAACCAACCAATAACCTTGTTTTCAACTAAGAGCTCTGCCGTACGCTCAACTAAAGCATCCTTACTTTCAAACTGATCATACACCACACCATGCTCTTCTAAAAACCCCTTTATCTGCCTGTCGCTAAACGCAGGGCCTTGGTAAGGGTTGTTAAATTCATAATCCCGCTCATTGTCAAAAACAGTGTTATAAACATAAAAAGCTGCCCCCACACTTGATCCACCATCGGTTGCATTGGGGTGTATCCATACCTTAGAAAAAGGCGTCTCGCTTAAAATCTTGCCATTGAAGACGCTATTGAGAGCCACACCACCGCCCATCACTAAATTCTCACAATTAGTTATATTGTAAAGGTGGCGCAACTGCATGAGCTGTATTTCCTCAACCCGCTCCTGCAGTGCTGCGGCAATATCTTTATGACGTTGCAGCAACTCCGATTCAGCATCGCGTGCTGGCCCGCCAAACAAATCGCAAAACTTTCTGGAGGGCATACGCGATCCCACATGAAAATTAAAGTAGCTCATGTCAAAAGCGTAACTGCCGTCCTCGGCTACATCAATTATCTGCTTAAAATGCTCCCTATATACGCTTGGATCTCCATTAGGTGACAGACCCATAACCTTATACTCTGAATTGTTCACTGAAAAACCAAGATATGCCGTGACGGTAGAATAGAGCAAGCCAAGAGAATGCGGAAATCGGATCTCTTTTTTAAGGGTAATCTCTTTTTCTGATGCATGACCAAGGGAATTGGTGGTCCACTCCCCCACGCCGTCGCTGGTGCAGACAGCTGCCTGTTTAAACGGGCTCACCAAAAAAGCTGCTGCGGCATGCGCCATGTGGTGATGAACATAATATACCGGCCCCCTGTATTTAAGCGTCCTTTTTATTTTTGATTGCAATCTTAATTTTGTCCCAAGCCATGACGGCATGGCCTTAAGAAACGTTGGGAGGCTCTTAGGAAATCCATCTATATGAGAAAACAAAAGCCGTTCAAATTTTAGAAGTGGTTTTTCGTAAAAAGCTACCGCATCTACCTGATCAATTGTAATGCCCGCCTTCTGCAGGCAAAAAGTTATGGCATCTAGCGGAAAATCGCTATCATGCTTTTTTCGCGAAAACCGCTCTTGCTCTGCGCAAGCAACAAGCTTTCCATCTACAATAAGTGCTGCTGCAGAATCATGATAATAGCAAGATATTCCAAGTACTGTCATATTAGAATTGATCAAGATATGCTGATCGCTCTTGCTTGCTTAAGTCCAGTTGTTGCCAATACGTATCGCCCTTCTTGCTGACAGGCAAAAGACGCTTTCTGATCAATCGCACGCTCAATGCTGTTAAGCCAACTCCACACACATAAACAACAAAAAGACCAAGACCGACCACCATATCATTGAGAAGCTGTCCAAAACGCTTCATTCCCGCTGCAAGTGAGATAGCATGCCTGCGATTCCACCTACTTCTTAAGAGTACGAGCAGTGCCACCACAAAAAGTCCAGCAGGGAGTCTGACACTGCTGGCGCTAACACCCAACCTGAAAATCACATTAATAATACTCAAAAACAAAAAAAGAGAGATAAAAAATCCCACTTTTTCCACCTCCATGTTGCGCGGCGGTTTCTTGTCCAACACAAACATACTACCTATCTAAATCCAAATCTGACTGCTTTCTAATCTTGTTGTTTATATGCTCTACCATTTTAAGCATATCCATAGACATGCCCAATTGATCGCCCAATTGAATTAATGCGCGCGTATCCTTGGGAAGGCACTTTCCGCCATAACCTCTGTAACCGCGATGAAAAATATCCAGATGGGTTCTTCCTATACGCTTGTCGGCCGCAACACCATCTTTTACCAGATCATAATCTACATTTAATCGTTGACAGAGATCATACATTTGGTTAGCAAAAACCACCTTAGCGGAAAACCACGTATTACCATAATACTTTATCATCTCCGCTTCCGTAGCCGGCACAACTCGCTCAAAAGGCGCTGATGGCAGCAGTAGCATAACATCCGTAGCCACACCAAAACTTCTCTTAGTGTATCCAATTATCTGACGATCCGGATAAGCAAAGTCTTGCTCGGTGGTAAGCTCGGTTAAAAACTCAGGATTATACATAATCCTGTGCTGCGGATAATGCGCCTGAAGCTGCTCTGTTGTTCCTGGAACAACGGTTGATTTAATAACAACAATTTTTCGTCCCTTGAGAGTACTCAGTGCGCTGTGAACATAGCTTAAATCAAATCCAGAACCATCTTCCTCAAAAGGTGTTGGAACACATAAAAATACAATGCTAGCCTCATTGAGCAGCTCCGCATCGGTATGCCCCTTAGCGGGATCATATATAACAAAATCTGCGCCTACACTATCCAGATAGCCAATAACCGCTCCCCCTACCATTCCAGCGCCCATGACGCCTAATTTTTCATTCTTCAATGCCTTCATAAGATTATACGGTAGCTTATGCTGCTTTTTTTTGCAAGACTTTTCTTATGCTCCTAGCGGGAGCGTCTAAAGATAAGTATTTTTTTATGTATGATGCCGCCCTCCGTCCCATGCGTGCTGCCCTTTTTTTATCCTCAAGCAATTGCTCTATCAAGTGCCCGAGCTCACGGCTGTCTCCCGGCTTATAAAAAAGACAGTGCTCCTTATTCTTAAAAATTTCCTGCAGCGCCGGTATAGCAGGCAAAATCAAAGGAGCTCCACATGCAGCTGCCTGCAATGCGCATGAGAGACCAGACGATTCATAAAGTAATTCTGTGGTTGGAATAACAACAAGTGCGGCACTCTGGTATCGCTCGCGTACCTGCTCAAAGCTAAGAGACGATTCTAACATGAGCTCTCCGGCAGATCTTTCTACTGACAAATGCGTAATTATTCTTACCGGTACGTTTGAAGTAGTGGCAGCAAGAAGGGTTTTGTAATCTCTATTAGAATCATTACCAATACTCAGAACATAGTTAGATCGTGGACCCCGCGCCGGTTTCCAAAATTGAGTATCAGCGCCAAAAGAGAACTTATGCAGCGTTTTAGCATCCACTCCAAAATTGACGATCATAGGCTCTTTTGCCGCATCAGACAGAACAAATACACGCTCAGCTCCTTTTAAAAGCCACCTTACAAAAGGCATAGTAAGCCACTTTAACTTAAAATGTCTAAGCGCTCGTTCATGAACGCTTTGGGCAATTACCCACACATCAGCCTTAAGCAGACCAAGACGCTTGTAAAAAAGCAATCCAAAACCTATTGCATCATTAATGCCAAACACTACTCGGGATCTATTAAGCTTGGCCTTAAATTGAGGGTATATTTCTAGCGGAAAGCCCAGTTTTGCCAAACGAGTAAACGGCCACTCAATAACATTGGTTAGTCTTCTTAAGCCCACTCTGGCTCCTTTGGGGACATTAATCCAATTGCCCGCAGGCGACAGAGCGCTCATCCCGTACAAAAAATCTTGGGGCAATCCGCACTCATCTTTACTATCAAGAACCTCATTGAGAGCGGGGTTCCTATACACAAAAAGGAAATCTGTCTTATTGCGTGGTGCTAGAGATGTTTTGCTCATACCAAGAAATAGTACTGCTGAGCCCCTCGTCAAGCTGGATTTGATGACGCCAGCCTAACTGGTGAAGACGGCTCACATCTAAAAGCTTACGAGGCGTGCCATCTGGCTTGCTGGTGTCAAAACGAAGCGCTCCCGTAAACCCTACTTTTTCTGCAATGCTCTTGGCAAGCTGCTCTATGGTGATATCAACGCCTGTTCCTATATTCACAAGCTCAGCATCTTGGTAGGATTCCATCAAAAAAATACAGGCGTCAGCTAAATCATCAACATGTAAAAACTCGCGCCGTGGTTTTCCGGTCCCCCAAATATTAACACTAGAAGATCCCTCATTTTTTGCTTTTACAAACTTTGCAATAAGTGCCGGTATGACATGGGAACTCTCCAAATCAAAATTATCGCCTGGCCCATACAAATTTGTAGGCATTACCGATATAAAGTTGCTTCCGTACTGCTGCCGATATGACCTGCACAGATAAATGCCGGCAATTTTTGCAATTGCATATGCATCATTGGTGGGCTCAAGTGCACCCTCAAGCAGAGCATCCTCTTTCATTGGCTGCTGGGCACCACGAGGGTAAATGCAACTGCTTCCAAGAAATAGCAATTTTTTTACGCCGTACTTGTGAGCGCTGCTGATAACGTTAGTTTCAATGCTTAAATTATCATATATAAAATCTGCCTTATGCGTATCATTAGCTAAAATGCCTCCCACACGCGCTGCTGCCAAATACACATATTCTGGTTTTTCTTGGGCAAAAAAGGCGTCTACCCCTCTTTGATCTCGCAGATCTAGCTCTTCTTTGCTTCTGCTGATGATATTATTATAGCCTTTTGCCTTCAGCGCCCGCACAATAGCAGACCCCACCAAACCTTTATGTCCGGCTACAAATATTTTTGCGTCTTTAGCTATAGCGCTTTGATCTGTTGAGTTTTGCTCAAAAAGGATTGGAGCTCCGCCACTCACACCATACTCCTGCATATCATGCTCCGTCATAATTTTTACCAGCTGATCAAAATCAGTTTGAGGCTTCCAGCCAAGATCACGTTCAGCCTTACTTGCATCCCCTACCAATCGCTCAACCTCAGCTAATCTATAGTAACGTTTATCAATCCTCACCAAAATTTTTCCTGTAGTCCTGTCCATACCCACCTCATCCAAACCAGCACCTTCCCACACTAAATCATAACCAGCATAATGCCCCGCTCGCTGAGCAAAATCTCTTATACTATGGTTTGTTCCGGTGGCAACTACAAAATCATCCGGAGTATCATGCTGCAACATACGCCACATTACCTCAACATATTCTTTGGCATATCCCCAATCTCTGCGTGCCTCAAGATTTCCCAAATAAACGCACGGATCTATCCCTGCCTTAATGCGAGCAAAAGCTCTAGAAATCTTCTTGGTTACAAACGTTGCTCCGCGCCGAGGCGATTCGTGATTAAACAAGATGCCGTTGCTGGCGAATAAATCATAACTTTCTCTAAAATTCACCGTCATCCAATGCGCTCCCACCTTGGCACATGCGTAGGGGCTACGTGGATAAAACGGCGTAAGCTCGCTCTGTGGAACTTCTCGAACACGGCCAAACATCTCAGAGCTGCCCGCCTGATAAAACCGAACATCTTTTCCTAGTTTTCTAATCGCATCAAGCAGTCTTACCGTCCCCAGCATGACAATATCAGCTGTATATTCAGGTATGTCAAAACTCACGTGCACATGACTCTGCGCTCCCAAATTATAAACTTCATCCGGCTGAATTTTCTCCACCAAGCGAGAGAGGGCGCTTGCATCGCTCAGATCTCCATAATGCAAAAAAAGTCGCCGGTTGGGCGCATGAGGATCTTGATACAAATGATCAATTCTTTGTGTGTTAAAATTAGAACTTCTTCTGATAAGTCCGTGCACCTCGTATCCTTTTTCCAAAAGGAGCTCGGTTAAATACGAGCCATCCTGTCCTGTTATACCGGTAATAAATGCCTTTTTTTGCATAATCTATAGGGGTTTATTTGCCACAATTCTAAATCCAATACTCTCCTGTGGATGTGTTTTTACTTTGTCTGCACGACGCTTTGCATAGGCTTTATAAAAACGTGGTAGCAACGCTCCGATTGCATCACCTATACCGATCCACGGTGTGTCCACCACAACTCCCTCAACGCGCCCTACCTCAAGCCCAAAGCGTTGGCAAATTTCTTTGCACTCATCCAACGTATATTCAATTTTATGATCAGGATCAGTATATGAACTGAGCCCCACACTACGCTGCAACTGCTTCCATTTTGTATCCCTGTTTGGCAGTGCCAAAAGCAACGTGCCGCCTGGCTTTAGAACACGGACGCACTCAGACAGAACATCATCTCTTTGATACACATGCTCTAAAATGTCTAGCAATAGTACATGATCTAGTGTATTTTCTGCAAATGGAAACCTTTTTGTTGCATCTCCATGTGAAAAAATTATACTTTTGCGACCCTCACGCTCTGCGGCTTGCTTTGCTTGCAAGATCCTCCGCCTATCATAATCAAACCCGTGCACAAAGCCTGCCTTTTGAGAAACTGCCATACTATGAGCACCAGCCGAACAGCCCACATCAAGTACACGACTCCCCTCTTTTATATGCTCAAGCGCCCACAGAGATGAAGGCGAGTAAAGATGTTTAGGATGGGTAGGCACTGCGGCTCTACCTGTCCACTTGATAATGCGCATAGAAAAACCACTGCCTCTCTTTGAAAATTTCAAAAGCGATACAAACGGTTTTACAAAAAGTCGCCGCAGTATTGAAGGAGTTGCAGTGTCAAACTTCTTTAATGCTTGCGTCTCTGTTTCAAGTGTGGCGCTCAAATCATATCGCTCTACAATATGGGATCTAGCTGCATCTCCATACCGCCTTTGCAATAGAGGATTCTTTAATAATTTTGTAAGCCCCAAGGCAATGCTCTGCGAGTCAGTGCCTACCACATAGCCGGTCTTCTCATGCTCTACCAATATTCTGTTTCCGTCTGCATCAGAGACAAGAGGACAACACCCCGCACCCATAGCCTCTACCAACACCTTTGGCATACCCTCAATAAACGATACCAAAGTAAAAATGCCAGCCCGACCAAAATACTCGGGTAGCGCTGCGTGATCCACCTTATCAATAATTTCAAGCTCAACACCCAACTGCTGGGCCTTATTCTCAAGCGCTCGTTTTTGACTACCTCTACCTATCCACACGACTCTGGTGGCGCATTCTTTAGGTACATCAGCAATGGCCTGCAGCAGAGCAAATAGATTCTTTTGCTTCTCAAGTCTCCCTACAAAAAGCAGTATGCTAGAATCTCTTTCTTTTGGTACAAAAGTTGATGTATCAACTCCGTTGGGCACAAACCACAGCCGGGGAGCCAGCCAGGGCCCAACCCGTCCTAGTAAATGATTTTTGGTCTCTTCAGTAGTGTAAATTACGGCGCTTGCATATCTAATACCAACACGCTCCAGTGCTCGCATAAGATAGCTAAAAGCAATTCTACCATTAAGCCTTACAAACTCCGCGTACTTATAGCCAAACGTGGCCACATAAGGCACGCGCCAAAAAAGCGTGCTCATGATAGCGGGAATACACCCATCCATCTGAGTAAGCCTTATTACAGAACAACGTTTAATAAGGCTGCGATGATAAAAAGGAAGGAGAAAACCGTACAACCGCTTGTCCATATCAAATGGTGGCTGAACTACCGTGACATTGCTTGGCAATCCCCGTATGTCCTCGCGCTCATATACAAAAACATAGACATGATTAAATGCTTTAGCGTATTTCTCCAGATAAAAAATAAAACGTGATTTCTGTCCATGATGATCCAGCACCGTAAAAGAGCCGCCTGGAGGAAGCATAACACCTAGTGCAGAGGGCTTATTGTCAATAAGACTCTTATAGAGATGCTCGTGTTGATTAATTGGTTGAACACAAAATGTACTCAATAGACTCTCTCTATTTTCAGCAATGGCATTTCGGTATTTGTCTGTATCACGCGCTATTGTAACAACACCTTGCGCAAACGCCTTAGACTCTAGCGGCAAAACCAAGCCCGTTTCCCCATCTCTAACAACCTCACTGGAGCCACCTGTATCAGTAATGGCCACCGGCGTGCCAACGCTCTGCGCTTCAAGTGCCAGACGGGTAAGCGGCTCCTGCCACACAGAAGGAATAACCAACACGGCGCTTTGCGCCATCTTTTCCAGCAGCTGGTCATTGGGAATATATCCACTAACAAGAACGCTTCCGTTTTTAATATGAGTGTCTAGGACGCGAATAAAATCATTATATAAAAGACCACCGCTGGTATATACTTCCCACTTCAGTGTTGGATCAATCTCAAGGCTCTGGATAATTACGTCTGGCAAAAATCCACCACCTTTGCCGGGGGATAGTTTTCCGACAGCAATGGCTCTGTGACGGCTCTGCATCACTTCCTTGGTCTCAGGCAACTTTTTTTGAATGTTAAAAATAGTCGTTGTATTAAGTACTCCACTTTTGTTATATATACACTCAACTGCTTTGCTGACACATATAACCTTATCAACCCTGCGTGCGCAGGCGCGCAGCAATGATGACCACATCCTTCCTCTTACCGCATAGAGAGCATTTATAGCCCAATCCTGCGGCCTGCCTTTGGTATATATACGGACATATTCAGCAAACTCCCAGCCCCAGTATTCTGTTGTAGAGCAACGCTTTGCGTGACTGGTAATGCAAAGTCCGTAATTGCACAAGGCCCTGTAATCTCTGGCTGTGAAAAGGACCGGAATCTTGTAAAAAAAACGTGCAACCAAAGCAGAGACAAGACTAAACTTGCCATGAACATGAATAATATCAGGACGAATTTTAGAAGTGGCTCTGAGCACCGCATAACTACCATACAACCACCAAAAAATGCTGGTGTGCCACCACGCCCTGGTGGTTTTTCTAGAACCCTTAGCAAGCCGCGCTGGAAACCAATATCTCTTAATTGAAACACCGTCAATTACTTCTTGCGCGACAGTTCCGTAATTTGGAGTAACGATAGTGACATCGTGCCCTTTTTCTTGCATGCTTCTTGCTGACTGCATCATGCTTGCTTCCGCTCCGCCAGGAACAAAAGGCTGACAATATTCGTTTAGAATAAGGAGTTTCATAGGAGAGTCTTTAGGTGTTTGTGGACTCTCTGCGCGCTGACATCCCAACTAAACTGGCTTGCCGTCCACTCCTTGGCTCTTTGTCCCAATTTCCCTTTTTTGTCAGAGTTATCTTTTAGATCCGCAATGGCACTAACCCAAGCATTTATTTCAAGCGAGCGCACCAGACCTGTCTGATTTTCCAGTACCACTTCTGGAAGAGAAAATCTGTCTGACACCAAAGATGGCGTGCCGTGAGTTGCTGCTTCTGTAACAACCATACCAAATCCCTCGCGCAAGGAAGCTAAAACCAACACATCAGCGCGCTGCATCCAAGAATGCTTTTGCTCATCACTACATCTTCCAAGAAATTGTACACGTTTGTCCAAACCAAGCTGCTCAGCCTTTTGCTCCAAATTCTCTCGCTGCGGCCCGTCACCCAAAACAACAAGGCTCACATCAGAACCACAAGCAGCCATAACATCAAGCAAAAATGAGACATTTTTTCTTTTGATAAGACTTCCTACATGTAGCAGTAAAAAATCGCTTTCCTTTGGCTCAGTCTCCACTGGCAGCTCAGGCACATCTGATACGCCCGGATATGCAACCACAAAGCGGCTATCATCAAACCCAAAATACTCTACTATATCTTTAACACTAGCAGCAGAACAGCTACTCATTGAATCCCAAAAATGCAGACCAAACCACGTCAAAAGTGTTCTACTGAAAGACGTTTCTCTGTGCAAAAACTGCGCATGTATCTTAATGCCAGGCATCCACAACTTGCACATGAGCATAAATGGGGCCATCGTGTATGGAGAATGAACCCACAATATATCAAATGGCCTTTTTCTATAAATATCCTTCACCAAACGGAGTTGTCTAAAATAGTAGCGCAGTGATGATTTTGGTTTGGAAAATGTTGTAACGCTCCAACCACTACCGCCGTCTGCAATTACTCCACCCTCAGGAACCAGCACGTGTACATCAGCATATGTGCTGAGTGCTGAAAGCAAGTGCGCATCGTATACTTCTCCGCCAAAAGTAGAATCTGGGTTTATACCAGAGATCGGCGCAAGAATAGAAAGACGTTCGTTTTTTTCTACATTAAAAATTTGCCTACCTGCTTTTAGCCAAGCTGGCAACAGCCACGTTCTGTGCATCACGCTTAACACAACAGCCTCAAAAAACGTAAAGGTACGTGCCGCTAAATTCCAGCGTCGACCTTCCCACTTGTTGCACAAGTACTGTTTATTTCTCCAGTAATAATAATATTTTTCCTTAGAAGTAGCCACACGAACGCCGCCACGAGATGGTGGTCGGTGGATAATGCCGTAATAGCCACAATACCAAAGCTGCGCCCCCGCTACACTTAGTGCTCGTGAAAAATCCGTATCCTCGGCAATTGAGTTACCGTCGTTTAACTGCGGATCAAATCTGAGCTCTTTATATTTATCAAACCTATAAGCCAAGCACCCACCCGGAAGATGGTCCACCCGCACCGGCACGCTTCTTCTCTGAAAATACCCGCCCCGTAAAAAACCAATCTTAAGCCAGGCTCTACCTAAAGCCGGCGCAAGCAATCTACTGACAAGAGGATTATCTTTGGTATTTACAATGCCAGAGCGACCAACCGTTTCAATAGCAAAGGTAAAACCATCATACTTCAGCGATGCTTCATAGAGCCTCTGCGCAAAATCCTCGTCCACTTCGCAATCATCATCCAAAAAAACAACCGTGGTTGGTTGTCTGTTGTAAAGACGCTCAATGGTGTCTAAAATTTTATTCCGAGCAGAAGGCAAACCGCTTCCCCGGGATGTCTTATTCCACACCAAACGTAATCCATGTGCTAAGGCTTGCTTTAAAACCGCCTCAGACTGCTCATTACCACCATCATTTAATGCAACTACCACAAAATCATAATCGGTTTTTTGCACCTGCAACTGACCTAGCAACGTTCGCAAGGCGTCAGCACGGTTATATGAGGGTATAGCTATAAAAAGCTGCATCTTTTGCATGGACCAACCCTAACAAAACCACCCTAAAAAATCAAGGAGTAGCCTCTAGAATCTGCTGCAGCTGCAGTCCCTGATAAAAACGCTCTGTATAAGTGGTATATGCAGCAACCCTATCATCTCTTCCCGCTTGTCTATAATAAATCAAAGCAGCTGCTAGCGCTTTCCTACTTGGCACAAACAATGCGGCCATATCGCTGCTTCCCCACAAACAAGGAACCCAATCTATATCAGACTGTCGGCACGAAGCAATGCTGTCCAAAAACCACACACCTCGCATAGGATTTCCGTGCTCTATCTGCAATAGCCCGTATTCTTCCAATAACTCCACATTATCACCAGCACCAACCACGGCCAAAGGAGATCCATGAACTCGTATGGCCATCTCATATGAATCTATAGCTTCTTTGTGTTGACCTGCCAAGAGGTAAAAGCCGCCAATTACCCTGTGCACATCGGCACGCAAAAGAGAGGATGAACGGAGCATGCCAATATGAGGAAGAGCTTTTTGAAACCGATCAGCATCCATATAGCTCTGGATCAACGTATAGAACATCTGCTGCCTAAGCGGCGATAGTTCACGTGCATCCTCTGCCACCCTGAGCGCCAGAGCCGCAGAAGCCTCTTTTGTTTCCTCAAACAGAAGCACTTGATTGGCCAAAAGACTCACATAAAGCAGCTTGTGGGTGATAAAGTGTGGGTGCTTGGCCATATTCCGCTCCACGCGCCCGATCATGTCTTCATAAATGAGTGCTAAATCTTGCGTGCGCGGAAGAGCCACAAGCGGCAATTCCTGAAGCGCCTTTCCGGCGTTTAAAATAATATGACTTGAGTATGGTCCGCTAACCTCTACCGCTTGCTTGGTTAATTCATGCCATAGGCCTATATCTCGCTGCAGAGCCAATGCCTCATGTGAATCAGATTCAAGCCGATTGGCACGCACCGCTCTTACAACGGTCACATTAAGCATCACGATTCCCAAAAGAACAAGCGCCACCGATACCGTTCTTTTTGTGTTGCCTTTTAAACGCAACCCTTGAGAAAATATGGTACGCTGCCCCGCCTCCAAATAAGCCACATAGCCCAACACATAAAACAGCGCCAGATAAGACAGCGGATGGTCAAAAACAAATAACGATTGAACAAAATGGAAGACAACGTAGGCACTCAAAATCGCATATTCTGTCGTTGTCAGCCGCCCTTTCTTATACAAGACAAAGAGTGATCCCATTAAGGCAACCCACATCATCAAATAAAGCAGTGCGCCCGGAACACCGCTTGTGGTTAACACCTCAATGACCGTATTGTGCGCATTATCAAACCACGTTTCTCCATAACCGTGTTTAAGCTGATCAGGATTATAGTGCTTATCATATGCGGCAGCAAAATTTGACCACCCCCACCCAAAGAGGGGTTTTTCCGCCGTTGCAGCAAACGCGCTATCCCATGTGCGCAGTCGCGTTTCTACAGTTCCTGAGATAGAAAAATCAGAAATACGATTTAGCAGAGACACTGACTGCACCAGTCGCGTATTACCACCAAATACTAATAGCGCTGAAAAGCCTACCATAAGAAGCATCACCCCAAGCGCATAGTTCCTGACTTTTTTACTGCTACCTATTGCCGCAGCTATTACCACAACCCATATGAATGCTGCCGCTAATCCAAGAGCTACACCACGTGCCGCTGCTCCAAAAAAATTAACGACCGATAAAACCATTAAAGCCGCTAATACACCCCGCAGCAGCATCTCTTTTGAACCGTTGAGAGCCGCCCTCTTAGCCCATACAAAAATTGACAGTATAAAAATAAACACAGCGTAAAAAGCCAAATAGGTTGCATTACCGGTTGTACTCTCAATTCTTCCACCATCACCAGCCAAAACCGTCGGATCAATAAGTTGATATACACCCCCAATCATGACAACGGCTCCTGATAGTAAGAGGGCTTTAGCTAAACCACCCCAATCCTTCTTTTCTCTTAAAAAAACGCTAGAACCCAACGCAAGCACAAAAAAACTGGCAACCGTGAATATACCAAACATGCGCTCCTGATCGCTCCAGATAGATCTATAAAAATCCACGCCATAGATAGCGCTAATAAATAGCCACAAGACCCACGCTGCCAACGTCAAAAATATCCAGGACTTTTTAGGTGCGTATCTCTTTGGCTCATACAGATATAAAATCATCCAGACAACCAGAACTACCATTGCCATCGCTTGCACCACAAAAACCTTAGGTGTAATAAAGGGAAAAACAAACCCAGAGGTAGCAATAATAGCAGGAACAAGCGCAGCACCATAAAGTGCGCCCTGCCCTATCTTTTGTAAAAATTGTTCTAAATTATGATTCATGAGACTCCTCTGCTGGATAATAAAACAGCTTAGCACTCTGGAATGGCTCTAGATTCTCTGGATCTAACTGCTTATAGTAATTAATTACAATATCAAATGTTTCAACACGAGGAACAATTACCATTACCTCGCGGCGCTGAACTGGTGGACACTGTGCGGGAACAATCTGATCTGTACACGCAATAAAATTCGCCAACCTGCGAGCACCTTTCTCTTTATCTACAAAATTATGATAATCAATGGCATTCTCTTCGTACTCCTTAAACGATCCTCGGTGAAAATCCAAAAGCACAGCTTTGTGTCTTAATGCCGTCATTTTTTGGTTTGTTCTTTCTAAATAGGCCTGATACGCCTCGGCAACTACACCAACCTTGGGAGAAAATGAACGAGCACGAAGCATAACATCTCTGCTTTTATCCCACATACCAATGCGCGCAAGATGACTGGCCCAATTAATCAAAAGCTGTTGACGCTGTGGTGACTGAGCTATAGCTGCCGTAAAATATTGATCTCCCAACTCAAAGGCATCCGGATATTCATTAGGGAATAGTCGGCCCATAAAAAACCACATCTCAGCAAGCATCATGCGATTAATCACATCATACTCATGTTCTGCAGTATTATTTTCCAATTCCTTGATGATGTATCCCCCCATTTCTCTGAGCCTATCATTAACCAATTCTGGTGGAATATTGGCACCTAAAATAGAACGAGCCATCTCTTCAATAATATGTGCTCTGTGAGGCGTAGGAAGCGCCAAAGCCTTATTGAAATCGGAAAACCACAAGCCAGCTTTGCCGGTAGCATAGAGCGTATGCAAACCAGTATACATATACCTATTTGCTTGATACTGGACAATATTAGCCCTGTATATAACAAAACCTGTACTAATCACAACCAACACAGCGGCTAGAACAACCACAAACACATTGATTTCTCCTCTCCTATAATTCCGCACTTTTCCGGTACCACCTGCTATAAAAGCAAGCAGCAAAAAGAAACTCAAATATGAAACTATGTGTTCAAAGACAAAAATATTCTGCACCGCATGAAACACAACCAAAGAACTAAGCAGCGTTGTTTCAAAAAAAGAAAGGCGATTTTTCTTCCACCCCCAATAGCACAAATAAAGTGCCGCAACATACATGCTTAAATAACCCAACAAACCAATAATACCGCCCGTTACAAGCGTATCAATATAAAAATTGTGAGCATTATCAAACCAGGTTTCTGCATAATTGTCTGATTGAAGCCGACGACCCTCATAGTATTTGTTAAAAACAGAACTATAGTTGTAGATCCCCCAGCCAAACCATGGTCTTTCGGCAAATCCTTTCAACCCCACCTCCCACGCAAATAAACGATTATCATTTGAGCCGCTCATAAGCGAAAAGTTTGCAAATCTTCCCACAAGCGGAGCCTTTTCTAGCAGTGGACTCTTGTTGCCAATCACCACAACACTTACACCCATCGCTACTACCAACAAAAACATGATGGCTTTTTTTCTTACACGCCTTGCAGAGGCTGCAATCGCCACAACTATGCTCGCCCAAATAAGCATGGCCATCAAGCCAAGCATCGCACTTCTGCTGTTTGACAAACCAGTTGCTATCCCCGCCAAAAGAGCGGCTACTGCACAAACCACGATCCCACTAAACCAACCATAAGTAATAAGCCGCGTTGCGTACTGCTTACTTGCTTTAAATTTTTCAACACAAAAACGTGATACCAGCAGCGCAAATGACATCACATAAACCCCAAAAAAAGAAACGTAAATGGCGTTCCCCAAAAGCCCCACAGGACGATTAGAATCGCTCAGCAAAAATCCGGGAACACGCTTTTGAATCATAACCGTTATGCTGTTGGGGATGCTCAAAAGCAAAAACCACATCACCAAAAACATGCGCTCCTTTTTTGTTCTAAACAAACCAATAATCAAAACGTAAAAAGCCGCAAAATGCGCTACATTAAACCAGCCCAGCATTCGCTCATGCACAGACCAGAGCGATCTGGTAGAATCAACGCCAGAAAAGGAACTAATAAGCGTTGCCACCAAAAAAAAGGCTATCGCCCCAGAAAGTACGCTGATTTTTGGCAAATATTTCCTATCAAATAAAAGAATTATCAAATAAAGACCAAAAGCCGCCGCAACAAAAGCCTGAAAAATCCAAATTTTTGTGACCACAAAAGGAAATACAACCTGCTCAAGAGCTACAAATAAAACCATAGTCATGGACAACAAAACAAGCGCCTGAGCAAGACGCACCAACTTTTTTACATGACGTTGTGGCAAAATTGTCATAAAAGCAGTGGCTGCTATAGTAGCGCGCCCCTACAAAAATATCAAGTGCTGCTCACTAATTCTTCTCTTAGGTCGTAAAGCGGGCCCATAAAAGAAGGAATCGGATCTATGCGCCCATAAACAGGGTCTGTGCGCCCATAAACGCCACAGTCCGACCTATCACCACCATGTGTAAAGCAATAGATCAACACATCAAGCCGCTCTAAAGCCTGCTGCTTACCATGAGCGCTCTGAACAGCTCGCACCATGTCCACCAAGCGTTTACTGTTTATGTCTACCAAACGTTCTTTAATCCCCCACTCATATAAATGAAGTGCCTTGCTGGGATTTTCTTCTATTGCCATTACATAATCCGCATACAAATTAAATGAAATTGGAGAGCTTGGAGCCATCGCCAGCGCTCTTACATACGGCTCCCGCGCATCCTTTAAATTGCCTGACTGCATAATCTGATTACCCCAATAGGCCAATATCTCTTGCCGATTGGGAGAAAGCTCAGAAGCCTTAACAAAATATTGATCGCCGCGCTCTCTGCCACGCGGAAATAGAGCCGGCGCCACCCTATAAGCATCATGCAAGACGGGCGCTATCAGCATAGGCAAAGATACATCTCTTGGGTGTTTTTTCATTTGCTCTTGCAACCCTTCAATAGTGAAGCGGTAAAGCGAAATCATGGGCTGCAGATGCTCCTGCGGTATGTAGGCCGTCTTGAGTAAAAGCTCTGCTAATTTTGAATAGTTATGCTCATGGTGAGCAAAGCCGCTACGCGTTGCCTGCTCCGCTGAGAGCAAGAGGTCTTCAACAGATCCTGTGCGTACCACTTGCAGAAGTGAGGAGAGTACCGTAGCGTTTGCACGCGCAGGTATTATCACGGTGTAAAACGAGACCACTGACAAAATTATAACTGATCCGTAAAGAAGTGCCCCGCGGATCGGCACTGAGGAACGATTAAGAACGAAGTCATTTTTTTGTCCATCTATAATAAAACTAACAAATGCCAAAAAAGAAAAAAGACTGAAATATGAAGTAACTTGTTCAAAAACAAATATATTAGTAACACCCACCGTTATCAACAGTCCCACAAGCATCATCATATCAATGAGCTTGATATGTCCTCTTCGGCAAGCAACCATAAGTCCTATCAGCACACTTGCATACAAAAAAAGCAGCGCAACAAACCCCAAAACACCTTGCTCTGATAGCGCGTCTAGGTATTGATTATGAGAGCTGTCAAACCACGTGTCGGTAAAGTCTCGTTTAATTAATCGCCTACTATCAAAATACTGATTATAAGCAATAGAAAAAGTGCCAGGACCCCAACCTAGAAAAGCGCGGTCTTTCCATGCTGTTGCGGCCGTCTTCCATGCATGTATACGATTGATGTTTGAAGAGGACAAAAAATTTAAGTCGGTAAACCGATTTACTTTTCCCAGATGAGCGGTCACCGATTGACTCAGAGGACTTAAAATAAAAGCAGCCACCAAACTCATAAGAACAAAAGCAATCAAATAGATGCGCCTATCCCTCTTTTTTTGATGAAGCAAAGCCATCAAAGCGCAGCCACAAAAAACCGCCATTACTAGTCCAACAAACGAACTTCTTGTTTGAGACAAATATAACAAACCAAGACTAGAGAACACTGCGGCCCCCCAAAACCACAGCTCTTTAACACGTGATTTATCTATGCGCCATCTATCAAATGTATCTTTAAGCCAATACAAGCCCAAAAAAAGGAGATACACGCTATATTGCCCAACATAAAGCGGATTGCCGAGCGTAATGTTTTCACGGTATCCGTGGTTTCCACCAAATTGCCTACCAATCAAAAAGTCAGGATTGTAGCTTTGATACAAACCAAGCAAAAAAACCACAATACCAACACCACCAAAAATACCCCAAAACCAGCGCCACGATTGTTTATCAAAAAAGAAGGTTCTCAATAAAAAGAAATAAACCACAAAATATATCATAGTAACAAGACCCATCATCCTCTCGTAATTCCCCCAGAAAGATCTATGCACATCTATGCTCGTAGCGGTGGTTACAGCGTAAATTAACAAAAAAAATAAAACGGCAAATGCCACCAGATTATTTTTTGGCTTGATGGCGCGCAAGTCTTTAGAAAAAAATACACAAGCAAAAAGGGTCGCAAGAATGACAGCTCTAAAAAACCAAGCCTTTGTGGTAGAAAAAGGGAAATAAAATGTACTTGGCAACATGACAAGTGGCGTAGCCAACACAAGGAGCAGTAAAGCTTGTACTATCCGCTGTTTTATTGGTAGATTTCTACTCATGGCTCCCATAGTAGCAAAGCTCGACCAAAACAAAAAGCCGCCTGCACAAAACAGACGACTACTTTACTAAAATGATCCCTGCAAAATCAGCTGACCAGGAAGCGCAACAACGCTTCTGCTTTGGTCCTGCCACCAGAGCCATCCAGCAACACCTCCAGCGACGGCGGCTAAACCGTAGCCAACAAAGGCTGTTTTCTGATAAAACTCTGCACAATCGCGCGCCTCAAAAGCCTTCTTTTGATTTCCTGCTGTTTCATAATCCTCAGCTTCTGAAACAGCCATCAAATGCATGCCAAATGCCGTGAGCAGCGCAGCGCCAGCCCCAGAGGCTACCATGACCGGCACAGAAAGACCCTTTGACTCCTGCTCACGAGGCGTGGCCTCTAGCAGAATCTCTACCTCTGGCAGACTTCCCTGCTCTACCGTAAAGGGAACCCCATTGGCGCGATACTGGCCGTAGGGCAAAAAGTATACGTACCCACTTGTGCTCAAATCTACCGCTTGGCTCTTCAGACGATTCCGCAGTTTTCTAAACTGCTCTTTCTTTTCCTTTCCAATGAGCCCGGCAATGTCATCAAGATAGATGTAGCCCTGTTTTACAGTGGAGCTAGCCAAACGCTTAAAGATGACGCTTCCGTATGATTTGCGCAGATTTTTCAACAACTCTGCAGCACGCTTTCCAAACTTACCTTCTGGATCATGCGTTTTGGTAGCCGCTTCTGCGGACTCAAACGCTTTTGCAAGCTCATTGAGATCTACGTAGCTACGCGCCAGATAGAAAAGCAACTTACTATCCTGATCCCCGCCCGGCAGGGCTCGCGCCTCTGCAAGCGTACTTGCCGCCATCTCAAAGAGGTCCTTGCGGAAATAAGCAATGCCTTGATCGCGTTTCTGAGCCACGGCCTTACTTACCCAAGGTTTAAGATCGGTAGCTTTAACCTCTACTGTCTCTAGGGCCGAAGCCCTCAGCTCTACGGTTTGCTCAAAGGGTCTCTTCCCTTTGCTGCTTACCACAATCTTATACGGCCCGGGCTCAAGAAATGACAACGTATGCTCGCCACTGGGATGCTTATCATCATTGATGATGACATGCGCATCGCTAGGGGTCTTTACAATGAGCGTTCCACGGTGCTTTCCAATCAGCTTTTCTGCTGTCAAAAAGGTGCCCTCGTAAAGCTGCTCTTGCGTTACGCGCCCAGAATCATGGGTAGCAATCACGTTACCATCCAGATCAAACAGGTTGAGCCGCAGACGCAAACCTTTACCACTCTTACCCACGTAGCTTACGGTCCAGAAAATCATGTCTTCTTGGACCATGAGCGGCGCAATGCAGCCTGGATCCTTTAGGCACTGCTCTACGGCCTTGCTTTGCTTTTTAAACGGCTGCTCTGGCGCAACAATTTTGCGCAATTGTTCACCATCTAGGACAGCAAAAGGCGTCTTATCGCTAAATGACATGGCTAAAAGCTCTTCTAGATCCATTGCCACGGCTCTAAGCTTCTTGTTGGCTGGCAAAACCAACACACCAATCTTCTGCGGCTCATCGTCAGAGCTTTCACTCTCTTGTAGTGACTCTGAGGACTCATCTTGATCATCCTGAGCTAATGCATTGGTTGAACACAGCAGCAAAGCTGCCAGGGTCCCCGTGAGTACTCGCATGACCCCTCCTTTTTTTTCTTTTGTTTTAGCGTTTTTTTGCTTTTCCCCTGACCAAACCGTACCACTCTTTTTCATTTTTGTCAAGGAGTATTAAAAAAGGCTACCTCGCGTGAGGTAACCTCATTACTTTACAGACCTTCACCCTCTCCCTCACCTTCTGCAGAGAGCGTGGAGCGGATTTTGAAGTTGCACATATATCGTTCACCATTACCAACCGAAATTATTTCCACTTCTAGCGGATTCGGCAAATCGTCCGGAAGACTTTGACAAAACTCCCCATCCTCTTCTTCCAGAAGCCATACTTGTCCATAGTCAACAACATCAAAACGTATGGCAGCTCCCTCATCACCGTTTTGAATTTCAACGCAAATCTCAAGAGAACAATTCTCTGGCAATCCAATTTGAGAAGAGCGTGCATGTGCATTCTCTAGAATTGTCTCTACACACACCTTTCCAGCGCGGGCAGCCTCTGTCCAAACACGCGCAAAACCATCCACAGGACCCCACTCAGACCATGAAGGTGTCGGCACCTCATAAAACACGTCTACCTGGCCACCACAGCTATTAGCAACTCCGTCGCAAAGCTCCGGAGCATCGGGATAAACGGTCTGATCGCCATCATCACAGTCGTCGCCACCACACCGGTCATCTATGTGCTCATCTTCATCCCGGTCAGGAGCGTCTCCGCTTTCGCAGACACCTTGCTGGCAGCTGTCTTCAACCGTGCACAGATCATCGCCGTCAGTACAAGGCGTGTCATCATCTACAGGAACAGCTTCACACGGATCATCCTCTAGCGATTCAGGATTGCAAACCGCCGCATTGCACTGATCAGCCGCATGGTCGCAATTAAGCGCCTCTCCGGGCTGACAAGCGCCATCTTGGCAGCTTCCCTCGCCCGTGCACACATCCAGATCGTCGCACGGCGTAGCATTGGCTAAAGCGTCATCCGCAACACACTCGGACTGCTCCTCAGAACAAACGCCAATAGAGCAGATCTCATCTGCGACGCTACAATCGCGCGCAGCGCCTGAGCAGATGCCGCCGCTGCACTGGTCCAGCACCGTGCAAAAAAGTCCGTCATTGCACTGAGTCTCATCATCCACGGCGCGCGCTTCACACGCGCCCGTATCAGAGTTGCAAACTCCCTCATTGCACTGATCACTTAGATGACCGCATGAGATGGCAATCCCTTCGCAAACGCCGTCCTCGCAACTATCAGCGCCCGTGCACAACATTCCATCGCTGCACTGACTACCGTTCTGGTCCCGGACTACCGCGCAGGCCCCATTTTGACATGCACCATGATGACACTGCGCCGGCTGCTCCAAATCACATAAATCTTCCTCATGAGGAGCGCCATCTGCAAGGCAGCGCCCTAGATCTTCAGAGCACACGCCCGTTGCGCACGCTCCATTAAACTCAGAACAATCTCTTTGCTGCTCCTCACAAATACCATCAAGGCAAACGCCGTCCACCGCGCAAAAAAGCCCACTCTGACAGGCGAGCGGTTCGTCTGAGAGACGCGGCTCGCTAAAGCAGGGATTCTCCTGCTCTGAATCAGGATCGCACGCTCCCTCATTGCACTGATCTTCAAAATCACTACAATCCAGAGCATCGCCCGGCATGCAATTGCCAGCCTGACACGTGTCTGCCGCTGTGCAGGCATTGTCATCGCTGCACGGAGTGTTATCATCTGCTAAAACAATACGACACTCTCCCGCAAGACAACGGCCTATGGTACAAGGATCATGAGCAATACACTGATCATCCAAAAGGCAATCAGGCTCGCCCTCGCCCTCTCCTTCGCCTTCTCCCTCGCCGAGATCAAACTCTCCTTCACCTTCGCCGGGATCAATTACCTCGCCTTCTCCCTCTCCAGACGAATCTTCTCCCTCACCTTCGCCAGAATCAAGCTCGCCTTCACCTTCGCCAATGACGTGCTCGCCCTCTCCTTCACCATCCGGCGGGTCAATCTCCTCACCCTCACCCTCGCCTCCAGATTCACCGTTTGGCGTCTCGCCTTCACCCTCTTGAGGCTCTGGATTATCACCTTCGCCCTCAGAAGGCTTCTCCCCTTCACCTTCTTGGCTTTCAGATAAATCAGGTGGGTTAACCAAGCAGTAGGTCTGCGTGTCATCCAGTGATGCTCTGGCGCATACTCCCTGCGCGCAGTCATCATCACTCTCGCACACAAAAGCCCTGTCTTCAAACTGCAAACATCCGCTTGCGCTCAAGAGCACCGCGATACCCAATAGGGGCGTCTTCATGGTTCTCTCCTTTTTTATTTGTTTAAGAACTACTCCCATACTACAAGGAGCCCCTTACCTTAGCAAATTCTTGCGCTTTTGTCAAGTTTCTCTAGGGTATAGGGGTTAGGGTGTAGGGTGTAGTGTTGCCCACTTGTCATTCTGAACTTGATTCAGAATCTAGGGTAGAAATAGAGCACGTCTTATACTCCTGCCTGGATCCTGAATCAAGTTCAGGATGACGCTAAGAGGCTACACCCTACACCCTAACCCCTGCGTACTAAAAACAAAAGCCCCCGTGTGGGGGCTTTTGCTATACGCTAGGCGTATAAAGTAAAGCTAGATGCTTTAGGTTACGCTGTCTGTGACAGATGGCAAGCTAGGCTGACCAGTCATCTTTAGACCCGTGTTAGAGTCGTCCTGATTACCGTCAACGTTACCGTCATAACCCAAGTTCTCATCTTGCACGCTAAAGGTCATATCACCTTCAGTTGCAACAGAGAGCTGCCAGCTAGCACCCTTAGCAAATCCATCGTTAGTACCAGACACATACACACCAAAGGTTCTGTAGCGTCCTGCGGCAATTACAATGTTAGCTGATGATGCAAGTCCTCCACCAGAGAAGGTAATTACACCAGAGCTCTCTTCAGTGTCCTCTCCAGATACCAAGTTGGTTGTGGAGTTTGCGTTCTCAGCTGAAGTCTTCAGTGAGTACTGAACACCGGTAGAGTTACAGGTGGTTGCACCGTCTGAATCAAACGTACATGCACCGTTGTTAAAGATCTTAAACTGCGTGGTAGTGATTGTAGCAGAACCAGAGTTAGTGATCTTAAACTGCGCCAAGAGGGATCCCGTTGACACGTCCTTCTCCAAGTTAGAAGCAGGATATGCAGGGCTTGCCTCTGCTACCGTTACGGTAAATGGCTGAATGGTGTGAGTGATTGAGTTGGTGTTAAGCACGGTCTTGGTTGATGCTGTGTTGGTGCTGACACCGGTTGAGGATACGTGACTTGCGTCGCGGATCTCAAGGCGAACATCATTACCAAGCTTAGCAGTACCAGCTCCTGCAATGTCTGCAAGGAATTTCACGCGGCGTGTCTGTCCAGCTTCAATTCTGAACAACTCGCTAGCAGAAGTCCATGTGTGATATCCGGTAGCAGCATTGTCTCCACCCGTGGTTAGCTGTGTTACCTGAGCAAGTGGTGTTGAAGCGTCATCCAAGTATAGGCGGACGTTTCTAACATCGTTTAGACTTGCTGTTCCAAACAAGCTCACCTCAAGGTCAGTAACTTTCTGATCTTCATCTTCTGCCTTGATAGTAAAGGCACCCAGGTTGTAATTGGTAGTACCAATGTTAACCAGAGAGTTCTTCACCGGTGCGTTTGCGGAATCAACAGCAATCTTAATTGCTCCACCAGAAGCGGTAATAATTACCGTGCTTCCAAGTGAGGTGCTTCCCGTTGAAGTACCATTAAGTACGCTCTCCGTCACTGAGTTTCCAGTAACATCTCCCACAGCTGCGCTTCCTTCATTACCCACAACAAATACGGCGGTCTCGCTTGCGCCAGCGGCGGAAGCAAGGTTAGCACGCAAGTGGTAGGTAACTCCGTCTACGTCTGACTTACCAATCACTTCAGGAGTGATCAAGGTAAAGGTCATGTTAGCAGCACCCGTGTTAGTATCGTTGCTGGTGTCCAGAGCAGTCTCTGATCCATCAGCTTCAACTCTGTAGAGGCGCCAGTTGCTCCAGTCAGTTACGCTTGCGGCGGAACCACCGTTACCCTGGCTTACTACAATGCTGTTAACGCGTACGTCCTCACCACCAGAGCTGGCGTCAAGCACATACTTACCAACAAGCGCGCCGTTGGTTCCTGCAACAATCTTGTAGGTTCCAGAAGCGGCCATGGTAATGTTGTTAACCGTCAGTGCTGCTGCTTTCACAGAGCGTACTGCTGCGTTAACAATGCTAGCTGTTGGAGTCTGCAAGTCGCCCGTAGTTAGGCGCTTGTTCTGAGCAACATTAAACACGGCACCGTAGCTGTCCGTTGAAGCTGCAGCGGATCCAATAGTACCAACAATGTCAATACGTTTGGTTTCTCCCGCAGGAACGGTTAGGAAGGTGCTTAGTGACTTACTTGACTCAGTTACGTCTGTGTTGGTTCCGGTAAACATGCTACGTGCAAATGCTGCGCTGTAGAGTGTCTGGCCGTCAGCCTTAATAAAGACGCTTCCGTCAAGTGAAGTTGAAGTTGAACCAGAAGTGCTTTCAAGAACGGCAAAGCTTACTTTTCTGATTTCAATATCTTCACCAGTTGCTTTAACGTCAAAGCTTCCCAAGATTACGTCAGCCTCTCCTACGGCGTAGTTAGAGGTTGGGTTCTCTCCAGACTTGTTCCAGGTTAGAGAACCTGAAGCCAAAGTCATGTCGGTGTAGCCAGAAGCGTCACCTACAGGGAAGGTTGAGTCGTTAGTTCCGCTACCGTCAGCGGTAGCTAGGATGTAGTGAGCAGAAGTATTGCCCATTACTTTCAAGTCGTAGTCATTTTGGAGCTGCAAGTCAATAGTCCTGGTTGCACCTGTCTTAGGTGTAGCCTTGATCTTAAATGACTTGGTAGCACCCTTGATCAGCTCGTAGTCCAAGCCGTCAAATACTACCCACTTGCCGTCTTGCTGTACGGTTGCCAAGATGTCGCCGTTTGGAGCTACAAGCTTGTAGTCCTCTACGTCTTCATCAGTAACAGAACCGTTGTTGTAAAGAGTTATACCGTCAAAAGTTGACTTTTCTTTACTTCCGGTGTCGCGAAGTGTGAAGTTGAATATTTCAATCTCATTACCAAGCTGAACACTGGAGTTATCCGCTGGACCATCAAGGTCAAAGGTGACCGTGGTTACAACAGTTGAACCGTCTTTAACGTCTAGCAAGAATCCTGCAACAGGAAGTCCTGATACGCTTGCGCCAGAGTCAACACCAGTCAACTCAAAGCGTGCGTCAGAAGCGCCTGCTGAGGTGTTTAGATCCACTTGCAATTCAAGTGAGTCGCTTCCATCAACGTCGTGGTCAAGTCCTGTAAAGGTAACCGTGTCATCCTCATTGATTGAAGAAACTACGTTACCAAGACGTGCGCCAGAACTGTCAACAACGCGCATACCAGTAATGTTGGTGTTAGCGGTTGTTCCAACCTTCTTAAAGGTTAGCTCGTCGATGTTACCCTCACCACTTACAGCCACCTTCAACACTGCGTTGAGTCCTGTCCCGTCAAGAAGACGAGCAGTTGGGCTGTCTGCGGCTAGACTAAAGGAAAGGTCTCCGTCTGCTACCACCTCGTCTGGTGCGTCTGCTCCAGGAGTGGTTGTACCTTCCTGTACGGCTACTGGGTTAAGGAATTCTCCTGATCCCATAGCGTCGCCGTCGTCAAATGCTGCTGCGTCGTCAGAGGAAACTTCAATGGCGTAGTCCAAGTTGAACTGTCCCATTGCGTCGTCTCCCACTGCGCGCTTCATACCACCGTCAATGTAGTAGTACATCAAAGCAGATGCAGCTACTTCGCCATCATCTACTTTAATAAGTGTACCGTCAGGGTAGTTTGAATCAGCGGTTAGATCCATGTTTGGATCATTGGTGTAGTCAGCTACAAATAGAGATGCCAACAAGTCGTCTACACGACCTGCCCATGCGTCTCCGTAAAACTTCTGTGCTGTTGCTTCATCCTTGACCCACGCTACTGTGCCTCCTGGCAAAACAGCGTACACCTTTGGATCGTCTGGAACTTTAATCAATCGTGAGCCTGGGCGGTAGAGCATGTTGGAGCCCCATGCAAGGGATCCCATGTCTTCCGCAGAAATGCGCATCACGCTTGAAAAGTCGTCCCCGTACCATGATGCGTAGATCTTGGCGTTAGGGAATGGGTATTTTTTACCGTCGTTGTGCACGTATACCGTAGCCCCTGCTGCAGCGCCGTCAGTCATGATCAAATCTCCGTCTGAGAGATCTGCTAGAGCGACTGCGCTTTGTGCTACTAGTGGAGAAATCAGTGCGGCCGCACCAATTGACCAAAGTACCGTCAACGCAACAACAACACCCGTAAATGCTTTTCTAGAATATGCTATTGCTGTAGTCATAAGTTATTTAGACTTTTTTAGATACCGATCTTGGCAATGATCATTTCTCGCAACCAAGATCAGTTACAATGCCGTGCACACTCCCTTATGGAAGCTCGACCTTAATGCACAACTACTTTTCCTTACTCCCCTTATCAGAGGAGGATACAGCCCGCCAATCGGCTGAATCCTCCCCACAAGGGACGAGAAATGATTAATAATAATTAACTAAACGTATGGTTATTCGCCTATTATAGTGCTTGTTACGTTCTCTATCACCCTTATAAGCACACCTGGCAAGCTTGGCTCCTGCTCTTCTTGTTGCGCAGTTTGCTCTTTTACCAAAGCGCGCATGCGTTTTACCTCGTCCAGCGCTTGCTCAAATTCTCCGTCTTTTAGATGCTTTTGCACAACTTTCTCGCTCAAGAGAGCTTCTTTTGGCTCTGCGCTTACCGTAGCGCGATCCAGCTTTCCAACAATTACACTGGCTATATCGTCTGAAGAAACCAACTGATCTCCCTGTTGCCGACTCTCCACAATAACCTCTACCGCCTGATCCGTTGCATCTTCCACAACTTCTTTTGCACTGGCAAGCTCTTGAGCCACATCTTGAGGCAACGCTTGTTCCGCCTGCTCTATGGCTTCTACCAAATCAGTGCCCTGATCCTGTATTTTTCTGGCGATCGCCGCAACCTGCTCAGGCTTATTATCGGCCGCTGTCTCTAATGATTCGCGCACTGCCGCGATTCCTTTTTTAAAACCTCTCACTGCTTTGTCTATTCGCTCCTCCTTGTCTCCCGGCGAGAGCTCGCTCACCGCTTTTATTTCATCTATCCTTCTTTTTGCAAAAGATACCTGCAGCCCTGTTACCACCAGCGGATCATCAGACCAGTATGCAAGTTGCAGCTGCGTTTTTTCCGAAACCAATTTTACCGTATAAAGCGCATCTCCTGGCAGACTCCCACTAGCGGCAGATACCGATGTCACCCAACCGCCGGTAACCAGCGTAAAGGCAAGCACCACCACCATTATAGGCTGCAAGGCATAATGCCAGACGCCTGACGGCATTATATACTTTCCTGCCAATCTCAATCTTTCGTATGCGCTTGGCGCAGTGGCAATAGGATTGTTATCCATAAAAGCCAACACACGCTCTCGCGTTTGCTTACTTCTCTTTTCATCAACTGCAGAAAAATCACTGCCCAATGCAGCAAGAGAATCCTTTAATTGTTTTTGGCTAATCGCCATAGTCAGTATACCTTGCGATAGTTATTTTTTCTTGTGGACATCTGCGTCCAAAATGCGTTTGAGACTAGCCCGCGCCCTCCCCAAGCTAACACTCACCGCGCCACGGCTCTTTCCCACTACTTCTGCCACCACCTTTATGGGCAATCCTTCTATATATCTTAGTTGTATGAGCTCCGCTTGATCCTCGGTAAGCTGCACAAACGCGGCCAACAAATCTTCTCGCGCTACTCCCAGCAACCCGTCATTATCCTGCGCTACATCAAATTCCACGTACTCTATGGCTACATCCATAGTTTTACCTTCCCTGCGATAATGCTCAGCAACGCTATTTCTTGCTATGCGATACATCAGCGCCCTAAAGTGAATGATACGCTTTCTTTGTACCACATACATCCAAAGCCCTTCAAACACCTGCGCCACTATATCGTCGGCTATCTCTGCGGTCGGCACCTTAAACAAAACAAACCGATGAATATCGGCGTAGTATTTATCGTAGAGCTGCGTAAAGGCTTGTTTATCTTGTTTGGTCTGAAGCCTGAAAAGCAGCAAGTGATCGTGAGCCTTATTTTTCATCCTTGGGTATAGCTGTAGCTAATCACGGCTTTTGATAACGGGTGGGGATAACTTATTGGAAACAGGTGCCCGATAACGGGCAACAAGAGAAAAAAGAAAATGTACTAATACTCACCCCCTCATTACCTGTTACCAGCTCTATTTGTATAGACTAGTGTATACAAAGAGGCCTATTTAGGTCAACTTATCCACAGTTTCAATCTAATATTCATTGATGGTCCAAATTGACACAAAAACGCTAGTAATATACGCTGTTTGTATACACTAGTCTATACAAACAGCTATGAATATCATCCGCGTATCAGTCTCAGAAGCTGCAAAACTCTTTGGAGTGAGTCAGCAAACCATAAGACGTGCTATTTTGGATGATGAGCTCTCCTACATCGTTGTAGCGGGGCGATACAAAATAAACTTTGAAAGCCTTGTTAAATGGTCTCAAAAAAGCACCATTAGTAAAAAATCGCAAAAAAAAGGCATCGGTCAGTATGTAGACCGGTGGAATATTGCCGGCAGACTCTATAGTCCAAGCAGTAAAACAGCAAAATCTAAGAAAGAAGATGACCTCTCTGAATCTCCAGAAGATTAAAGCCTATCATAGTATAAACTAAGCGTTTTGTCTGCTACCGACTCCCATTGATACTCGCTCGCCACGAGTTTTTTATTTTGCTCTCCTAGTTGCTCAAACCATCCAGGGTCAGTTAAAAGCCGTTTGAGGGCTGCGCCAAGCGCTGGCACATCTCCCACAGCAAAACGCGCGGCGTCTACTTTAACTATCTCTCTATGAGGAGCAATATCTGAGACTAGTGCGCCCACCCCATAAGCACTTGCTTCTAGCAGCGTCAGAGGCAACCCTTCAGAAGCGCTCGCAGAAACCAAGGCTTGGGCATGAGCAATTAAGGCCTGCAGTGCCTCGCCCTCCTGCCAGCCCGTAAAAATAATACTTTTATCTTTCCCCGCCAAATCTTTAAGCTCGTCAACATAATCAGATGAAAAACTTTGATCTCCCACAATGACAAGCTTCCAATCCTTTCTATCTGCCGCTCGCAGGGACCGCCACGCCTGCAAAATTTCATCTACACGTTTTGATTTTACCAATCGCGCCACCACCACAACATAAGAAGCTTCCTGCAAGCCCCATCTACCAAGCAAAGATGCCGCTGGTTTTTTCTCTCTCACCGCCACGCCATTAGGAATAAAGTGGATCCGGGCAGCTTTATGTTTTCCTCTAAAATATGATCTTAAATCTCTGGAGACAACAATAGTCTCGTGGGCAAATATTGCGGCGGCCCATTCTCCAAAACGAAGCCACAGCCGAGCAAAAAATCCCCACTGAGGATGCATTCTGTTAAGCGAATGAACAGTTACTATCACCTTAGCTTTTGAAAACAAACGCACAAAAAAGGCAAAAACAGCAGGGCCTACTCCATGAAAATGCACCACATCATAATCTCCCACCAAAGCCGACAGCGTACTGGCAAACGAATGATAAAGTGTATCCAGCCCATTTATCTTGGGGCTCCAGAGGCGGCGACTTATTACAGGATCATCGCCATTTTGATTTTTTTGGCTATACCATGACCTACTATAGATAACCACCTTGTGCCCCAGCCCTGCAAAAACGCGCCCTAGAGCCGCTACGTGCTGTTCTACGCCACCATATGACGGTGGATACCCTTTAGCCCCAATAACAGCAACGCGCAAGGATTTATCATCGTCTGCAGCAGTATCTTGCACGCTCTTATATAAAGCCTCTATTCTGCTTATATGCTCGTCATGACCATTAACGCGCATCACTCCCGCTCTCGCTGCCGCCTCCATGTGCGCTAGATCATCCTCATCCATTTCCATGGCGCGCTCCACCGCTTTAGCTAGCTCTACGGCATCTCCGGGAGGAACCAAAAAACCCGTCTCCCCATTAACTATTTGCTCTGGCAGACCGCCTACCGCACTCGCTATAACAATAGTGCCCAAAGCCTGAGCCTCAAGCACAGACAATGGGTAATTCTCAAAACTAAGGGTGGGCACCACCACAGCTTTTGCGCCAGCCACCACTTTCCACAGACTCTCACCCTGCAAAAAACCCGCAAAAGTAACGTTGCGCAATCCAAGCTCTCCCGCGCGAGATCTCAAAGCCGCTTCCATGGGCCCTCTGCCAACAATTACAAATGGCGTGGTACGAGCCATCTTAGCCGCCTCAAGCAAAACGCCCAATCCTTTTTCTTCAGAGAGTCTCCCAAAATAAACTACTGCCTGCTGCCCCAACTCTTTTGGCATAGCGGGCATAGCAATGCCCGTAGGAATTTTGATAAACCATTTTCTGGGCGCGCCACGACTCACCGCTAAATCAATCAAAAAATTGCTAGGGCTCACAATACGCGTAACGGCTCGTCTGTACGTACCCAAAAAAGCATGCACATAGCTCTCCACCATAACTGCAAAGCTGGCGCTCCAGGTGTCCATGCACCTATATCTGAGCGCCTCCCAAAATCTGCCATGATCACTATGCTCACACACCTGCCCACGGTGAAACATTCTATAGTTAGGATTGGTAATCTTGTAATCATGGGCCGTCATCACAACAGGAATCCGCGCACGCTCAGCAGCAAGCAAAATTGACGGAGAGAGTTGGTGATAAATGTTATGAATATGAATAACATCAGGCGCCTCATCTACCAAAAGCTGAGCAAACTTCTTGCGCGCTTGCGGAGAATAGATAACCCGCATCAGCTTGTGCAGACTATCTTTTATCCCGCCGCGTTTTTTAAAATCCAATTCTGATACAAAATATGTATCAAACGGCGTTTTTATATTCAAATGATGATGCATCCCAAATTCAATCACGGTGTGACCTTTTGCTTTTAGCTGCTCACGCAACGCCAAAACATAATGCTCGGCTCCGCCGCGTGGATACCAAAATTTATTGACGAGTAGTATTTTCATTATCAATATTGCCTAACATTTCAGCTGCTTTTTCTGGCTGTCCGGCTAGCTGCAGCGCCGTTGACCAACTCTTGTACAAAGCATCGTACGTTCCAGGTGGACGTTTAATAGAAACACGCTCATACAAACCAAGCGCTTCTTCTAAGAGAGCCTTGTCCTCACCGTCTTGATAAATCCCCACTAGAACATCTGCCAACAACTTAGCCACACGCTCATCTTCTGGAGCTAATGCTAAAGCTGCGTACGCTTCCTTTTTTGCCTCATCAAACTCTTTAAAATCAATAGAGGCAAAGGCACTACTTAAGAAAAGCTGTGGCCTACGCGGCGCGACTTCTTGCGCTTTTTCATAAAGTTGCAGAGCCCTGTCAGCATCGGCCGTAGCCCTAAATATAGTATACCTTCTGCGGGCAATATCGGCATCAAAAAGATAAGCAAACGGATCCAAAGGGCGATCCTCTTGAGACAACGCCATTTGCGAGCGCATAAAAGTAAATACTGCATCAACAAGCGGCACAGAAGATGCGTCTGGCGGAAGCTCAAATTCTGAAAATACACGCGCCATATCTAGCCTCATACTGTGAGCGTAAGGTCCGGCACTGCTGAGCGCTTTTTTTTGCGCCTCAAACCATCCCCCCACCTCTCCGCTGCGCGCATAATTGAGTGCCTGCTGGTGCGCAGCAGCTGCTTGAACTGATCGTATGCTTGATCGTCCCATAAGCAGAGCGGCAACCATTAAAACAAGAGGAAGCGCTTTTGATACTTTTTTCTCAGATAACATTTTTTTCTGTGATGCGGCAAGAAGGCCTAGAATTATCACAAAAACAAGTAGTGAACTGGCTTCTTCAAACTCAAAAACCAACCAAAGCGCGTGCATTACCACAATAGTGGCATAGGCCAAAGCTAAAGATTGCCTGCCGTCTTTTGCTAATCGCCAACAATAAAATAGGGCGAGCGCAAAAATGCCTATGTACACAAAAAATCCTACCATTCCCATGCTGCTAAGCTGCTCAAAAAAATAGTTGTGGGCATTATCAAACCAGGTTTCATCAAAAGCAAAACTAATTGCCGCGGGGTCATAAAACTCGTTAAAGGCATACAAAAAAGTAAACGGCCCGTAGCCAAGGAGCGGCTTGCTTAGTGCTGCCTTAACAGATATATCCCATGCCGTAAGGCGCGATCCAATGCTTGCGGCACTACTGAGCGTATCAAACGCAGGCAACTTGGAGACTGCAACACCACCAAATAGACCGACCACAAACAGAAGTGATACTGCCCCGACAAGCAAAGCGGCTTTTTTTTGCGAAAGATTCAACAACGACTTTTTCAATACCAACACTAAACCAACAAACAAAGCGCCGCCAACCATTGCAACAACAGCTCCTCGCGTTCCGGTCAAAAACACCAGAGCAATAAAAAAAATGCTCAGCACTGCTGCTAACAACCTCTTTTTCTTATAAAATTCTAAAATACTGAGCGCCACGCCATAAAGCGCTAAAAGAGAAAGGCCAAATGGGCTTCCCACGGTGCTGCCAATGCGCTGCCACTCTCTATTGGGAAATAAAACACCAGCCCATTCCAAAAGCGCTAAAACACCAACAGCAAAAATTACCCCTAATAGCACACGCCTTAAAAGAGAAGAAAATTTCTCATCATAGAGCACACTCACTATCCAAAACAAAATACCGTAATGCAGCATCGCAAAACTCCCCAGCATGCGCGTATGATTTGCCCACAAGGATCTGGCCGAGTCTACACTAAAGAGAGTAGATAGCAGCATCACACATCCATACAAAATAACAGCGCCATGCAAGAGCCCAACGCGCGGCCAATACTTCTTAGGCTCTAAAAAAAGAAGTAGTCCATAAAAAAAGGCGCTCAAAGAAATAAGAATCTGCAAAAAAAATACTTTAGAGGTAACAAAGGGATACGGCAAAATATCAAAAAAAACAATCAACGGAGTTGCCAAATTAATCAAAATCGCGCCCTTTAAAAGGCGCTCTATGTGCGGCGTATAGGAATTAAGTACCGCTAGACTCATGGCTTCTTATTTTATTTCTTTCAAAACCCCCTCTACTTGCGCTGTATGCTTAGACCAGCTATAAAATCTTTTTACAAATGCTCGGCATCGATCAGGCCACTTTTCAGCCACACCCTCCTCTGCAAACCACACCAAACGCTCTGCCAGCGGAAGCGGCTTTGCAGCATCGGCAAGCAGCCGCTCATCAAATGACAGCAACACCTCTGGTATGGCGCCCGTTGGCACGCCAATAACCGGCACCCCGCTGCTCATAGACTCTATAGTTGATACACCAAATCCCTCGTATGCAACCGTTGGTATCACGTGCACATCCGCTGCCTGATACCACAGTGGTAGCTGCTCATCGCTTGATCTTCCCACAAAACGCACCACTTTCCGCAGGCCTATTGAACGGCTCAGGCTCTCTAGTCGCTTCTGCTCTCTTCCCTCTCCCACAATAACAAGCTCTATGTCCTCCCCCAGCCTGTCATACGCTATTCTAAAACTCTCAATGAGTACATGAACGCCCGTTCGCGGTACTAGCCTGCGTACGCTTAAAAAAACAAGCTTATTCTGATCAATCTTTAACTTCTTGCGAACCGCATTTTTTGATTTTGCCGCAGAAAAGCGCTTCATGTCAACACCCATGGCCAAACGGGTTACCGTTTTCCCTTTAACCGATCTTCCATATAAATCCTCAAGCAGCTTTGCAGAAAAATGAGAAAAAACAGCCACCGCTCTTGCTCTTTTGAGCACTGATCTCTCAATCCATGCTGTCCAGCGCACGTACACCGGTCGCAGTAGCCACTCATTCCATTTACTAAGCGACTTTCTGGAGAGCCCTTCATATCTTATTTCAGCTGCCGCAGAAGCATGGAATACGTATAAAAGCGGAATTGCCCTGGCCGCAGAAACGCGCAAGAGCCCGTAAGCTACATGAGGGTGATGAGCAATAATTTTGTCATACTTTGCGCCGGCAAGCGTCTTTTTTATAAAAGCAGGAGTATCCACAATATCAGCAAATGATCTTCCTAAAACCCCACGCCGCTTTACGTTCCCATATCTAAAAATAGTAACGCCATCTCTTTTCTGGGTTTTCTTTAAGCCTTTTCGCGGCATAGGAGCGCACAGTACAACCGTATGCCCAGCTTGCGCTAAACCTCTGGCCTGTTCCCACGCCACCCTACCGCTGCCTCCGGGCTGATCAATGGCAATTTCTTGCGATACAATTAGAATTTTCATGATACGTTAATGTTTTAATCTAGATGCGGCGTACGCAAAACCTACAGGGACCCACATCTTGGCCGTATAGTACTGCGTATTAAATAGCTGATACACCACCGCTCCAATAGCCACGGCGCACAGTGCTAACAAAAGCTGTTTATAGGAACCTGCTCTTTGATGCTTATACGCAAAAACCATATCATAAACAAGCCAAAGCACAAAGGCAAAAAAGGAAATCAGTCCAAAAAGACCTTGCTCAGAGAGCAATTTTTGAATAACCCCATGAGCATCAAAAGCCGGACCATACACAATCCTAAACGCCTCTGCTCCCGCAATTAAATCTATGTGTCTGCCCGCGCCATTACCAATAAAAGGATGCTCTGCAAAAGACATAAGAGCAATACGCGTCATGTCTAATCTTGATGAAGTAGAAGACGCCACATAGTCTGAAGCAGAAAAAAATACCATGTACGCACCAATGGGAATCAACAACATCAAAGCTACAGGACTTATAATACGAGCGGCTCTCTGTCTGACTTTCTGAGCGCTCAACATCCAATAGACAAGCAACTGTACAAAAAGCACAATCCACGCGGTTCTACTAAAGGTAAGCAGCGTTAGCGTTGTCATTAAGATTACATAAAGCAGCGCTATACGTTTTAGATGATCGCGTTTTTCATTTGCATACCACCACAGAGCCAAAGGCACCATCACCACCATCACTTCTGCCAAATCATTATGAAAAAGTCCAAGCGGCGCCCAACCACCAATGCCAAACGGGCTCACCCGCCGCCACACTCCCCAAAACGGCTGCAGCACAAACAAAGAAGCAATACCCCAACCCATAAGCACAACTCCCATGCTTAATAGCACCCCAACGCTCTTTTTTATCTGATCCTGATTACGGAGCGCGGCTGTGGGCAAAACCACATAGGCCACATAAATAAAGATCAGGTTACGAATAATAAACCTGAAGCCATCAAAAACCTCTGTGGCAGGAGCATTGAATAATGAAACAAGCGCAGACAGCACAAAAAAACCAAACCACATGGCTCGCGGCGCGCGCAAAGGCACTGCTCTACCGCGCATATCTTCTCTAAGCATCCAAATACCTACTGCCGTTATCAAGATAAGCGCCCAAAAATCAGCAACCGGCGCGTTAAAAGAGGCAAGAAATGTTCCTTTAGTTAAATCAAATGATGAGAGAGAAACGCTCCACCCCAAAAGCGGATATAAAAAAAGTAGGATATACCATCCTACGTGTGCAGAAAAAGACAAAAGCCAAACCACCATTGCCAAAACCAGCAACACAAACACCAAGGCCGGTGCGTACACGGCCAAAAGCGCCCCCAAAACACAAAGAGCTAAAATACCCAAAAGTTGTCGTACTGATAGCGACACGCTCTTATTATAAATTAACAAGTAACAAGTAACAAGTAACAATTTTTCGCACTGTGCGTTTTTTGTTACTTGTTACTTTCTACTTAAAAAAACCGGCCACAGTGGAATACTCCACTGGGCCGGGGTGTTACTTCTCCTTACTCAAGGCGATAGTTGTACTGACCGTCCTCGTTGACGCACTCAATCTCCTGAGCAACGCCGTCAACGTAAACGCGCAGTCCCTGACACGTATCCCGAACATCGTCCGGGTTGTTATGCCAACCGCAGCAGTACGAACCGCTCGGCTTGCGTGCGTTAAAGCGCAGGAAACTCCTATTGAGCTCCTGAGTCACCTCATCGCGACAGGCGCCTGCATTCTGGTTTTCCGTCCCACCGGACGGATCCCCAAAGATGCTGCTCTGCCACGTGCCTCCCGGATCAGCCGGAACGCACACACGCACGGTGTCCGTCCCACCATTGGGACCAGGACCACCACCATCATTGCAGTTCTCATCTACTGCGCCATCGCAGTCGTTGTCAATGTCATCTCCGCAGACCTCAGGATCAGGATCCCAAGCGCGGACCGAGCACTCCGTTCCACGACGATCCGGGCTACAGATGAGCTGACCAACACGGCGGCAGGCACCAACGCCCACCTCGCACCAACCAAACTCAAACCCCTCGTCAATGTCGCCATCGCAATCGTTGTCAGTTCGATCACACAGCTCAGGAGCATCCGGATTACTGTCCTCATTCCAGTCATTGCAGTCACGCTCATCTAGCGGAATACGGAAACCACGGAAGAAGCCGTCTCCATCCTGATCCGTTCCGCATGCAGCGAACCGCTCATCTTCCTCACCCTCGTCCGGCTCCTCACCGAAAACCAGGCACTGCTCATTCTCATGGCAGAAAGGCTCCTGCTCGCAGGTCATTTCATCCGTGCACGATCCTCGGGTACACAGATCCCCGTCGTCACACTGGTCCTCGTTACCAAGGAAGCCAGGGGCACACTGCTGGCACCCAGACTCAAGGTCAAGCTGATCACCAAAGAAATCCAGCCAGACGCTCTCATCTCCAAAAGAGAAACACGAGAGCTCATCACCACACAGATCGTCCGACTCCTCATGAGAGCAACCGAGTGCCGGAATGCAGGTATCAACCGTGCAATCCACGCCATCGTCACAATTGACGGGGCGATTCTCACAGGTACCCTGCGGCGTACAGACATCTGCCGTGCACGCGTTTCCATCATTACACTGATCGCTCTGCCGACAGTTAGGCTCCGGAGCGCACGCGCCAGGATCGTTATCCCGGTTATGCGTACGCGGACACGTGTCAACGTCATTGGGAACATCGTCCCCGTCCACGTCTTCATCACACGCATCGCCAGCGCCGTCTCCATCCAGATCCACCTGATTGGAAACATCAGCCGGACCGTTTGCATCCGCCGGACAGTTATCCTCTTCATCAACAACGCCATCGTTGTCAGAATCGGGGTAACACATATCCGAGCTGTCAGACTCCACGCACAGCGCGCCGTCGTCACACGTTCCGTTATCGTAACACGGGCAGCTCACCACGCCGCGGCACGGCGGCTCAACCGGATCCGGAATGCGGTACTCCACACACAGACCGGACTCCCTATCGCACTGTGCCGGATTGGGGCAATCCGCGTTAGAAGTGCAGCCGAGTGGCTCTGGCTCAACCTCTTCAATGCACAGGCCCCGCTCGCAGCGGAAGCCCTCATCGCAGGGATCATCGTCAGTACACTCAGGCTTTACCGGAACCTCAACTACTTCTCGGCACTCGCCAGAGACGCAACTGAAACCTTCATCGCACGCCGTACTCTCATCGCACTCAGGCTCTGGATCGGGCTCGGGCTCCGCAACGGCTTCGCCTTCTCCCTCACCTTCAGCGATCGCGTAGTCTCCTCCTGGAACGGCGTTATCGCCGCACCCACCCTCGCAGGCAATGCTGAAAATACAGGCGCTCAGTAGAACAAAAAGCTTTCGCATGTTAACTCCTTGCATGTTGATACGCTTTCCTCGGCGCACCAAGAAACGGTTTCTTGCTTACTTGTCTTCTTTGTTTTGTAAAGGCCTAATTTACGCTCATGCGTCGACCAAGCCGTTCTACGTGGTGTGAGGCCCATGCTCAATGCAACCGGAAGGTTGCATACCTCGCACACACGCAGAACGGCGTGGTCGTCCGCTTGTAAGCATATACTACTGCCCATGAATAGTAATATGTGCTTAAAAGGGGTGAAGATCACTTCACCACACGGACTAGAAACGAAACACCATGGCCAAACTAAAAGCCGGCGACCACGTGTTCTTGTTTACGGTCTTTGAACGATTTTTACCCAATGTTAGATCTGCTACGACCGACGCATCAAGCCTCTCCGCCATGACTGCCGCATTGTGACGAGATGTCAGCGTGTACAGAAAGCTTCCACCAACACCAAAGCCGTGATCCACCAGATCAAACAGATCTTTGTTGTCCCAGTAGTACTGAATTACGCCACCTGCCTGGAAACGACTCTCAAGCGCAGGCCGCATACGTACCACCACAACGGGGCCCGTCTTCGCCGCTTCGCTCAGCCCAACCTTAAGCTCTACGTCTAGCTCAGCTGTTCTGCGATAAAAAGGCGTGGTCAGGCCAAAGCCTACGCCACCAAACGTGCGATACCCCTCCGTTTTACCCGGATGTGGTCGCAAGTGACCCCACGTACCACCCAAAAGATAGTAACGTGAGCTACGCCTAATCGTCTCTTCTTCCTGGTCTGCTGCGCGGCCTCTCAACCCATCAATACGATGCGGAGGGACCCTCTCATCTGCACGTGCCAACTCTGGGCACAGAAGGAGCGCTGCGCACAGCGCCGCTTGTGTTGACGTCCTCATGTCAAACTCCTTTCGGATTGCAGGGCGCAAACCCTGTGGCTATAGCTTAATTCAAAGTGCTCTCCTCCTGCTCTGCTCACCGAAGCCAAACCTTGGCTGCGGTGTAAAGAGGGGTACCGCCACAGCGTGACAGTACCCATTACCCTTACTTTCTAATGAGAGGTGCCGGTCCGCTCTCGGTGAGCAATCTCGCACTCTCGCTTTGCAGCTTCTGCGCGAGCTGCCGGCTTCCTATCAGGCACAAAAAACCTGCTCTTGAGTCGTTCTCTTACACACGGATCAGTAGTGCCACTAGGCACTACGGCCTGAGCGGGAGGATCGTCGTTGCCAGCCCGGCTTGTCACGTGCCTTTCTATGTCACCAATCCGATCACTCTGTCCGTCAATCCGCGCATCCTGCGCATCGTCTCGCTCAGCCTGCGCCTGATCCACAGGAGGATCAGCACTTGCAAGCAAGACGCGGCCAGGGGTCGGACAGAGGATCACCTCTTTCACATACGCGCTGCACTTGCCAGAGCGCTTCTTTCCCGTTGCGCCCACGCATTCATACACGTCCGAATCGTAGCAGGTGCCGCCGCTGACTCCCAGTGGAACCTCTAGCGGCTTAAGGGCAGCCTTCTTCTTTGAAGAGCCACTCTTGCCACCGGGACGAACCCGCTTCTGCGGCTTGGGCTTTTCCAGACGAGTCACGGTGAACTTTCCCAAGTCCCGAACCACGTGACAATGGCCGTCGCTCATCACGCAACCACGCAGCATGCCATGAACTCCTACCGGAAGCTCCAAACAAACACCGGGCGCCACAACCGTGGCACTACGAGCGCGCGGATCCTTCCCCTGAAAAGCAATCCTTACCTCCAGACCTGCCGTTGGCTTGGTAGTCACCGGAAAACAGGGCAGCTTTTCATTGAATTCAATAGACGCATCGTGCTCGCCCCCCGTGATCTCTTCATCATCAGTAGGATCAACGAGGACGATCTCGTACTTGTTCTCAGCAGCTGCAGCCGGAGCCGGAGTCTGAGCGTAGGCGTACTGACCACTCACCAGAACTGCCGCAAGCGCGGCAAAAGATACACGCATGGTTTTTCTCCTTCCTGCGCTTTATGGACATTGTTATGGCGAGCACCTCTGCGCTTCCACCTGTTTGGGCAACACCTTGCCAAACAGGTAGCGCGCAGAAAACTACCGATATTGCTTAGTTTCTCTCGTATCTATCGCAACAACTATTTCTTACTTGTCTTGCTCTATACGTTTCCTCCTAGCAATACTACTCCAAAACTGCCTTTTTCTCCGCAGCAACTATATCTTACTTGTTCTGCATTAGACGTTTTGTAGCTACATATAATAGCACATTTTGGCCAAAATGTCAAGTTGTTTTTTGTAACTTGTAACTGGTAACTGGTAACTAGAAAGAAAAATATAAAAAAATGGCTAAAATTAGCCAATTATGACCAGTTACTAATTACTAGTTACGAGTTACGAGTTACTAAATCACAAATGCTTCACCCAATCCACCGCTGTCAGCTCTCTTGCGTGAGAATGACGTGGATTTCTAAACAATTCAACCAGAGAAACGCCCAAAACACCAATTAAAAAGCCAAAAATCATGTTCAGCGGTACGTTGGGGCGAACCGGAAAACGCGACAGCACCACCGCGTCTACCTCCTTAATAGTGACATCTCCCGGAACAAACTCTCCACCTCGCTCTGCCAGAACACCAGCCACAGCACTAGCCAGTATTGCAGCATTACGTTTGTTCCCATCAAAAGCCGCAACTTGCACAAAGCCGGTACCCACAACCGGAGTTACAGAAATAGACCTGCTCCATACTTTGCGCGCTACTCTATCATTTTTTCCAAAATCAGATTTAGAAAACGTTCCATTAGTTCTCTCTATAACACGCTCAAAAAAAGAACTGGTGTTTACCACATGAGACAAATTATCGCCGATTCTCTCAGCGGTTTTTACGAGCGTAAAAGGATCACTGCCAGCTGTTGCCGTAGGTAGCACAAACACCTGAGTCTGAGCGCGATACTGCAGTTCAGATACCATAGAAAGACCGCCGGCGATAACCGCGATTAGCAATCCCACCAACACCATGGCTCGCCAACTGCGCGCCAGGTGCATTGCGTAGTGAATCATATTATGCAGAGACAATAATGGGGATGCGTATATATTGCCCGTCTCTAAAAACAGACAAAAGCACCTCTTGTGCCGGTCTCATGCGAGAGAGTAGCAGCGCTAAATCAGCTCTACCGGTCACCGGCTCGTCATTAACTGCCACTATTATATCAGAAACTCTCAGCGCTGGTAATGGCACTGCCGTAGATGTCCTTCCAACGCCCACTACGTAGGCGCCTGCTCGCGGAGACTGTGCGCTTAACTGCGCTGGAACAACATCGGGCATTGAAATGTAGGAAATATACGCTTGCGCGTCTGCTAGACCATCGCCCGCTATGACATCTTTTACCACTGATCGCACGGCGGAAATAGGCACCATAGAAACCTGAGCTGCTTTGGTATTTACTACTCCAGCCAAAGACCCGTCAAGAGCAAAAAGTGGCGCACCTTCAGGCAGATAGTCGGCACCACCCAAAGCCGGAAATCTTGTTATGCTGTCTGATCGCAGAGGTCTGTTTGAATCGTAAACACTGGGTAAAAGAGTGTGAGAGAAAAAGACGCCATCGGTGATAGAGAAAACATTGTCAGCAGGAAAAAAGTTATTTTTTGTTGAGAGAGGAACAGCACTCATTCCTCCAACATCAATTTTTATAAAAGCAAAACCGCTTTGGGCATCTACTACGGTTTTCTCTACCGGATACACACTTCCTTGATCGTCTGTTGCAATCACATCAATACTGCGCAAACCAACCGCTGCGCTGCTCAGAGCCCACCCATCTTCCGTAAGCAACACTGCTTGACCCAAAGCTTTTTGTTTTGGTAACCAAGAAACACCACCACGGCTAACGCGCGCACTGGCAGAAAAAATATTTAAGATAGACTGCTGCGTTACGCGAGCCTGCACGCCAGCATCACTTGGTGTTTTAAGGGTGCTTTTTAATTGCGGCTGATTAATCTCATAGGGAAAACGGAATCCCACAATATCAGGATAATAAGAGAGCACCATAAGAGCTGCTGTAGCGCCGGCTAAAAGGCCCGTAAAAACCAAAAGTAAAAGCGCGGGCACAGAGCCCGCTATGTTTGATTTTCTTTTTGGTTGTTTTGGAGGCAAATGAGGTGCACTCATAGTTATATCCAACGGGCTATTGCAAGAACAAAAGCCGTTGCTAGGCTTGCGCTTATCATTCTGGAGCGCGCACGTTTTTTAAGTCTTTCCCCTGCGCCGTGCTGAGCTATGGCTTGCACCGCAATATAAACGGCACTGCTCAACACAAATCCGGCAACCGGATATGCCAGGGGCAGGAATGTTATAACCCAAAACAGCTCAAATGTCAAGACCGATATAACATAGACAGAAGGAAGCAGTCTTTGTTTGCTACAATCGGCAATTATAAGCAAGCTCCAGACCGCAAGACCACACAGGGCGGACAATACAGGCGCAAAAAACCAAACAGGCAGCTTAAGAAATATCATAATGCCAAAACCAGCAGAAAAAAGGGCATAAAGACCTCCATATAAAGCCATTCTCATGGTAGGAATAAGTCTTCTTATATGAAGCTGCGCTGGTAGCTGTTTATCATAAATAGCAGTAAGCGCAACAAAGAAACCAAACGTTGTAAGCAGTGCTGTTAGTCTCCTGGCAAGCGTCTGCTCAACCAGAACAAAAAGTAATACGCCACCAAGAAGGAAAAAGAGTATCGGGATAGTTATCATGGCTCTGTTGGCATGTTTGTGCTCTAGTTCTGGAGCCCAATATGCCGCAAAAAAGCCCGCCGCAAGAAGTACCAAGGACCACACAAGCGTGCCAAACCAGCCATTACTTACAGATAACAAAATAAAGCACAAGCCGGCTAGCGCACTTAATATCACTACTTTGGGCTCTACTCTCATAATTCTAAGGTGTGTTCTATTTTAACCAAATTTTCTTCTACCGTGTCAATCTGACCTTTTTGCAGGCCTTGGCGCAACGAGGAGAGCTGCACAACAAGTGTTAAGTGAGCTTCTTTTCTTAATGCGGGAACTCTTTGCGCCAAAACTTCTTTTTCTGTACCCTCAATAAAACTTATAGCTTCTACTGAGCTACTTTTCTCTCTGACCCGTTGCTCCCACTGCTGATCTTCTCTTGTTCCCCAAATTTTTTTTAACTCCTCTGTGAGTACCGTTACTATCTCATTAATTTTTTTATCGTATTGCGCCGCGGCAGGAGCGGGAGTAAGTGGTTTTAAAACCGGATCAATCTTAATCTGGCGCGCAACCACTGGCTGCTCTTTTGGCTGGCTTGAGTTAAATTTTATAAAAACTAGCGCAAGTGTAGCGGTTAAAAGAGCAAAAGCACCAACAAAAAAAAGCACTGGGGTGCGCTCCTTACCGTCATCAAACCGCTTGTAGCGTCTCATAATTATGCCCGCTCAGATCTCATCTGCTCAGTAAATACGTAGATGACGGTGGCCACAGGAATAGCCAAAAGTGCTCCTACAATACCAGCAAGACGAGCTCCAATTAAAATAGCCATAATACTCACCACCGGATTGAGCCCCACAGCCTTTTGCATTACGCGCGGCACCAAAAGATCATTTTCTAATTGCTGAATAACCACAAAAAGCGCAAGCACGGCAAGAGGCAATGTCCAGCCTCCTGTTTGAGTAAACGCCAAAAATAATGCCGGAACCGCCGAGAGCACCGGCCCAACGTACGGCACTAACTCTAGCACCGCGGCAATAAGGGCAAGCACTAAGGCGTACTCAACTCCTAAAATAGTAAGGCCAACGTAGGTAAAGACTCCCACGATTAAGCTTAAGATAAGCTGAGCCCTCAGCCAACTTCCCAGCTTACGCTGCATTTTTTTGAAAAGCCGCGTTAAAAAAGGCTGATAGTGATCTGGAGCAAAAGCCCGTATCCATCGGCCAGCACTCTCCTCTTCTACTACCAAATAAAATGCCAGCACCAACACAAGAAGCAATGAAAATACGCCGCCAAAAACACCACTCACCGTGGCAACAATGCCGCCCAGTGTTTTCCCTACCGCGCCAGAGCTTGGCAAAAGCAGACCTTTTGCCCTCTCTAAGATATTAAAATCAGTGCTAAAGTGCTGAAGATCCCCAATTGATCCGGCCGTTGCCTCCCAATACGTATTTAAATTTTTGACGAGCCCCTGACCCTCGCGTACAATAGGCGGCAAGAGCAAAACCACCACAGCAGCTGCAATTCCCACTAAAACAACATAGATGGCCAAGATGGAAAGCGACCGCGGAACCTTCCGATGCTCCCACCACGCTGCCCACGGTTCTATCAAAGAAGCCAAAATCACCGCGACAAAAAAAAGTAATACAATATCGCGTATAATATAGAGAAGCCACAACAAGAGCACCGTCACCACGATCTTAAGAATGGTTTTGGTGCTAATAGTTATTAAATGCGGTTTCATTGCTATAAGTATAATGAAAAATCTTGCAACAAACAAACGGGCACGTCATGATTACGAAATTCTGCAGGTAATTGAAGCGGGTATAGCCCTCACCGGAGCAGAAGTTAAATCTATAAAAGCGGGCAATGTTTCACTTAAAGGAGCGCACGCCGCCTTCACACAAGAGGGGCCCGTGCTTCTTAATATGTATGTTAATGCCTACGCGCCTGCGGCAGACAAATCTTATGATCCAGAGCGCACAAGACCACTGCTCCTGCACAAAAGAGAAGTGGAACATTTAAGAGGAAAAGTGAATGAACAGGGCTTGACAATTGTGCCAATTTCTGTTTATATAAAGGGGAATCTTATTAAGATTCAACTGGGTCTAGCAAAGGGAAAGAAGCTTCACGATAAACGTGAGAGCATAAAGAAAAGAGACACCGACAGAGAGGCTAGACGGCTTCTAAAAGGAAACTAATGGGGATGATCGGCTTCGATGGGCGCAAAGCGCTCCGTGGCACGTGCTCTGAGAATGAGCAGAGTTAAATAAATTCATTCACTATACTACTTGCAAATGTAGTTACGCGAGCTAAGGCCGCTGTAAAAAATCTTTTTGCAGTACCACAGCTAGCAACCGTTGTAGCCTAAATAGAGCAACAACCATCGCCTCCGCAACACTCGGTAGCGGGCCGGCGGTGCAATAACTCCGAGAGTAGGTGCGCTGGGTTTCCTCACCACCCCACCGAAACGCAGAAGGAATCGCCGCAGATTATTTTGCTTGTTTCTACCCTGCGGTTAAAAACACAACAAGCTAAACGTGTGACAACCATGGATAGCGGACCGTATCCAGACGTGGGTTCGATTCCCACCATCTCCACCAACAAAAAAACTGCCTAACGGCAGTATTTTTGTTGGCAGAGTGGTGGGATTACGAACCCAAAGGGTTCGCCGGCTGAGCGGAGAGAGTGGAAAAGGAAAGCTTGCTTGCCTTTTCCTGAACAAGCGAAGACAGTATCGCGAAGCGATATTCCCACCAAGGCCATCACCAACAACCCGTGACAAGGACGAACAAGTGTATGCAATAACAACATTCTGCCCTATACTACCTCCGTAAGTGAATCAACCTCAACCATCGGAGAGAGACTAGATGCGCCTACCATCAGACACTTATATAGAGTGTTCCGTACTGGACAATATACAAAGGCAAACAAAAAAAGCGCGAGCACGTTTTTCTGGACTCCGGGCTCCACGCGAGAAGACGACCACAGAAGATCTCCAGCCGCTCAACCTACAAGCAACACTCCACGAGAATCTAAAAAAAGATGTAGAGCAAATCCTTAGCACTACATGACTCTTCATTGGAACTCCCGTAGTTGTACTAATCGCAGCCCTCTATGTGGGCCTCTATGACCCCATGAACAAGTGGCCAAAAGCAACGATCAAGCAAAGGATCACCAACGCTATAACGTTTAAGCGCTAGACAACCCTGTGCATAATAAAACAGGACCCACGTGGGTCCCTTTTTTTATCCTACTAGAGCTAACTGCTCAAACGCCGTATCTGTATTAAGCTGCTGACTTAAAAATCTGCTTTTGGTGGTTAGCGGAATCACCTTGCGCACTTTTCCTTCTACTTCTTGCGCAAATTCGTGCACGCTCTGAATCTCAATGCCGCCCTCTATTGCCTGCACGGATAGTTTAGAGCGACCCCACAAACCGCCCAGCTCTAGCGTGCCACCTTCAGATGTCACCTTTACGCCTTCTAACGGCGAGAACTTCATTCTTTTCAAAATGGAAAGCTCAAAGTCTGCATCCACCCGATGCTCGCCGACGTTAAATGACTCATCACGCGCAACCAGTTGGACGGCGCGGAACTTATCAAATTCCGCCATAGCGCAACTATCCGCTGCTATAATCTTTGACTTTAGCGGCCCACCAACAAGCATCTCTGCACACAAAAGCCCTCCAAAACTCCCAAACAGCCTCACGTAGTGTCCGCAAGATGTTAAACCAAGCTCTGCCACCCAGCCGGGCTGCCTAAAAACGCTCTTTGCATAAGAATCTTCTGTCAAAAACGGCACTACCTGTGCCTGATCGCCAGAAAAAAGCATATACACACATCTTTGCGGTCGCAATCCCCGTACATTCATGATATCCTCCCTCTACAACAGACATTCATCATACAACATACATCAAATAATACAGATAATACAACCACATGCCAATTTTGATATGGCTATATTGTATGTTGCATGTTGTATGTTGTATGCTGCATGATGATGGCAATCTTTTCAAGGCCTAAAAATAACTACGAAAAAAGCAATGCGGTCCTCACCGTAGACTTTCATATATCAAAAAGATCAAGAAACTTATGCGCGCAACTTATGGAAGCTCGTAGCACAGAAAAAAGGCAGTTTTTAGGAGATGAGCTTCTTGATGAGCTGGCAGATATGGCTCGCATTGACATTGTGAACTTAAAAATCTCTAGCGCAAACCAACATCATAAAAAAAGTGGCGGCCGAGTAGTGTTTAGGCAATACGGCTACTACAAACCGGGTAGCAAATATATTTATATAAACAATAAAACGGCGGTGCGTGGACAAACTCTAGCAGCCAAAACGTTCCTCAATACACTCTTGCACGAATGGATGCATCATTATGACCATTGCAAATTAGGTCTTAATTCTATCCACACCAGGGGCTTTTACAGTAGATTAAAAGACCTGCAGCAAAAACTGCTTGCTGCTTGACAGAGCAGTCAAAGCGCGCTACTATACAAAAGCGTGTTTTTTGATAAAAAAAATCTCGCATTCATTGACAAAAAAAGGCTCAACTTAGCATAATTTGATGCTGGCCACAGGAGGCTATGTGAGTACAGAAAACGCAAACACTGAAAGTACCAGTACGGGTTCAATAACGCTCAGCTCTTCACGCAAGGCACTCTATAGTGCCGCTAAGGCTGCCTGGAATCTAGCAAAGCAGATTGATGGAACCACTGAATCTCTTCCATCACAAATTCTTGTTGACATGTGCAAGCAGTTCAAGCCAACTATCCCTGGCGCCCAAGCTGCCATTGAGGAGCTGTGGAACCACGGACTGATTGATAGAAGCACCAAGGGAAGTATTAAAAGCTGGTCCATTAAAGAAGGTGTAAAGCACAAGATCAAGGTGTCTGGAGCACCGAGTAAAAATCTGAGCAAGCAAACCATTGCTGCTCTGCTGAAAAAGCACACGGGTCTAGAGGCAACAAATGGAGCTGCAAAAACAGCTTCTGTTCCCGCCCCGCCCGCGCCGCGTCCAGAAATTGGACTATCTTCCTTGCAAGTTGCTCTTTTTGGAGCATACAAGAAAGCCTGGACTCTCCTGAAAGAGCGAGGCTTTGACGGCCCGGGCATTCCCAGCAGCATTACTACAGCACTTGCCGCGCTTGCCTTCCCGGCAACACTTCCCTCTGGCATGAGCATGTACGCAGGAAAGCTCTTTGCTAAGAAAGTAGTAAGACGTCATGGATCCAAAGTAAAAGCACTTTGGGAACCGCTTGATGTTATTGTGCAGGTTAGCAGAAATACTGGCACCACCGTTGCTCTTACTGATGAAGCAATCGCGCGTGCTGTCACTGATTACCTTGGTGAACAAGAGCAGCCTCAAGAGCAGCAGACTGCCCCAGCGGAGCAAGCTGCCACTCCCCCAAAGAAGGAAGAGAAGGATTCCAAGCCAGCAGCGGACAAGCTCCTAAAGCTTGGCCCGGCAGATCTGGTTATCTTCAAAACCTTTAAGCAGGCGTGGAAATTGCTGCAACAAGTAGACTCGCCGTTCCACGGCGTGCCTTCTGCTGTTACAAACGCTATTAACGAGCGATACAAGCCTGACCAGGGTAATCCGTCCTTGATTACCACGCAGATTGCTCGCAGAAATGTCCTTGAAAAAATCCATCTGGGTAATGTGGCTCATTGGAAGCCAACTAAACTGCCCGTGCTTGAAGGTGATGGACAGCCAAGTGGCATTACGCAACTTACGAGAGATGAACTCATCAAGCTCATGGCTGAAACGCTCCCGCAAGTGAGCGACGCCTTACTGGGCCTACTCTCTGGCGATCCAGAGCCAGGCAAAGATCAAAGTGAGCCTGAAACTGAGCCTGATGATCCCCAGCTTCCGGTTATCAAGCTTAGTCCTGTAACGATTGTGGTGTTCCGGGCTTTCCAACGAGCTGATCACCTACTCAAGAAAGCGGGTGAGGGTGAGCATGGAATCCCCTCTACCGTGACAAATGCTTTGGTAAGAGTGCTTATGCCAGAGCGCAGAAACGCTCCTCAGGTGACGACTGCCATTGCCAGTTCTGGCGCACTAGCCAAGAATACCGTTGATAAGAAAAACTTCTGGATGCCACAGGATGTCCAGGTAGTAAGAGGAAGCGGTCCCAAAGATGCACCAGAGGATCTCTCTGAGGAGCAGATCATTGATGTGCTGGCCGTTTACTTTCCTGACATTGCTGAAGCTCTGCAAGAGGGCAATGAAGCAGATGCTCCAGAGCAGGATGCCGCAAACGCTCCTGACGACGCCCCAGATGCGCAAGCAAGCAGTAGTGATGCGCAGCAAGAAAAGCCGCAGCAGCCTGAGCAGCCGAAAGATCTGTTTGAGTTGCTGTGCACTTTCTTTACAGACGCAGACATTGAACCGCTTGAGCCGTATATTCGGTCCATCCTCGTTGACCTTGATGCGGGGCAGCAGCAAAGCCTTGTTTCAAAGCTGACTTTCAGCACCAACACGGCAAAGAAGGAAGCTCTTCAGTCAGAAATTGACGGTTTGTATACCAAGATTGAACAGCTGGAAAAGCAGATGGACTCTCTTGATGAGCAGGAAGGCCTGGCGGAAGATAGCGCCATGCAGACCGCTAACGCACTGCTGGATGTCGCAAAAAAGCGAAAGCAAGCGGCAGACGATCTGAGTGACATCATCTAAAACAATCCCGCACAGCATTGGGCTGTGCGGGTTTTTATATTGCTAAAATGAGCCATCTGTGCTACACTATTGCCATGCGAAGATCAAGAAAAAGAAAGAAACCACAGCAAAGCACCGCAAGGCGCTATTTTAGCAATGAACAAATTAGGGCCACGCAAGTGCGCGTGATCTCAGAAGATGGAGAGTTGGGCATCCTCCCCACCGCAGAGGCAATCAGAAAAGCAAAAGAGCAAGAGCTAGATTTGGTTCAAATTAATCCAAAGGCAGATCCGCCAGTTTGTAAGATAATGGATTTTGGCCATTTTAAATATCAAAAAGAAAAAGAGGACCGTTTACGAAAAGCTCACGCCAAAGCAACAGAAGTAAAAGGTGTGCGGCTTTCCATGCGGATTGGTCAGCATGATTTGGACGTAAGAAAAAATCAAGCACTTAAATTTTTAGAAAAAGGAAACAAAGTAAAAGTTGAGCTGATCATGCGTGGAAGAGAAAAAGCGCATAAAAACCTAGCTCATGACCAAATAAATAAATTTGTGGCCATTATTAATGAAGAAGTGTCGGTGAAGAAGGATCAGGAAATAACAGCCCAAGGTCATAAACTTTTTACCGTTATCATGAGGGTGTGAGTATCTCTCTTGACAGTTATCCACATTTTAAAGTACAATAGCGCCGCTATGGGAAAGCTAAAAACCCACAAAGCAACCGCCAAGCGGTTCAAAATAACAAAAACCGGTAAGGTAATCCAACGCACCAGCGGACAGGGTCATTTTAACGCCCGCGAATCTGGAAAAAAAATGCGCAACAAGCGTGCGGATCACCAAGTAGCACGGCCAGAGCGCAAGCGCATTATTCGCGCTATAGCTAAATAATATGCCAAGAGTTAAAAGAGGTACAACTCACGTAAAACGCCGCAAGGCAATCTTAAAACAGGTAAAGGGGTACCGCTGGGGCCGCAAGAATCTTTTACGATTGGCAAAAACAGCCGTAAACAAGGCGGGTGCATACGCTTACCGAGACAGACGTAATAAAAAGCGAGACTTTAGACGCCTCTGGACAGCCCGCATAAACGCCGCAACCAGAGCGCGCGGCATGTCATACAGCAGATTTATTGACAAACTAAACAAGGCTGAGGTAAAGTTGAACCGTAAAGTGTTATCAGAGATAGCGCAAGAGTATCCAAAAGTATTTGACGGAATCGTTGAAAACGTAAAATAAAACCAAACCGGCTACTCGTGAGCTAGGCGAAACGTGCGAAGTGCCCCCTCCTTCACTCCAAACGTCCTCTCCTGGCTCACCGGTTGCCGGTTTTTTAATTCACGTAAGTGGATTTGCCCTCCGGGTACGGGACTATATTATAACCCGCGCATACTTTGTCACATCTGACAAAATGAAACTCCACGGCCTCACGGCCGTGGTATCTCTCGCGGAAAAGCTTCGCTTTGTCATCCTGAACTTGATTCAGGATCTAACAGCAATGCTCTGCCGCATACGTTTTTCTGTGAGATCCCAGATCAAGTCTGGGATGACCCCGGCCTTACGGCCGGGGTTTTCTCATGATGAATAAAAAAGCCAGCAAAATTTTGCTGGGCGACCTTATCAAGCGCAACACTTGCTCCTTATTACGGACGGCTCTTAGGTGTTTCGTCAACATATCGGCCATCCCAATCAGGCGTAAAAATACGAATAACGCCATATGCATCATAATCACCACGAGGAATAGTATCCACTAACAAACCTATTTTTCTACGACTTTCAACAAATTCCCTAAACACCTCTTCACTCATTTTAGGCTGATCGGGTATAACAATACAAGTTCCACTTTCATTGCGATAACACGCACCACTCCTTGTAGGACAAATGTCGGCGATCATTCTACCTCCTTTAAATTTAATGTAACGGATATTGACCGGATTGTCAACCAAAGAGCAAGAATTTGCATCTGCATTTTTTACTCCGAGGATGGGACTATGTTAGAACTTGTTTTATCCTGACATAAACAAAAAGACTAAAAAAAGAAAAACGCCTTTGGCGTCATTCTTTTTGCGGACCGGACGGGACTATGGTGCTTTGCACCATACTGTCTTCGCTCGTTCGGGAAAATGAGCAAGCTCCTTTTCCTCTCTCTATGCTCAGCCGTCGAACCCTTCGGGTTCTCGTCTCGTTAGACAAAACAATAACAAAGAGCCGCTTAGCGGCTCTTTGTTATGTGCGGACCGGACGGGACTCGAACCCGCAACTTCCGCCGTGACAGGGCGGTGCTCTAACCAATTGAACTACCGGTCCATTTTTCTTTTGCGGGACTACTATATCATGGCGAGGATTTCTTGTCTAGATATAAAAAAGGCCGTTGATATTATCTCAGGCCTGTAGCTTACGCCGTAGCGCTAGCAGAGTCTGGTGGGTAATTCTCACGGAGCCATTGCGTGCCCTCAGGGCATGCAAATGCGTGATAGCCTCCTTCAAACATCATGGTGCGGCTATTCATCTGAGCGCTTCCGCTGTGATAGAAAGTTGCAACAAACTCCTTAAGAGTCTGGCAGCGGTTACGCGGATTCTTCTTTCCTTCGTCTATGAGATACTTGTCCAGTGCAGCTGCCTGAGCAAGAAAGTTCTCCTCGGTAGGCTCGCTTGGCCATTGTTTGGGCGGCTTGGGAGTATCCACAATCCACTCGTCCCCATCCGCGCCAATCTCTGGCAGTTCAACCGCATCAACCACCCGCCCCGTTGTATGCATCTGCGCCTGCGCAGATGCAAAATGACGAATATGTGGAGTAGTGCCTAGCCACAGCCACACCAAATCGTTTTCTCGGGCCGCATTGAAAAGCGCTCCCCAGAAATACACCGGCTCACTCTTCCACTTTGGCTTTGGGAGCTCTGTCAGCTGGTCATTGAGAACCTCTCCCATTCCCTCTAGTCCCGCCTCTGCCATGGCAGATACCAGTGCGGCGTAATCAACCCTCTGTACGGCAAACCCCATGAGCTCTCCTCCCTTGTCTTGAAACACAGTTTGCGCAATTGCAAAACCACACTCAGACGTCTTACCTTAGCAAAAAATTTTACTTTTGTCAATATGACAAAGCTAAAGAACGGCTTAACTCAGCCAAATCCTAGATGGTTGACAATTTCTCCCATTTGCTTTATACTAGTGCCTCATCAGTTTGTTCCTTTTGCTCAAACCAGGGGTTAACAGCACATGAATAGGCTAAACGGGGCATTTCTATGGGGCATGCTTACGCTGCTGAGCGCTAACACAGCTTCAGCAGCGGAAATCAAGCACGCACCTTTGTATCTTGAATTTTGGACAGTAGATAACGGTATTGCAGAGCCAGTAGAGCTCACCATCAAGAGCTCAACATGCCCAAAGCATTTTGCTCCCGTTGAGAACGCGGACAATTTGTGCGGAAGAAATGTCATGGTTCGCGTAGAGATCGGCTTTGATTTTGACACCCATAGTGTCAGGCTTATGCCGCTTTCCTACAAGGTAGAAAAAGGCCGTGTTCGACCCTACTTGCCACTTGCAATCATGTCTTCTGGAGCTCATATGATCTATCATGTAAGCGTCCATGAATTCACCGATGCTCTAGGCTTGCGCCTGCAGCCGGTGGGGACTCTTTCTCTGATGCAACTGCACGAGGAAGATCGTCTGGTAGATGTGGCTATTGTAGAGCAAAAGTCTCATCACCCGTTCATGGCTGAAGCCCGAGACGGAACGCCTTCTACCAAACACGTGTGGTGTAAGCCTGCCAGCACGGTACAGGCCTCTTTGTAAAAAACCACGGGGCGCTCGTTGAGCACCCCGTTTTTTTATTCTTTTTTTGTTTCTGCTGGCGTATCGTCACCGGCCGTATCAGAAGATTGCTCCTGCGCTGAGGGCGGATTGTCCTTTTTTGGTGATGAAGCACTCTCCAGAGCCCCACCAGGAACATCTTCTTTAGCCGGTGACGGCACGTCACCAGAATTTATAGCTGTTGATTGCTTAGTACCTGCTCCCGCTGCTGCCAAAGGCAATTCTGCTCCCATAGCGGTACGCGCCAAAGTGGCAACAGATACACCCATTTTCTCCAAAAATCCTGCGGAAGGCTGAGGGATACCGTCTGAAGAAATGCGCGTTTTTCCGGGATCTCGCTGATCCACTTCTTTCTCCTTTTGCGGAATACTGCCCGGCCCTGCGGCAAGCTCTGCCTGCTCTGCTGTTGGCGCGCCTGCTGTTTGCAGCGGTGGCAGCATCTTAACATCAAGCGTAACTGATCCTGGCTCACTGGTAGTAAATGGTTTGCTAATATACTGAGCGTAGCCCTCTGCCTCCACCATAATATAGTACGTGTTCTTACCAACCAAGAAAATGTAACGTCCGTCTTTGTTGGTGACACGGGTGTCCAGCAACTTGTTGTACTCTTTATCAAATATGCGCACCACAGCATTTTCAATTTTCTCTCCCGTATCTTTATCTTTAATGGTTCCAAATTCTTTTGCCTTGCGATCCTTTCTTGCCAAACGATTAAACGCAATGTATCCAACCACCTGGAATACCGCCAGACCACCGGTTAACACCGTTTGAGATATTGCAAAGGATAATACGGCAAAAAATACACCAGCCAGAGATGCGCCGGCTCTAACTTTCTTCCAAAAGAATTTCTTACGGGTAGCTTTTACATCACCTCGCTTAGCATCTGGATCAACCGGGATGGCATGCGCAATTGGCGTAGAAGCGGCGGCAATTTTCAGCTGATCGCCGTGGTACAAAGGCGTAAACTCTCCATCTTCATTTAGCTCTCCTAAATGCTTAGAAATGGTACCAAAACCTGGTTTTTGCACCTCTAGGGCATAAGTTCCCGGCTGAGCCATAAACAAATATCTTCCCTGCGTATCCGTAACCCTGGATTTTACTACTGCGCCCCCATCTGCCTTGGTAAGACGCACCAAAGCCAAATCAACGGGCAACTTGGTAAAGCCGTTGTACACCACACCCCAAGATTTTTTCTTCTTTCTTCCAAAGAGCATTGAGGGTTGCAAGAAAAGGAAACGCAGATACAGCAAGAACGTTGGCAAATTGGCACCGGTTGCCACGTTTGCTGCTGTGGCAACGGCAACCGTAGGCGCAGCCACGGTTTCATTAACCTTCTCTACCACTGGATTATCCGCCACAATTTTTGCATAGCGAACCGTTTCTTTTACACCGGCAACTACCTCCTCTGTTGCCGCTGCGGCCACTTCTATGGTAACAAGCGCCGCATCTGCAATACCCTCTGGCAGTGCCTGAACAATAGCTGCCGTTACCACGCCCGGTTGCTCTAGTTCTCGTTTTTTCCGCTCTAGATTCTCTAAAATTTCTCTCTCATTACGGTTGTCTGCTCCACCACCACCTCCACCAGTTGCGGGCGCTTCTGGCGATATGGTCTCCACCACCCTCAGCGCTGGCTCTGGCTCGGGCAATACCTGCTCTACAGGCTCAGGATTTTCTTCTTGCAGGATTTCTTGCTCATAAACTTCCTTTTGCTCTTCCACAAGCGCTTGATCTTCTTCCAGTACCACCGTAGAAAAAGATGACACCTCAGAAACATTGCCCGTAGCATCCTCTACTCCCGCTGAAACGGTATACTCACCCTCTCCAGAGAAAGTGTCGGGATGAAATTGATACGTCCAATTGCCGCTGCTGTCTGCCTGCGTTACGTGCGTCGTTTTGTCTGCGGCGGCTATGCGTACCTTTTTTAAATAGAAGGAAAATGGTGAAAATCCTCCGCCTCCTCCACCTCCAAAATCAGACCCACCTCCAGAAGGAGCGCCACCTCCTCCACCACCAAATCCGCCGCCTCCACCAGGGGATCCTCTGGAATCAATTATAGTCTCAGATCCGCTTGTAGTATCTTGCTTTTGCTCAGAAGATCCGCTTTGTTGATCCGTACTTAAATCCGTAGAGTCAGGCGTTTGGCTAAATCCGGGGTCAAGGCTAGGAAATTCTCCGTCTCCAAACTGCGGCGCAAAATCATCGGTGTCACTTAGACTAGGAAATTCTCCCTCACTAAATTCTGGCGCAAAATCTTGCTCAAAACCGCTTGAATCTCTTTGGTCTTCTTGCGGCCTATTCTCAGGACTTTCGCTGAGCCTATCTTGAAGATCGCGCAGTGCGTCAGTTTCTTCACGCGCCTTGCCAATAGCATCTCTTCCCAGCGCTCCTTTTCCTTGCCCTGGAGTTGCCTCCTGCAAATCTGCCCTTAAATCTACCCCTTTGTTAAAATCTAAGTCTTCCCCAAGCGCAGGCAGCTTGTCTTTAAGCGGAGAATCGTCGGCAAGCTTTCCAGCCGCCTTGCGAACAGCTTTTCCTGCAGGGACTGCCACCCGTTTTGCTGCTCCAGGCGGCCTGTTTACACGCAGCGCTCTTACTGCTTCTTTTGTTTCTTCTGAGATGCCTTTGCGCTATACTACCATAATCACAAAAGAAAGAGGATCTGCTTTTCCGGAAAGATCGGCGCCGCCGGAAATCCAATCGTCAAAGCTATCATAAGCCGGCGCGCTATCAATAGTTGGTGCCTTTGCTAGCGCGGCAGGCGGACTGGTGTCCAAAATAATAGTGGCTTGCGTTAAAATACTACGACCACCCGTATTCATGTTGAAAAACTGGGCGTACAACGTTTTGGATCCATCTCCCTCAGAAATTTCATACTCTATACTACCGGTATAAGGCTGCATAGGAACACCTGCCATTGTTGGATCATCTGAAACAGCCAAATGGGTCATTCCCGTTGTATTAAATCCAAGCGTAACCAGTGTATCTCTGGTTCTTTTTGCTCCTCTATTTATATAAAACTGACCCAAAAGCCGCTCATCTACCTCTTCTTCCTCTAGCTCTCCTCTCCTAAACTTTTCTAAATCATCTATAGGAATATCGCTAAAATTGGGAACAAACGTAATACAACCCGGACCGCAGGATTGAAGCATGCCGTCCATGCCCGTCGGATGATCTCCAGAGCTGTCCCCAAAAGCATCGTTTCCAAAATTTCCGGTGAAACTACTACCACTACCACCAGCAAAACTATTAGCTTGCTGCTGCTCAACTGAAACAGCGGAAGACCCTGAAACCGTCGTGGCAACGGTTGCAGAATAGCTAGATTCTGTCTCATCGGGCGCTCTTGTCTTCACTCTAAAACTATAAGACGTTCCCTGAGATAAACCGGTAAAAGCATACTCCGTGTAATCTGATCCCAAAAGCCAGCCAGAATTAGTGCCGGCTGTGATGTTGTCTACGTAATAAAGCGTAGATGTTGATGGATTACTATCCCCTCCCCAAGAAACATCTATTTGACTAACGCTGTCTCCTGCCGCTCCCACGCCCGTTGGTGCCTGCGGAGCTGTATACGCAGAAAATACATCACTTGCCGCAGATTCCCCTCTCTGATTGTTATAAGCGTGCAAATGAATAGAATATTTTGTTCCGGGAGAAAGATCTGTACTGGTTAGCCTCTGAGTGGTGGTTACGCCGTTATAGCCAATGTTATCTATCTCTACCAACTCTCCCACCTCAGAATCTAATCTAAAAGAATCCGCGTAATTGGCATTATCAGTCCATGTCCAAACAATCTGGGCTGTGGTAGCAGAAGTGCTGGTTGCCGCAGAAGGAGCAGAAGGTGTGGTATAAATGGCAGAAGCCGTACTAGAGGCTGAATCATCCTCTCCATCGGTGGCCACAACGGAATAAACGTATTTATTGTTGGCGCTCACCGTGGTGGTATCGTTATAAATGCTGATGTCTGCCGCCGTAGTGGAAACTTGAGTGGTGGTTGCGTCATTTATCTGCTTATACACTTTGTATCCTGTTTCAGTGGTAGCGTTATCATCCCACGTAAAACTAAGAGAGGTGTCTGATCCGTATGTAGTGCTTGCATTTGATGGCGCCGTGAGGTTATCAAACAGTGTAAACGTAGCAGTCTCGGTTGACCACGCGCCCTCTGCTCCGTCATCATCCCACAGCTTTATACGCCAATAATACGTAACCGCCCCATCATTAAGTGAAAGTGTTGTGGTGGCAGAGGCACCAAAATTGTTAAACTTTATATCTTTTGTTCTACTACCCGCCGTAGTATTAGTTGCCGATGTTTTTTGAGAATCCCAATAAATTTTTGAAGCAAAATCAGAAGAAGACGCCACCTGTACTCTGGCAAAATTTGCTATGTCCCCACTGTTATCATCTCTATAGAGCGCGCTAAAAGAAGGCGTGGTTGTAGCTACATTTGACGGATTAGTGGTGCCGCTCTGGGCGCTGCCGGAGCTGGAATATAGCGTATCGGATGCGCTTGGAGCTATATTTTGCTGCAACTCATATGAGCCTATATCATACGTGCCGTTGTTCATTCTGGTAGAAGACGCTCTGTCAATGGTAGTAGTTGCTTGCACGGCAAACGTAGAGTCAGTAGAGGGGTTAGTATCCCAGGCTGCGCTCACCGTAATCTGCTCTGTGGCCCCTACCACATTAGAAATGGTTCTTGTTTGCCCTGATCCTGTACCGCTGACTATAAAAATAGAAAGTCCGTTAAAATCATCGCCGTTCAAATTGCTTGAAGTTTTTACGTAATTGCTTCCCCCTTCAGACACGGTAGACATAAACACCGTGGTGCTGGCGGTACCTGAATCGCAAGAATGCGTGCTTCCGTCACAGGTGGATGTAGCAGAGAGTGTATACGTATTGCTGTTATGATCAGAAAATGGTGGGACCACATCTATATTCCCGTTTGATCCAACAGCAGCATTACAGCTTGAATAGTCAGAAGTGTTATTGTAGGTGTTATTATTTATGACATTTCTATTGGTGCCTGTTGTACAGCTAACACCTGTTCCATCAACATTAGAAACCACGTTATTCATTATGGTGTAATACGCGTTTGACTGCCCCGATGTGGCGTCAATTCCAATTTTAGAACTACCTCCTACCGTATCAACAGTGTTATGAATAATACTGTAAGAAATGATTCCGCCGGCGCCCACTTTTATGCCGGATTCTCCCACGTCATAAACCAAGTTGTTGTTTATATGAAGCTGCCCAGCATCGGTAGATTGATTGGTTACTTGAATACCATAATCCGATCCTGATATCGTGTTTCTAGAGATATCCGCCTGAAACGTGTTTGCGTCAGTTATTTTTATTCCTGTGTTTGAGGTTCCGTCTCCTAGCGTGACCGTATTGTTGACAATGCTAATAGTAGCATCTGCACGCGGCGTTATGTCTATACCGTCTTTTGTGGTGGTGGCAGAACCAAATGTATTTCCTACAACACTAATTGATTTTCCCGAATTCAGCCTAACGGCCCTGCTATTATAATTAACAACCGTATTACGCTCTATGCTAACCGAATCAAAAAAAGCATTACTATCTACATCAATAAGTTCAGACCCTTTTGTCATGGTATTTCCAGCAAGATGGAGAGATGATTCAGAGGTAGAATTAACCGCATCCCAATCAATAACCTGGGTGACGCCGGCTGAATTCTCAAATGTGTTATCAATTATAGTAACGGTGGCTGCATTTGATACAGAAGAAGACGCATAAATAACGTCCTGACCAAAAGAACCAAGTCTAATGTCATTGTTGGCAATATCCAAAGAAAACGCATTGCTTTGCGTGTACATTTCCAAAAGTCCTGGAGATCCGCCAGATTGAGCAAATTTTATACCAGAAAACTGATACGCGCTTCCCGCTCCTTGGCTTGTTTGCACAGACCACGCTGCGCCACTAGAGCTTAAATTAACAGTTGTGGAGCCAGATCCGGCTCCTGTGTACCTTTTAGCCTTGCCGTCCATTACCAGCGTAGTGGTCACGCTGTAGGTCTCGCCAGAGAGAGAGATTATATCTCCGTCAGAGCTTGCGTTGTGAGCGGCAATTATAGCTGTATGATCACAACCAGAAGCGCAAACCGTAATAGTGGCCGCATATGCCACGCGCAAGTGATCATTAAGCGCCGGCATAAAGCCAATGAGCGTCATCATTCCGGCCGTGAGTATTACCAACGCTGGCCGCGCAATATCCTTTAATTTTGGCGCGGCAATAGTTACATATTTTTTAAAAACAAAAAGACCACGGGGGGCTTTTTTCCGTGTTTCCTCTCCCCACCATTTTTCCCTCTTTTGAGGGCCTCCGAAGAATTTCATCACCGCAGATATTATACCATATTTTGGTACCAAAAAACGCGCCTGTTTTGGCGCGTTTTGGGGATAAAATTATCAATCTAAAAGAAGCGTCCATCCAAGGCCCACATTCCGGCTCCGTTGGTCAAAATAAGCAGCGCACTCAGCAGCAAAAGCAAATCAAATTCTAAATCCTTAAAGCTTCCCTTGCCCCACTTAAACTTCTTAAAGTAAAGAGCTCCTAGCATTATCACACCAACCACCAAGGCAGAAAGCTGCGTAAGTAAACCTACCACCAAAAGCGCTCCTGCAGCCACCTCCACAAACCCCAGCATACTTACCATTCCAGCGCTCATACCCATTCCTTTTGCCATCTCTTTGGTCTTTTTTAACTTTCCTTTTCCGTGATACAAAAACACAAGGCCTAACATAACGCGCACAAGCACCAGCCCTAAAGTGCCATAGCCAAGCAAACTTGGAAACATATAGTTATATTATTTATAATGTTCTCTCTTCTACTCCTAACTCAAAACGCTCGTCTGCGGTGCCATACTGCGCATTTAGAAACGCCGCAACTCTTCCTTTCCGTAGGCCGTTTTTGGTCATCCATTTCAAAAGCTGCTTTTTTATGGCCGATTTATCTGATCCGCTGACCACAACACCATGGATCCCCCAAAACACATTAAGCTGTTGAGCCGCTTTTAGAGACCTCACACCCACCACCAGCGGCACCTGAGCTCTAAAATGAGCCACTAAACGTGCTAAATCCTCTTGTCCCGGCAAAAAACCTATGGCAGCAATGTTACTATGCTTTTCTAAAAGACGAGCTGTGGTTCCTACAATCCTATCCCTCGTGTGCCTATGCCTAAAATGCTGATCTAGCGGATAGTCATCATATCTGGATTTCTCTGTCTCAAAAGCAATTTTTGCCATCATGGAGACCGTTTTCACAGGATATTTCCCTGTGGCACTCTCACCAGATGTCATTACACCATCAGTATGATCCATTACCGCATGCCCAACATCTGAGAGCTCTGCCCGCGTTGGCCGTGGATTTTTTGTCATGCTATCCATCATTTGCGTTGCCACCACCACTGCTTTTTGATGTTTTAAGCACATTTCAATCACATCTTTTTGATGAACCGGCATTTGCTCTGCCGCTGTTTCTACCGCCAAATCTCCGCGCGCTATCATGATGCCATCACACTCTTTTACTATAGCCTCAAGATCATTTAGCGCCTCTTGTTTTTCAATTTTAGCCATTATTTTTGGCTTAACCCCGGTCTTTTTGTATCTTTTGATGAGCGATTTTAAATTTTTTATATCATCAGAGCTGCGCACAAAAGAAAGCGTAACCCAATCTACATTTTGCTTAAGCCCAAATTGCAAATCTTTTCTATCTTTTTGCGTTATCGTGTCAATTTTAAGCACCGACGTTGGCACATTAAATCCTTTGTGAGGCAAAAGCATGCCGCCCACAATTACTTTGCAATATAAAATTTTTCCTTTGCTCCGTAGCGCTTGGAGCTCCAGCAGCCCATCATCAAGCAGGATCTGCTCTCCCGGACGAATATCTTTGTGAATGTTGGGGTAACTCACCGGAATAATCGGCGGCTTGTACGCTTTTCCAAAACTCACTTGTATCTCTTCTCCCTTTTTTAACTTTATACCACCCTCTGGCAAGTCCCCCACACGCATTTTTGGGCCTGACAAATCCTGAAGTACCGTAACAGGCTCTCCTGTTTCTTTTGCCGCTGCACGTACCGTTCTCACAATTTTGGCGTGATCCGCATGAGTTCCATGAGAAAAATTAAGCCGCGCCACGTTCATTCCCGCTTTAATAAGCTGCTTTAATTTAACGGGCGTATTAGAAGACGGCCCAATAGTGCAGACAATTTTAGTCTGCTTTTTTGTACTTTGCATAGACGTATTATATCACACTCTATTGTTGTCATCCCGACCGAAACCGCGTCATCCTGAACCGAAGGTAAGGATCTCATACCGCAAAGAAGCGTGTGAGATCCTTCGCTGCGCTCAGGATGACTATCTAACGCAAATCAAAAACCTGCTTGGCACATGCCAAACAGGCTCACTATTTACGCGCTAGCCCCTACTACAGGTTCACCGACATCAACAGCTGCTCTTACATTTGCTGCAGCTCTATCCTCTGGATCAATCTCTCGAGCATTATGTGCCTGCATCTGCTCATAGCGCTCCGCCCACGCGCCAGCATCCCGTCGGTGCCGGTTAAGCCACGCGGCACGCTCCGCCTCAGGAACATCGGCTATGCCAATAATCTGCTCCTTAATCAGTCGCTTTAGAGCTGCCGCATGCTTCCACCTGCTGCGCTTGCGCTCTGGCCACTGCAACCAGGCTTGAATCCGGAACAAACTCTCCGTTGCGCAATCGCTCTGCGCAGTCAGCTGTTCCACCTCTGATCGAAGCTCTTCAGCCTGAGCATGTGCCTTACTAACAAACCCGTCCTGCTCTGCATGTTTCGCGCACAGCTCGCGCAAACCACGCTCTGAGGTTTCCAGAAGACGTAGCGCGTCAGGAGGAGTTGCATCAATGATAACACCGTTATGTCCCCTTAGAGTAACTCTTCCTCCCCAACTATCAGTATAGGCCCAACTCGTCTTTTCGTGCATGAAAATGCCATAGTCATTACCAAACCAACCGGTATAACGTACCAAAATGACAGGGCGCTGCGATCCGTCTTCCCAAAACTGCTTGGGAGTCTTAGTAGGATCTTCCTTGTGATGGTGCCAGGAATCATTGCTGTCAAAGAAGTGGTAGAGAGAAACTGACGAAATCCCGTTCTCACCTACAAAAACCAAAAGCAGGATCACGCCGCAAAATGACGCAAGCAAACCGCCCATAAAAGGGAAAATACCTAACTTATACATCACACTGAAAGCAATCAACGCAATCCCAACGGACAACAGCATGAAACCCAACGCGCCTACTGATTTAGGCGCTGGCCTTACAGCAGTGGTACACAACCCGCACTTAGACTTTTTTGTCAACACTTGCTCTGACATCCTCTCTCCCCTCTGAAACTCCGGGCTTGCAAAATGGATCCCGCAGATCAGAGTGCTGGGGTCGGGCTATTGCTGGCTAAAGCTCTAGCACATTCCCGCCGCAGCTCTACACACATGATTGTCATGTGATGTGTATGGTATACCACAAACCACCTTTTTTGTCAATAAAAAATCCCGCCGAGGTGTACTCGACGGGTTTGGCCTAGGCCGTAGCCTGAGCCGTTTGTTCAATTGCCAGAATCCGCGCGGCGATGGAATCGGCGCTACGATCCGGCGTCATCAGCTCCAGTTGAGCCTGCTGGTGAGCAAGCTGTGCCTGCTCAACCAAACCGTCCAAGTGAGCCAGCGTTGCGCTGATGCTCTGCAGAACGTGGTAGGCCTGCTGCAAAGCACCGCCAGAGCCAACAAAGGCCGCCAGCCGCTGGTGCTTGTTTTCATCCTGCAGCTCAGCAATGGCATCGTCCAACCTTCGCAGATACGGACCAGCCTGCTCCTGCGCTTGCTCAATGCTGGCTTTTGCCTCTTCCAGGGGAGCAAGCACGTCCTCCAGATACTCAGCAATAGCTGCGGCCGCCTGATTGCGCCTCTGGTAGTGGAGCTTGTCGTACTCACTGCCGGCTTTTCGGGCGCGACTCTCCCAATCATGACCAAGCTCTACAGCTTGATTACGCTTTTCGCACAGATCTGCGTAACTGGTCCCTTTTCCAAAGGTCTCCAGCGACGTTCGGAAGTCCCGGTTCACAGACTTGCGCACAGCACAGAGCTTGTCAATGGGATGATCCCGGTACCACTTAAGCTTGTCGCTAATCCGGTCTTCCGGACGCATGTCGGACATCACCAAGTACGCAACAGTACCAAAAACGCCCAAAGCAACAAACCATCCTGCTGCTGCGCCGCTAGCAAGCACTGCTCCCACAATGCCGCCGAAAGCGGCTATCTTTGCGCACGCGTACCAAAAACGACGGTAGCGTGCGTCTGACTCTTTCTTGGTAGATAGATCATCCGGATTGTAAGCAATCCGGTAATCGCCCAGAAGATCGCTGATTGCCACACGGCGCAAAAAAGCATCAGACTCATTCATGTTATCGCTCCTCACAGCTAAAGCTGTATTTGCGAACACTTGGGCCCGTGGGCCACAACTGCGTCCAACCCTTGTTGATGCGGGAAACCAGCCCACCGCGTGCCGCGCAGATGCGCGCAATGCGGTGATGTGGCGGGCTCTGCTGCCCGTAGTCCACAATGCTCATGACCTTGGCGTAAGCCACGGCCGGAGCAGGCTTACTAGAAACAATACCGGCACCGGCGCCGGAGCTATTTGCGCATGCACCTAGGCACAGCGCAATCAAAATCAGACAAAACCTCATGGCATCCCCTTTATGGTGTTATTTTAGCTGTTTTTTAGTTAGAAAGGAACACTCCACTATAGCACATTTTGCCTCTTTTGTCAACCCCTCTGTCATTGCGAGCCGCGTAGCTGGCGTGGCAATCCCGCCGCTCTAAAGACGGGATCCTTCGCTGCACTCAGGACGACAATTTCATGTCGTTTTGGCTTATTTCAAACAAAAAAAAACCGAGGGTTTTAACCTCGGCACATGTCTTAGTCAATCTAAGGTCTGAAAATCTCTTGTAGCTTAGATACAGGATCCGCAGCATTGAATTCTGCGGCGGTCATACGAGCCCTAGAAACACCATCTGTTGGCTGGCCATCTTCTGGATCTGTAGACTCGTCTCGTAAATCCAGTGCGCGTTGAATCCACACCTCCGGCCCTTCCTCAGGAACAAGAAATTGACCCTTAGGCAGGCTCTCAAAGCCCTCTGCAATCATCTGCTTGAAAGCAGCAGCATGCCGAGACCGTCCTGCGGTCTGCGGATTCAGATCCATATGCACCTGCATTTTTGCAAGCGTCAAACCCAAGTGATCACGCATTTCCAGCGCTTCTTCAAGCTTAGTGTCCAAAGCGTCTGCTGCATTATCTACGGTTTCAAAACGGCTGAAGTATTCTAGAATCCTCTCCCACGTCATGTCTCTGTAGGGTTCTGAAACAGCCTCAAAAAAAGCAAACGCCTTTCCTACACTAAGATGAAACACAACTCCCAGACTATTGCTAATAGTAGCATTCCCAGCGTATGTTTCATTAAGATCCCAACAATTTGTCTCAAACCCAGACAGTGCCGCTTTTTTACCGTTACCTGTCCATTGCTCCTTGAGGTAGCGCGGCTCCTTATCTCCAAAATAGTACAGCTTATACCCATGACACGGGTCATCTTTGTGGATATGAAGCGTACCCTTTGTATCCTTAAACCACCAAAGAGTGATATTTTTGTAACGATACAAAATAGGCTTAAGGAGTAAGCCCGCAAAAACACAAGAAACCACCGCTCCAAAACCGCATATCGCTCGAACGAGTGCACTCTCATTTGAGTCAATCAAACCGGAAAAATTCAACAAAAACAAACAAACCAGCACTAACAGCAAGACATAATAAAGCTTAACCGCCAAATAAGAAATCGGCTTCTTTAAGAAGTCACGATCCACGCACAGTTCACATTCACTCACGCTTCCTCCTTCCGTACTGAGCAGCTCTAAGTCTGCACAGGGGAAGTGCCTAGGATGGGCTTAAAATCCCACCGAAGGCGTGCGCACAATAGGTACGCGCTATGCGGACCCTTTCAGTCCAACAATAATTTTATATCAAAAAAAACAGTATCTGTCAAGAAGTTCTTTTAGAGCTCTCCTAGCTCTACTTTTAACAAAAGTGTTTCCTCTCCTCTGATAATGCTTACCCCTACGCTGTCTCCCGGACTAAACTGACTGATTACGCGTGCAAGGCTTTTTTCACTATTAACTTTTACCTCATTTATTGAAGTTATGACATCCCCCTCTTGCAGCCCCGCCGTTTCCGCTGGCCCATCTTTTACAATGCTAGATTCCTGTCCTGGCTGTGACGGAACCACATAGGCACCTTGTGAAATGGGCAGCTCATGCTGCTTTTGAAGATTTGGCGTTATCATCACATACCTTACGCCAAGAAGCGGCCTCACAATCTTGCCGTGTTTTTCAAAACTATTTATTAAATTTTTTATGGGGTTGATAGGAGTGGCAAATCCAATAAGCTGACCGCGGGACGACACCGCCGTGTTTATACCAAGAACTTCTCCTTTCAAATTAACCAGCGGCCCGCCAGAGTTCCCAGGATTAATAGCAGCATCTGTTTGAATAGCCTCTTCTATAAGCTCAGAGCTATGACCATCTCCTGCCACCACTCTTCTGTTGATGCCAGAGATAATACCGCGCGTAACGGTATTAGAAAATTCTGATAGTGCATTGCCAATGGCAATTACGGTCTGTCCGCGCACAATAGAATCAGAATCTCCCAATTCTACCGTTGGCAAATCTTTTCCTTCAATTTTTAAAAGTGCAAAATCTAAAATATGATCCGCGGCTAACACCGTGGCGTCATGCTCTGATCCATCAAACATTACCACTCTATAGCTTGCATTATCATCGTCAACCACGTGTCTGTTGGTAGCCACCAAGCCGTCACTACTTATAATAAACCCGCTTCCTCCACCAGTAAGTTTTAGGGGTTCATTATCTACAGAACTCTGCCTTCTTCCAAAAAAATCAAACAAAAATGGGCCTGTGCTTGAATACAGATTGCTTACATCCTGATAGACCGCAATACTGACAACCGCAGGAGAAACATCCTCTACCACAGACACCGTGGCGCTCTCTTCTTTGAGCACCTGATACAGCTGCTCTTGTTGCTCACTCTCCTGCGCGCGTTTTGTAGCATATTTGCCTTGAAAAATATCTGCATGAACACCAAAAAAAGCGCCGGATATCATCCCGCTGCCAATAGCCAATGCTATAATTATAGGCAATTGAATTTTTTTCTTCATACTATAAAAGACGCTGTCTCGTCACCATTCTTACTTTTTCTATCGGTTAAAAAATGACTCCAGTAACCCCTGCGTACTCCCCGCTCCACCCAACACCTGATCCACCTGTCCTTTATATTGTTCATAATCCCCCCAAACAGTTCTTACTCTGGATGGTAGCCAAATCAACGCTAGAATAATAGGAACCGCAATAATGACCACCTTAACCCACGCCAAAATAGACATAATAAGAAGGCGTCTGCGGATAACCTTTACATGCTCTAAGATCTCCTCCTCCATCCGTGTTCCTTTTGCAATTTTCTCTAATTTTTTATCAATTCCTTTTGGCATACCTTATTTTTTTTCTTTTAAGGGCGTGTAGTAAAAAGTGACTTGGGTAGTAAGGGGGTCTTTTTGGCGATGTAACGGACAACCTGAAACCTGGTCTTTTTGCGAAGCAAAAAGTTTCAGGGGGGAGTTCCAAGGCAGACGCGCCGGTGGGCGCGGACTGCCGGTCGCCAAAAAGACTCCCTTACTACCGGCTGCAAACTACTTCTTCCGCTTTTTTTTCTGCAAAGCCCGCAACTCTTTTTGAAATGTCCCCACATCCTCAAACTGCCGATACACACTAGCAAATCTTATATAAGCAATTTTATCAAAACGTTTAAGATGTCGCATAACTATCTCTCCAACATCCTGCGATCTTATCTCTCTTTTCTTGCGTTTTTGGATATCGCGCTCAATTTTGTTTATGAGCGCTTTAAAAGCCGCTTCTGTTACCGGACGTTTTTGAAGAGCGTGTCTAATCCCCTTGGTGAGCTTATCGCGTAAATATCCTTCTCTGACCCCGTCATTTTTTACCACCGTTACATCTAGGAGCTCCATTTCCTCTAATGTGGAGTATCGGTGATCACACTTACTGCAGGCACGTCTCCTTCTAATTGAAAGACCGTCTTGCGCAACGCGCGAGTCTACCACCTTAGTATCTTTGTATCGGCACACCGGGCATCGCATAGTTTTAGTATATCAAAAAAAAGCCGCTTTGGCTTTCTTTTTTGGCTCTTAGCCTCCCATTTTTTTTCTTATAAAGGCCGGTATTTCTAACTCTTCCTCTTCTGGTGTTTTTTCTGCTACCGGTATGCTCACGCTTGGCTCTGCCACGACCGGCGGAGCAGCCGGCTCTGGCATTCCAAAGTAGTCTTCTGGTTCATTTGCTATTGGCTCTTGCAGAACTCTTCTGGCAGATCTAAACGTTGCGGGTTTTTCTTCTTCCTGCGGCTGACTTTTTTGCTGCAACTCTTCTGCTCTGCGCTCACCCTCAAAGTTAGTAGCTATAACGGTAATTTTTATGCCATCATCCAGCGTGTCGTCTACCACCGCCCCCCATATCACGCGCGCATTCTCATCGGCGCTTCCCGTAATAACCTTAGAAGCTTCTTGAATCTCTTGCATGCCCATGTTGGCATCTCCAGAAACCACCATAAGTATACCGCGCGCTCCATCAATAGATAGGTCAAGAAGTGGTGATGCTATAGCTTGCTTGGCCGCTTCTAGCGCTCTGTTCTCTCCGCTTGCCTGACCAATTCCCATCAGTGCAGAGCCCGCATTTTCCATAATGGTACGTACATCGGCAAAGTCTACATTCACGTGACCAGGCACGGTGATGAGCTCAGATATCCCCTGAACTCCCTGCCTCAAAACCTCATCTACCAATCTAAATGCTTCCAAAAAACTGGTCTGCTTATCGGTAATATGCAAAACCCTGTCATTAGGAATAGTAATTATGGTGTCTACCTTCTCACGCAAGGTATCGTATGCCTTCTCCGCTATATCTCTTCTTTGAGCACCTTCAAAATTAAACGGCCGCGTAACTACCGCAACGGTAAGCGCACCACTATCTTTTGCAAGCTCTGCCACGACCGGCGCTGCGCCGCTACCCGTACCACCGCCAAGCCCACAGGTAATGAAAACCATGTCTTTGTCCTTGAGCAAATCACGGATTTCATTTTGACTTTCCTGCGCTGCAGCGGTTCCTTTTTCTGGATTCATTCCGGCTCCTAAACCGCGCGTAATGCCTTTTCCAATATGTAATTTATTTTTTGCGAGCGACTGATGCAAAGCCTGCACATCAGTATTAACCGCAATAAAATCAACCCCCTTAATGCCAGCCTCTACCATTCGGTTTATGGCTGAATTTCCTCCTCCTCCAATACCAACAACAGCAATCTTTGCAATGGTCTCTATTTCTGGTTTTATCTCTGGCATAGGTTTGGTTGAACACAAATTGTGTTCAATAAATTTCAGACTGAGTACAATGTATACTCTATATTACGGCTGCCCTGCATTACTGTCAAGCGCCGCTGTGTACAAGGTGTGACTACAAATTTAAAAATCCCCTCATCGGGGATCTTATTTTTTCTACGGAAGCAAGGATCCAAGCCATCCTTTTATCTGGCCGACCGTTTTATCAACCACTTCAAAGCTACCCCGACCGCCATAATTATCCTTGCTTGCTTGCTGCCCCCACTTCACTAGTCCAACCGCGGTAACAAAACCAAGATCTCCAGCTCTGTCTGTCACACTATTAATACCAACAGGATATCCCAGCTGAGCGGGCAATCGCAAATGCGCTTTTGCCAACTCAACTATGCCCGAGAGTGAGGATCCTGCGCCGGTTAACACCACACCAGCCGGCAACTTACCACTGCGTCCGGCCTCTTCTAACGTATCATCTACTTTATCGAAAATTTCTTCTACTCTTGCCTGCGTTATCTCTGCAATATATTTCAGAGACACCATTTCATCACTGAGCGCGCCCAATTCTTTTAAGTTAATTTGATCTTTCTTTTGGGCCTGAGCAGCCACAGCACTTCCGTGCCTTACTTTTACTGCATCCGCCACATCAATATCGGTCCGCAATCCAATAGCTAAATCATTGGTAATGTGACCACTTCCTATAGGAAGCACAGCGGCGTGCAACAAATCCCCGTCTTCATAAACGGCTACGCCTGTTGTGGTACTGCCAATATTAACCACCACCACTCCCAACTCTTTTTGTCTTGCTGAGAGTACCGCCTCTCCCGCAGCTAAAACGCCAAGTACCACATCATCTATATCCAAACCTGTTCTGTAAACAGCGCGCGTAATATTTTTTATATGAGCACTCACGCCCTGCACAATTTGAGCGTCTACTTCTAGTCTTACGCCAGACATACCAACTGGATTTTTTAACCCTTTCTGATCATCTACCGTAAAAGATTGTGGAATTACATGCAAAATTTCATAATTAAGTGGCGTGGCCACAGTGCGCGCATTATCTACAGCGCGCTCTACATCATCTGCGGTAATCTCTCCGCGTGTTTGCGCAACTGCTACCGTCCCGCGGGACTGCTGCGTTTGCACATGCGTTCCCGATATACCAACCCACGCGTGCTCAACCGGCACACCTACCAAACGCTCGGTGCGCTCAAAAACAGCCGCTATGGAAGAGACCGTGTCTTCAATGCTGGTTACCACCCCTCTATGAACACCGCTGGACGGCGCATCTGCAGCTGCCAAAATATGCAGCTCTGGTCCTTGTGGTCCCTCAACCACTGACCCAACTGCCATGCGTATCATACTAGAGCCGATATCCAAACCGGCAATGAGAGAAGATTGTTTACCTCTTTTAGACATAACCGTAGTATAGCCAATTTATCCAAGGCGCTCAAGGGCTTTTTCCTGCAATGAGAACATAATTTTAGCGTCTTTTTTAGCTACGTGATCATAACCAAGCAGATGAAGCACTCCGTGAATAAGCATTCTGGCTCGCTCCTGTTTTGCACTCACGCCAAATCTGCGTGCCTGCTTATCAATATAAGAAAGACACAGCACCACATCTCCTAATTCCACTTTTCCTGTTTGTGGCCATTTTTCTGCTCCAGACGGAAACGCCAAAACATCCGTAACCCTATCGGTTCCATGATAAGATCTGTTGAGCGTTTGCATGCGCTGCTCACCGACAAAAAAAATGGCGAGTCTGCTTAACTGCTTTTGTTTTGTTTTTGGCAGAACGCCACAGAGCGTCTTTAAAATCTTTTGGGCCCAAACTGACCCGGGGGCACGTGCTACCGTCTTAGTTATACTCACCTCTATCATGGATTGGATTCTATCACTTAATTAAAAAAAATACCACGAATAACGCCGTATTGCCTAAATTCCAGAATCCGTGGTTGTTGCTACCGTTGTACCTGCTGGCGTAGATGTTGCCACGCCTGAAGGCGTGGATGTTGAGGTTGGCGTTGCTTGCTCAGATGGCGTTATCTCTTCGGCAAAAAATCCGGTTACCATCATGGCCATGGTTCTCTTAAAGTTAACTCTATTGTGCAGACCGGGCTCATACCTGAATACCCAGAGGCTAGAGCCTTTTCCAACAAATGCAGTAAGACCGTCCTCTGTAGTTGCTGCCCACGAGCCAAACTTATTCTCAAGCGGAAGGAGCGTGTGTCTCTGGCCGCCCGGATACATGCTACGCACTGCATCCATAAGACTTGCATCGCTATCTATAACAACACCGCTTACCATTTTTGCTAAAAGATTAATATACTCTCCTGTTGCTGATGTAATTACTATCTCTTTTGGATCTGCCCTGTCCACACTTTGCACCACCCAAACCTCTGGATGCAACACCGCGTATCCATATCGGCTATTTCTAAAACCGGTAATCAAAGGACTGTCTGCCAATCGTGCCGCCATACCAGAGCTTGGATCATACATATTTACCATCTCCCAGCCGTCGGGCCAGCCATCAGCGTCAGTGTCTGGCATAGTAGGGTCAGTACCGTACAGCTCTTCTTCTTGATCCGTAAGCCCATCACCGTCTGTATCCATAGCTTCTGTTAAACCACGCGGCGCCAAAAAATGATCTGTGGACACAACCGTTTCAGTCGTTTGTACTTCTGGCTGCGTATTCACCGGTGTGTTTGAAGTAGTTTCTTCAGGTTCTGGTGCCTCCGAGATGGAAACCGACTCTCTTGAAACATCTGAGGATCCGCTGCCATACCACCACCATGCTCCTCCTGCAAATCCTGCCGCCACTACAAAAACAATCAAGGCAATAGCCCAAACAGGAAACTTTTTCTTTGGGGCAATCAGCTTTCCGGCGCCGTGAGCTGCTGGTGGTTTTTTAGCCAATACTGGCGGCGCCTTTGGCGGTGGTGGTGGGGCCGGTTTGCTTGGCGGCGCTAAAGATTCCTCTTTATTTGCTGCTACCACTACCGCATTTTGCTGTTGTTTTGGCACGTCTTTTTTCTCTGGAGCTGCTTGGGCGCCAGAGTGAACCATCGTCAAATCAGACACCCCCTCAAGCGAGGGCATCACGTGAAATGTTACTCCTTTAAGCATGTCGCTGCTGCCTTTTGACTCTGTCTTAGGCTGCGCGGCATCCTCCTTTTTTTTGCCAAAACCCAGCATTACTAAATATCTATATCATTTATATCAAACAGGGTTCCTGGTCCCGTAGGATTATAATTGTTGTCTATTTCATCGCCATCAGAAAAACCGTCTTTGTCTGTATCTGGGTCAAGCGGATCGGTGTTCCACAATGTTACTTCTTCATTGTCTGTAAGCCCATCTGCGTCTGTGTCTGCAAGCGTAGGGCTGGTGCCTAATTCTCTCTCTCTGCTATCATCTAAGCCGTCTTTGTCCGTATCAGCTGCCACAACAGGTTGCGCAGTTGTAGCTTGATCACTACTTTCACTGGTTTGATCATCAGAATCTATAAAATCTCCGTCTTCAGATCTGTTAAGCAAATATATCCAGACACCCAAAACTATCAATGCTATCACAATCAAAAGACCTATGATTTTCCACAGTTTTTTATGACTCTTCTTTGGTGTTAAAACAGGACCTTGCACATCCGCTGATGCTGGCGCTGCCGGTGGAGGCGGAGGCGCTGGCGTATCGTTTTGACTAAGCCTGCCACTCTCAAGAGCTGTAGGCTCATCCATAATAGGATGCCCGGTTAACTCTGGGCCTGGTTTTTGCTCAGCCTCTGGGGGCGCTTGCCCTGCCTGATTGTTGTTATTCTCTTCAAACATAGAATGATTATATCAATTTTTAAGGCCAAACGCTATCAGTAACGTTTATTTCTGCTTTGAAATATGCGCCACCGTCTGTCACGCCAATCTCTGGACGCGGTTCATAATATCCTGTTACAGCATGATCCTCGCTTACCGGCAGCTTTCCAAAAATATTCTTACCATTTGATTCTATTCCTCCTATGCTCACAAATATATCATTATCATCCCAGTAACCAGCAGCTGTTCTTAGTCTTCTTTTGTCCCAACGACTTGGATCAAATCTAGTGCAGGCAGCTGCGTCCATGCATGTGTTCAACCATGGACCAAAATCTTCATCGGTAATACCAGCATAGGTATCTTCAACCCATTTTCCAAAGTAGCCATTGTTTTGAGGATCATCTCTTTGTCCCAACAAATAATTTACTATCCTACGCCACTCCCACCTCAATCCTGGGGCACGCGCTTTTTCTATTATTGAAATATCTTGCTCGCGTATTCTTGCCGCACCCGATTCTCTAGCAAAAGTCAAAGTGAAATCCCCTGTTCCTGCAGTTCGCCGATATATCCTGTCGCCGCCTCGCAAAACTGAATCCTTGTATATTAGCTCCAAAACATACCGAGCCTTAGGAACAGCGGGTATAGTAACGGTTACACTACTCCTACCCGTAGGCTTGGTTAAGACTTTTGCGCGCGTTCCCCGAACCGGACCATCCAATGCGGTAAGATATACCTCATACATATCATTGTCTGGTGTATTGTTTACCACAAACGTATTGTTGAGTGTCAGCTTAAGCGGCACACAATTATCTCCTTCTCTGCAGATAACAAACTTATTGTCCTGATGGAAATTGCCACCTGCTTCATTACAGTATTCTACGTCGCAACTATTAGAACACTGACGAGCCTCATCATTAGACTCAAAGCTCTCCATATCAAGGCAGCTAAAATTAAGCCTGTTTGCCTCGCAGACTTCTATACCTTCATCAATATGTCTGTCTCCACAAAACGGACCAGTAGCGTACAGCACATTGGTACACGTAGCACTACAGTAGGCGCACTGATCGTCATATTCTGCCTCACACGCAATACCGTTTTGATCTCCTTGATCACACTGCTCGCCATCATCTATTCTACCGTTACCACAAATCTCTCCCAAGTCATCTCCTGCGGCTTCTACTTCCCCTGGCGGTTCGTCGTGGCAGGTGGCGTCACACCCATCGTTTTCTTCATTATTTCCATCATCACACTCCTCGTGGGGAGCATCCTTAGTGCCGTCTCCACAATAGGATCCATACGTAAGACAGCTCTCACTGCAAGAATCTTCTTTTGCTAATGCCCATGGAGAGCCCACACGTGCAGAAACATCACAGAGCTCTTCTGGTGTTTTGCGTCTGTCTCCACAATATGGCGTATAGCCCTCGCACCTACTATCACAGTAGCCGCCATATTTACCGTTAAACTGCCAGCCAGAATCACATGCTTCATTATCCGCAACTCTTCCGTCTCCGCAAGCAAACAATCCTCGTGAGTTATTTATATCAGGAAAGGCGCCAGCTATTTCCTCTAAAGTAGAACACCTATTGTTGCGGACTTCACAACTTCCACCAGGGCAATGGGCATCTATGGTACATGCCTGTCTTCTGTTATTGCTACACCGTTTTTGTATAATCTCTCGTGTTTGTGCTGATTCGCTACAACTATTTATACACTCCATTATAGAATAGGTGCGCTGCGTCAAAAGGAGACCCTCACTTAAGGACTCTCCAGCATCTGGCGCCTCTCTTACCCATCTATTAGTGCTGCAGCTTACTAATTGCACGCCATCTTCCTCACAAAACTCTCCTCTATCAAGCACGTTGTTGCCACACTGCGCCGCACCTATAATAGTATTTACGTGTGCATCTATTTCAGATTGAAAATATGAACCATTCTCTGGCACGAGACGCTCGCAAGTTCCCAAACCTTGCCCGTCCACACGCACGCAGTCATCATCATCTCTGCATTCATGTGTAGTGTCTTCACTACACCTACGCACAGCAGGATTTTGAGGTTCATATGCAGTACAAACATTATTACACATAGAAAATTCCTTCATAAAATACAGCGTATGACGCCCAGGAGCCAACAATGCGTAGCCAATGGTTCCAGCAAAATCAGTGTTAGTATCGCCCTGCTCACAACTTTCATTAGATTCCACTATGCCGTTACCACATGTTCCAACACCCGCTGCAAGCACCTGACCATCCTGTCCTCCACATATTGCGGTTGAGATACTAAGGCCTTCTAACTCTTGGTCTACCAAAGTCTGAGCAATCTGAGTATCTCTATCAGTGTCAAAAAACTCAAACTGCAATCCTAGCTGAGCGCTTGATCCTTCTGCGTTTCCGCGATATTCGTATATTTGAGATCTGGTGGAACACGTAAATTGTTGTGTGTCAGGATTCCAACATGTCTGCGGGTCCACACCCTCACCAACGCAGCTCATAAGCTTATTGGATGGATCCTCTGGGAAAGCTGTACCCAGAGCATTTCCAAGAGACGCTTGCCACGAAGGCCAACCGCTCACGCTCATGTTTGGTATAAAGCTCCCACTTCCGCCCGCCTCATTGAGTAGTGGGAAGTTGCCGGTACCCACTTTTGCGCTGCGGAGCGCCGCACTTACCTCCTTTATATGCTCAACACGGATCAAATCTCTCTTTAGTTTATCTCTGTCAGATAAACATTTTCTGTTTTCCGCGCACTGATAATCATTAGTACATTTTATTCCCTGCGGATCTGGCGTTATGTTGTCTCTTAGAGAACACCGATTATATTGCTCTATATTTGCAACAAACGTAAGATTATCAACCAATTGTTGGAAGATATCCTGACTTTCCTGACTTGGAAGCAAACTATTTGGCCCACTGACGGAGAAAATGTAGATATTAGAGAACATATCGGCACTATCTGGAAGATAATTTATGGCATTTACGTATAGCGTGTTGCCAAGACGTGCCGCTTCAAAACCGTCTATATCTTGCAATGGCGCTAACGTACCCTGACCCGGAAACGCATCTGCATACCACTGAGAAAGGGTGAGCCACTGTGGATTAGAGCGCACCATTATACCTATAAGATCATTATTCTCATGATTTCTAAAGTGAATGCGCTTAATCATCTCTGGATCAACATTGGCGTTTTGGTAGGCCACAAGCGGATCTAAAGCAGGCAGATCATCGTCTGTACCAACATCTCCACTGTCCCTACAATACCATGTTGAAAAGTTGGTGAAGTATGGTTTGTCTTCTATAAGATCATCATTGGTAATTACAACGCGCCCTGCTGGTGGCGGTGGCGCAAAACCTTCTCCCCCTGCTTCTTGAGCATCCCCAGGATCTGGAAGGATTCCTGGTTCTGCTGGCAGTTGATGCTCGCTTAGATTACGGCGCACATCTTCATAAGGGAAAATAGGACCATCTCCCGTAAGTGGCGGCCACGGATTATCACATGCTGTCACATTAATGCTTGCTATGCCGGTAACAACCGCACCCGCCTGAGATACCTGATTAATATTATCTGCTGTAATAGTAGCAACTGAAGAGAGCTGCTCTATTCCAGATTCTCCTTGTTTGGAGGCAACACGAATTCTGCGATCATCAGACGCATTTTCGTCCTCATTAATTCCTGTTTCCAAATCTATAATACTCTCTGCTAGTGGACCCCACTTAAACTTCCAGTCATACACGTCTGCAATGGGAGAAATGGGCCGCGCTGCTGCGTCTCTACCAGTTAGCGCCGTCGTCACAAAGTGATGACGGGATAGATCACAGTGAGCAATGCCATCTTCATCAATGTCCACACATAATCCACTTTCTCCACATACTTGCTCTGCGGTTTCCTCGCTACACAATTGCCCGGTTTCTCTTGCTGTTGTGCCAAACATCCAGTTGCTTGGCTCTACCGCCACTTCATCCAAAGTACAGATATCAGTTCCTGTGCTAAATTCCCATTGATCAAAGTTGCCATTGAGCGCCGTACCAAAACCGTCTCTGACAGATTCTGCTCTGTCTCTGTTAAGGACGGCGGTATTTCCCACAAGGATTACACGATATTCTGCCTCTGCAGCGAGGGCAGCAAGTGGCATAATGCGCAGCTGCTGCGTTTCATTTTCGTCTACTACTTCATATCGGGCTTTTATGGGAGAAGCGCACCATACGAGATTAGCAGGCTCAACCTCAGGTGGAGGTGGGCCGGCATCTTCTGCGGGCGCATCTCCTAGATCTCCTTGATCTTCCGGCGGAGGAGCAAAGACACCTCCTTCTTGTGCGCTTACCGGAGATCCAAAAATAGTGCGCAAACCTCTAAGAGCAAGCCCAATAACGCGCCGCCACAAAGCTACGTCTTCTTGTCCTGCATCTGCCCTGTCTCCATAGAGTATCTCGCCGTCTGCACACGCCTCTTTTTTAACTGCCAAGAAAATATTTCCGTCAAGACTATTACTGTCAAACCCGGTGGCACTATCAATAGTTAATACGGGATTTCTGCAAGCCCCCTCTCCTGTAGGACGCGGTCTTTCTAAGACCGGATATGGATACAAGCAACCTCCAAGACCTACCCCATATTCATCTGGTCTTGGATTTGTCTCTTCTGTGTAGCCACATTCCAGGGCAAATGTAGCATTAGCACTTTGCGGCTCTCCATTTCCATATCGCGCCGTTGCTTCTATTATATTTTCTATACGCGGCCTCTGCTCTCCCGCGGCCGCCTGAGCTACCAAGTCTTCTAGCCGATCATCAGGTACATGGGTCATCTGAGCTAAAATGACGGGATCAGACTCTCCGTCCCCCACAACCCCTGCCTCGCAACGTGGATTCTCTCCGGTACCGGCTGATCCGCCAACGCCAAGACCGTCTCCACATATTGATGGATTCTCATACGACAGTGAGCTTCCCAGCCATCTGCAATCATCTCCACAACCCTCTGTTCCATCACACTGCTCGCCTAAATCTACATCTAGCTGACCATTGCCACAGGAATCACCTACTCCACCGCTTTGCAGACACTGATCCGTGCACGCATCAGTATTAAGAAGATTGCCATCATCACACTCTTCTCCAATTTCTAAAAAGTTATTTCCACAAACAGAAATAGCAGACGCGCAAAGAGCGTGCCGCTCCGCATTATTTTCCTGACCGCACCATTGTCTAGATAGAGGACTGCCCTCATTGAGACATTCAGAGCTGCAGCCGTCGCCAGATTGCGTGTTGCCATCATCACAACCTTCACCTGGAACAATATCTCTATTACCACACTGCACACCGACTACGCTTGAGCCCTCATTCATGCAAAGAGTACTACAGCCATCGTTGCTTACTTTGTTCCCATCATCACATTGCTCACCCGCATCAAGCTCTCCGTTTCCGCAGGGATCTGCTCCTACAATACGCTCAATTGGACACTCTACAATATCTGCAATAACACCTTCGTCATCTGGCAAACACTCTGGCACAGCTCCCTCAAACAAACACCTATCAGAACAGCCTTGCGCATTTGGATCATCACAATCCTCACCCGGATCAACCACACCATTACCACAAACATATTGCACCGGCTCAGAGCCAATCATCAAACACTGGGCTGTACAGCCAGGAGCTGGCTCGTCTGCAACATCAAACACCTCAATTTCAACCATCTCATGGCTTGCGCTCCAGTTCCAACTCATGTCATCAGCGTTTAAGCGCTGTCTGCCACCATCTGGCCCGCAGCCATTATTTTGACCCATGGCCGTTCCCACAAACAACTGTTTTACGCCCAGAGCTGAAACTGATCTGTCAACCGGGGTAATACCTACTTCTTCTAGCGCGCAATTACCACCTGCTTGGTCAGTTCTGAAAGTAAATGATTTATATTGATTTATAATTCCCTCTCCAACACTAAAGTCGTATTCGTCTTCCGTCATAAAGAGATTCGCTCCCTCGGCAGAGGCAATAAGACCACGCATCATCACCCTATAAAACGTATCAGGCTGCAGATTCTCAGAAAGTGTGAGTCTGGCCATGTGTTTTTGCCAAGAAGAAAATCCAGCACCTTCTTGATCCGCGTATACGGCAAATCTTACTTTATTAAGCTCTGCCCACACACCAAAATTGGTAATGTCATCAGGCATTTCGCACAGTTCATTTTCACACTCAAAAATACCCATCGTAAATGGTGAGAAGTGATTCTGCTGCATGGCAACATTAAATGAAACACCTATCTCTCCGTTCACACACATCGTCTCACACTGAGGCCATGCTGTGATTATCCGCGGCTTGTCAGGAATAATATGTAGGTTTCCGCTTCCCTGAATACCAGAGGCAATTGCTGAGATAACCACCGGATCAGCAAGCGTGGTTACTTGAGCGCGTACATGCTGAGTATGATCACCCTCTGGACCATCCCCTGAAACGCGCGCTCTAAAACTATTTGAGCGCCACTCCCAGTCATAATCATCTGGATCCAAAGCAACACAGCTGTTATCTGATACTCCTGTGGAGTGGTACAAAGGCTTACTGTCTGGCTCTAGCTGACCTATAACATGGTTTTCATCATCCTGCACCAAAAATCCTATCTCTCGAGCCGTAAAGTTAGATGGAACCACGGTAACAGCTGCCAGCACGCATTGATCCGCATTAGTGCTAAAGCGGAAGCAGTATGCAGTGCCATTGCCGCACGCATCTGAATAATCATCATTCTCTGGCATGATTCCTCCTACAATACCTTCATTATCATTACTGCGTGCAAACATTCCTGCTTCTATGCGCACTTGATACATGGTGCTGGCCTCTAGGGCGGGCTCATGCTCGCCCGCAAATTGAAATTCTGAAAAACCGGCGTTATTTATGATTTGAGCGCCACGGTGCACCTCTTCTAATTCCTCACACGGATTTTCCTCATCCCCGATACACCTGTCTAGCACAATTTTTTGCGTTGGATCGTCTCTTTCTAAATCAATTTCTGTTGTTATGGTTCCCCTAATCATGGCGTTACTACATACTGTTTCGCTATCTCTGTGAGACACCCAAGGAGACGGGCTAGGAAGCTCATTGTAAGCTGGGCAATTCCTGCCACAACACTCCACAATACTTGGAATAGTAGGAATTATTCCGGTTGAAAAAATCCAAGAGTACTCACTCTCTCTTGCTACCTCCTCACAAGAATTCTGACACGATCCGGCATGAAAACCAGTAGCGCAACAACTCTGCCCTTCAACGGGACAAATGTTATTATTCTGCAGACAACTACCTACCGTAAACGGTGTTTGATTTGAAATGCCGGCGTCATCACGCAGTACCAGCATTGGCCCCGTTATTGCATCCTCTGGCACCGTTACCTTAATAGTATCTCCGTTATCCCCTCCCCAAACTGAGCCTACAACATTGTTATCAGCTGGCGCCCATGTTATTGGGTCTCCTAAACTACCAGCTGTCCAAAAACGAACGGTTCCATCATCTCCAAAATGCTCGCCATAGACATCTATCCACCCACCAACGCCGCGCATGTTAGGATCCACTTTACAGACGCCTGGAGGCGGATCTCCACCGGAAACACCAAAGTCCATTGGCAAACTCTCTATAAGGCTGCCGCCAAGACGTACATATACAGAGTGCTCATCCTCTCTTACCCCTTCAGGAACCTTCACTACAATAGTAGAATCATTCCACGTGCCATCCCCGCAAACAGCAGGAAATTCTGTGTCTGCTTGGATGGTATCCCCCGCAATTTTATCTTCAAAAATAACAACACTGCCTTGATCTCCTCTTCCAAAACCGTTTCCCGTGAGCGTGATATACGTTCCTGGTGGGCCATTTGCAGGACTTACTCCAGCCAGCGTTGGCCTGTCTTGATCTGAAAATGCGCGCACTCTAAAGTTCAGTGCGTTGGATCTTTCCTCTCCTACTTGTGCTTGCACACCTGTTCTTCCCGCCTCTATATTAGGTACAAAAGCGGTTATTGACCCCAGCTGACCATCTTGATCTTCTTGCCAATTTTGAACTCTGGATCTCTGACCACCAAACAAAAGACCGCTGGCGTCCCCATCTCCCAAATTCACACCACGCACGGTTACTAAATCATTTACAACAGCATCTTGCGGATCAATACTACAAAGCCCCGGCTTAATGGTTTCATTTACTTCAAATACGTCATCAAAATCTGCTCCAAAATCATCATCAGATCTGTCTGATAGATCTCCAGTCAGAACGCCCAGTGGATAATTATTTCCTGCCTGAAGCTCCTCTGGCACCATTACCGTAATGCGCTCTGCAGACCACTGAACTCCACACGCTCCCGCGTCTGCCGCCACGGCCGCATTGGGATTTTCTGGATCAATGTAAAATACTACACTACCTGCGTTATCGCCAAAATGCTCTCCGGTTATAGTCACCATCGTTCCCGGCGCACCGTCTTCTGGATTAATACCGGTAATCACTGGCCGATCCACACACTGACCCACTTCTTCCCCTTCTGCTATTTGACAAAATCCACCGGCGCAATCAGCATCGCGCTCGCACGCCCCGCCGCCACATGCACCACACCAGGCGCCGCCGCAATCCTCGCCTTCTTCATCCTCATCTTGGACATCATTAAAACAGTGGGCTGGACGTGGAATCAATGATATTGGCTCTGTTTGAGCGCTATTACCGTCTACATCTCTTGCATTTATCTGCACCAAAACAGGCTCTAGTGGCTGATAGATCTCTGGATCAACCTCCCACACATAACTCTCTGTAATTTTTGACGGACTGTCTTCTGGATCAGCAGCATAGACCACTTCATCATTTATTAAAAACTGGACCACATCTACACCCATGTTGTCTCGGGCTCGGGCGCGAAGAGTCTCATCTTCTCCCAGCTCAATGCTGCCACCGTGCCTGTGTGACAAGAGTGATACTGTTGGCGGCTCGGCATCAAATTCATTGCCGGTTATAAACACTTTAGTACATGAAAACGCGCCGCTGTCGCCCAGAGGACAATGCAAAGACCGTTCTGTTCCCGCTTCTTCTATGGCGGTTGTTATCTGGACGGTATAAGAGGTATCCGCCTCCAAACACTCAAGCCTGTCCTGATGCGGCTCTGGGCACGCGCCCGTTGGGCTTAAGTGAAGCTCGCTTGGGGACTCAAAAGAAAGCTCCATTGGCGCCAGCTCATCAACTTGCCCTGTCTTAAACACCTTAACACTCTCTGGCCACACCACACTCTCTTGATTTACGCTTGCTGCCCTACCTCTTTCTTGAAAATTAATTTTGACAACTACATTCTGTATACGCTGTTGTCCTTTTGGCGATATCTTTGCTACAAAATTGTTACCACCACACGGCGGGTTGTTACAGCGCCCACCAAATCCAAAACCACCTTCATCACCATCTCCCACTTGCCCCGCTCCAGCGCCGCCATTGTTAGCATCAAGCAGCGTGTTTATCACAAACTGCGTAATTGCGTATGAGCTTAAAATAATTGCGAGGCCGATAACGCCGTTGCGTATTATAAGCTTTGCTTTATCAACCTTATCTGAATCCCCGCCGGCAGTCATCCAGCGAACACCACCAGCTAAAATTATAACAATCGCAATAATTCCAAGAAGGCTGAGTGCTATTCTTATTATTCTGGCGATAGTATCTTGCAAACTTCTCTGACCCAATCCAGTTCTATTACCATAATAAAGACCCAAATCTTGCGCTGTTACGGTATCTTGCTCCTCATCTGCTCCCGGCAACTGAGCGCTAACCGGAGCGGCAATAACAAAAGCGAGCAGTGCCGCAGCTACCGCAAAGATTCTAAACCATCCTTTTATGTGATTCTCCTTTATCATTCAGCTAAAATATCTTCACAAAATCCTGATCCTGCCCCTTGCACCCCTTGCGCTCCCTGACTCCTGTAGGCGCAACAAGACGGATTATTAGCATCTGCGTTCTCACAGCCCGGCCCTACGCTTGGATAAAAACAGTTCTGCGCGCCGTCTAGCACGGTAAATGGAATCCGTGGCGCATAAAACGTATCTTCTACAAGCGGAAGTGCTGGCACAATGCGCACTTGCGTTCCAAATTGCCCAGCTGCAAACTCAAGCTCATCCATTCTGGTGTAATAGCCCATATCTGGCGCATCTTCCTCTGTGTCCAGCTTAAGATCATCACTCAGCGTGCCATAGCTCATCTCTTCGCTAAATTGAATCTCTACACTTTGCTCTGGCGATACTCCCTCTTGCGCCGGCGCTGCACTTGGATTTACGGCAAGCACGGTTGGAGACGTTATATCTATCTGATCATTGGTACTGAACGTCCAAAAATAGTTATCAGCTAAAAATGGCGCACCATCTGCTCCCACAGGAGGCGGTCCTGTTGCGCTGCCATCGCTGTCTCCGTCTAGCGAGTTTCCACTGGCGTCCGTAAGACCCGTGCCAGGAATTCCTGTAGCTCTGTCATTTCTAAGAAGCTCTGCTGACTCCAAAAGGCCCGTAAGCTCTGCATTAAATGGCAAACAATGTTTTTCTAGCCCGCATGCATTTTGGCCGCATACTTCTTCTGGTATAAAACTGACGGTTTTAAACCCATTGGTGGCTCTATATCTACCAGAAACTTCTACCACGGCGCCGGCAGCGTCTGTGTGTTTCAAACTTATGAAATGATTTGCATCGGTGCTTACATCTAATCCCACGGGGCTCATGGCCTCTGAAAAAGTAATCTGAACCACTCTGTCTGCGGTATTTTCTGTTTGCTCTGCCGGTGAAACGCGTGTCACGCGCGGCGCTGTTTCATCTAGCTGACCGCCCGTAGTAAAGCCCCAATCATATTGTGGATTTAAGCCACCAAAAGCATCAGCGCCTGTTGCTCTCTTTATTGCAGAGGTCAAACGTATTTTATAGCCAATTTGCTCATTTGCTGCTCCCAAATATTCTCTTGGAATCATGGTTATAGTTCTGCCCTCTGCGGTTACCACCGCATCTACCGCTTGCAGATATACACCTTCATCAAAAACAGCTGACTGAGCTATCAAAATATTCTCGTTGTTTATCAAATCACAAGCACCATCTACACAATCACCCAAAACATCTGACCCATTAGCCTCCACCACAAGCGTAGAGAGGTCCATTGGTTCTTTAAAAGTGATAATAATTTGCGTGTTTCTTGGAACATTGCGTGCCCCGCGGCCAGGATAATGATCTTGTACCACCTTGCCCAAATGACCAGCGCCAGCGTAGGCTCTAAAACGCGCCGCATTTGCCTCTTCTTCCGCCGACAATCCAAGCAAACCTCCACCTCCCGTTGTTCCATCAAGCAGTCCATTTATTACAAACTGCGCTATTGCAAAAGAGGATAAAATTATAGCCAGCCCAATCACGCCGTTTCTAATAATAAGCTTGGCCTTGTCTACTTTGTCTGCGTCTCCACCGGCCGTCATCCAACGCGCCCCACCAATGAGAATAATCACCACCGCAATAATTCCTAGCAAGCTAAATGCAATACGAATAATTCTAACGATGGTATCTTGCAAACTTCTTTGTCCTAACCCTGTCCGATTACCATAATAAAGGCCAAGATCTTGTGCGGTAATAGCGTCTGCCTGACCCTCGTCAGCCGCAGGCTGCGCGCCAACCATGGCCGGAAACAACAAAAAAACCGCGATCATTATACTGGCAATTCCAAAAGCCAAAAAACGATCACGTTTTTCCGTGTATCCAAAAAGCTGCGGACCCATCCTGTAGTTTCTTCCCTTTGGACCGCGCAAAGGAAAGCTGCTAATTTGCATACGCACATTATACTACATTTTAGGACTCCTGTATGCATAAAAAATTCTGCAAAATGTGGACAACGGCAAATAAAAAGCGAGGCAGCGCCCCGCGGTTCAATTTTCACTACGACCCTTCTCTTTTTCTTCATCAGCAAGAGAAATGGCACCCACACTCAATGCGGTGCGGAAAACACCGGTCATGTCCCTGGCAACATCGTTTGCGGTTCCCAAATGAGCAGCTGATTTCAATAAGGCCCCAAGCGCAAGAAGCACCATTGCGGCACCCAAAATCTCGCTGCCCCACCAGGCATATGACTGCGGAGTCTTAAATCCAGGCCAGGTAGAATACCACATAGCGCTGACAAAAGCCGCAACCAAAGCCACCACAAGAAATGTACTGTGCTTTCGCTGATGCCACATTGTTTCAGAAAGCATGTTAAAGAGCTCAACTAAGGTATCGTGTTGATTATCCATAACTACCTCCTTTTGACTCAGCCTAGCAAAAAAAAGGGGAGCACGTCAATTAAAAAAGAGGCTTTCAACCTCTTGTTTTTTATTGCTACCAACCTATGGTTCTATAGGCTCAATAGGAATCTCATCGTCATCTAAGAATTCTAGATTGTGGCTGCTAGCATCTAAATCATTCCCAAGCCTGAAAATTGTTCTGCTGGCATGACCTAAGTAATCATCTAGCCGCTTCAAAAAATAAGCGCCGACAAGGCCAGAAGCCAGCAATAAAGATAGAACGGCCCACCTGGCAAGCCACTCTTTAGGCCTATCAATCAAGAAAAAACCCATTGCAGAAGCGCCAATAAAGAAAACAGCGCCCTTGAGATACTTGATACTTTGCACCAAGTCAAAGCCTATCCACAACATCATCTCATGCCGATTTCGTTCAGAGAACTGACCGTCCATAACAACTCCCTTGAATAAATTCACAGTAGCATGTTTACCCTGTTTTGTCAATCCCAAATAAAAAAGAGCGCCTCATGACGCTACTTAAAATCGGTCTTCCTTTAAAATTTTATGATAACGATACACTTCTGTAGCAAAATCAACAACAACTACCAGAGAGACTACAAACACTAATGCGCCGCCGCTGCCCAACGCCAAGCGAACCGTTTCTTCCGGAGCGCCAAAGGCAACAAGAATGGCTGAAAGGGCCAACAACATGAGCAAAAACCCTGCGCACAGATATCCAATAGCGTTGCCGTGTTTTTCTTTAACAAAAGATCTTGTTTCCTCACGATTTGATACCCTCATCATAATCCTCGCCTCCGGTTCAAATTTCTAAAATCGTATCAAAACAAAATACTTATGTCAACCAAAAAACCAGCCTAGGCTGGTTTTTTATTTAATTTCCCAAAGCCGCCTGCAACCGCGCTCTCACGCGATTCCCATCTGCCTGACCGGCAACTTTTTTCATCACAGAGCCCATTACGCGTCCAAAATCTCTTTGATCATCTGGAATTTCTGCCAGCACTTCTTTTACTATAGCGTCTATCTGATCATCGCCCATTTCTTCTGGAAGATACGTGCTTACCGTATCAATTTCTCCTTTAACCGCCGTTGCGTCTGCTTCACGTCCGCCAGCCTCAAAATCTTTAAGGCTATCCTCTAGCTGTTTTTTATAGGTTTTGATTACCTTTTGCACCAACTCATCCGCAGGCTCACTTTCTCTATCCCCACTCGCAATACGCTCGTCATCAATAGCTTTTTTTACCATACGCAAAACAGACAGTCTATCCGCCTGCTTTGCCTTCATGGCTGCTACCAAATCTTCTTTTATTTGTGAGTAAAGTGGCATATTTTTTCAGAATGGCAATGTAACCGATAGAATTTCTGCGACATCTTTTGCACGATGTAACGGACAACCTGAAACCTGGTCTTTTTGCGAAGTAAAAAAGTTTCAGGGGGGAGTTCCAAGGCAGACGCGCCGATGGGCGCGGACTGTCGGTCGTGCGGAGGATGTTGCAGAAAGTCGGCTAAATCACTAGCTTTTTTTTGTGAGATCCCGGATATTTTGCTTGGCAAAATTCCGGGATGACAGGAGAATTTATCTGCGTCTGTTTCCGTAGCGCTCTTCCTCTTCAGGAAGTTTGCCAATTTTTCTAAGATACGCCTCTTTTGCCTTCATGGCCAAGTGCGTTACCTTGTGTTGTTTTCGCAAATTCTTACTTTTAGGTTCCTCTAAAAAGCGCACCTTTTTTACTTGGAGCAATTTTCCTGAGGATCGCCAATCGCGCTTAGTACGGCGCAAGAAGGCGTCAAAGCTTTCGTTTTGTTTGCGTGCTGTTTCTGATGACATAATGCCACCAACCTTTCTAGTTATAATTTCTTCTTCAAAAGAGCCAAAATTCTGCTCTGATCAACCACTTCCTGTACGCCGGCTTCCATATCACGCAGAATGATGGTGTCATCCATCATTTCCTTCTGGCCCAAAATGAGCGTGTACTTTACCTCTTGTTTGTTAGCTATGTCAAGCTGCGCCTTAAGACTGGCCTTTGCAATGTTAAATCCTACCCTAAATCCTTCTGTTCTTAGATCATTGGCTAGCTTTAGCGCTTTTCTGCGCGCACCCTCTCCCAAGTGAGCCAAAAATACCTGCGGCGCCTTTGGCTTAAAGTCATCAGGGCGCTTTTTAAGCTCTGAGACAATGCGTTCCATGCCCAATGCAAAGCCTACGGCCGGTGTTTCGCGCCCGCCTAGCTGCTCCAAAAGCAGATCGTACCGTCCGCCACCACCAAGAGCGCTCTGCGCGGTCTCTTCATCTGCCTCTTTAGGGAAAAACTCAAACACGGTGTGTGTGTAATAGTCCAAGCCGCGCACCAAAAACGGATCCATTTCATAGGGAACTTCTAAATCATCTAAGTACTCAAGCAGCTCCATAAAGAATTTCTTGGATTTCTCAGAAAGCCAGTCTACAATTTGCGGCGCATCATCGCGCAGCGGCCGACAACCCTCTTCTTTACAATCCAAAAGTCTCATTGGATTTCTGTTGATGCGCTTTTTGCAATCATCACACAAATAACTACGCTTGCTGCGGTAATAACCCACCAATTCCATAATGTAACGCTCGCGGTCATCTGGCGTTCCAATAGAGTTAACACGCAACTGCACATTTATGCCCAAATCATTAAGCAGGGCATAAGCTATGGCAATAAGCTCTGCGTCTGTTCCAGCCTTATTGTCTCCATAGACCTCAAAGTTAACTTGCCTAAATTCTCTGAAACGTCCTTTTTGCGGTCTATCATACCTAAAACAGCTTCCCCAAGACCACATTTTTACTGGCTGGGGCAAGTTAAACATACCGTGTTGGATGTAGGCTCTTGAGAATCCGGCCGTAAACTCGGGGCGAAGTGCCACCTTGTTACTATCGTTATCCTCAAAGGTATACATTTCTTTATCCACAATATCCGTGCCTTTTCCAATGGATCTAATGTAGAGCTTTTTGTTCTCCATCATGGGCACCTGCGCAAATCTAAAATTATAAAAATCCGCGAGCGTCCGCGCATGATCTGTTATCGCAAGCCAATATTGACTCTCTTTTGGCAGAATATCTTTTATTCCACGCAATGACTGAAAATCTGGTTTTCTTTTTGGCTCTGACTCCTGATCTTTTTTAATTATTTTTGGCATATGTTATTCGTAACACGTAATGCGTAACACGTAATGCGTACATTTTTAAATATTATATTCTGGCGATCCAAACCGTTGAGCTTTACCAAACGGCCAACCACGCAAGAGTACTTTTCCTACAATCTCGTCTTCTGTAACGGGGCCAAACATGCGGCTGTCATAGCTGGCGTCTCTGTTGTCTCCCATTACGTAATACTGCTCTGGCCCAAGCTCTATATCTACCTCTCCGGGAGTAAACTCCCTACTCGGCAAATAATTTTCTTCAAGCTTGGTGCCGTCTATATGGACTTCTCCATTTTTTATGACAAGATGATCTCCAGGCATTCCTATGGCACGTTTTAAGAAAAACTCGCCATGTCTGCGCGGATTATGAACCACCAAAATATCTCCTCTTACGGGCTCTTTAAACCGGTAGCTTATCTCATCTATTATAAGGTACTCATTTTCTGCAAAATTAGGCGCCATACTGGCACCGTGAACAATAAATGGCTTAAATATGAAGTATCTTACCGCTCCAATGGTGATTCCAGCGAGTACCGCCACCTTCACCAATTCCACAAAAAATACCCCCGCAGCCTTTAAAAAACTGCCAGCATTCTCAATTGATACCTCGGAAGGCTCCAAATCCCTATTTTTTGGCTTAGTTGCCATAAGTTGGACGTATTATAGCATAGTTTTAAAAGGAGATCAAGGGGCAGATAGTTAATAAAAAAGCCGATTAATAACCGGCAACTAAACAGATGAGCTTAGGCACTACTTTACACAAATATCCTTCTAAAGGACCAACTAAGCCACAACCCAAAACAAATATACAACAAGGGCTTCACGTAGTTTTGCATGGTCAGAAAATCCACACGTGCAATGGGAGGAAACTTTAGCATCAACAGGACCGTCATGTGGCCTAGCGTAATGGCCATTACAGCAAGCATTAGTTGCAAGATAATCGTAATAAAAGGTGCGGGATTATCACTGGCAGTCCTGAGCGGAAAATACACTGCGCACATGAAAATAAAGACACCGGCTTCTGCGTAAAACATTGGGCCTCCTTACTTATACCAACATAT
>CAZSVL010000001.1:0-232002 GCA_964610305.1 uncultured Gammaproteobacteria bacterium | reverse complement strand
CTTGTTACTTGTTACTTGTTACTTGTTACTTGTTACCTATATTTATGTCCGACCAACCAAAAAAAATACACCTGTTTGAGCTCATTGTGGTTATTGCTATATTAGGGCTACTCTCTACGCTTGCGCTTATTGCAATTGGAAATGCTCGAGAGCAAGCCAGAGACGCAGCTCGGCTGGAGGATGTAAGAGAGGTTCAGGTTGCCCTTGAGTTGTTTTTTGGAGATTTCAACAAGTATCCAATGGCAGCAGATGGCGTAGTTTTGGGAGAAGACAACTTTGCCTGTTTGCAAGCGCAAGGATGGGCGGCTGCAGGGTGTGAGAGCGAGTATTTGCTGCGCGTTCCCGCCAACCCAACGCCAGGAGGTGTGCCGTACCGATACGTTTCTGACGGAAGTAGCTATAGCCTAGAGTTCTCACTTGAGGGAGATGTGGGAGAAAAGCTGGCTGGACCACACAAGCTGACGCAGGACGGTATAGAATAAACAAAAAAAGCCGCCCAAAAGGGTGGTTTTTTGGTTGAAATTGTGCTACAGTTAAGAAAATTTATGGATAAAAAAGCAGCAAAAAAACGCATTGAAGTACTGAAAGATGAGATCAATCATCATAGATATTTGTATCACGTGCTGGACAGGCAAGAGATAAGCGATGGAGCGCTTGATGCACTTAAGCATGAGCTTTCAGAGCTAGAGAATCTGTATCCTGAGTTTATTTCTAGTGATTCTCCTACTCAACGCATTGGCGGTAGTCCTATGCCAGAATTTAAAAAGATTACTCACGCCGTGCGGCAGTGGTCTTTTAACGATGCGTTTTCCGATGAGGAGGTGCGCAAGTGGGACGAGCGCGTCAGAAAAGCCGTGGGAGAGGTGCAGTATGTATGTGAGCTTAAAATTGATGGTTTGCACGTTGTTTGTACATATGAAAAAGGTCTCCTAAAGACAGCTGCTACAAGAGGAGATGGAAAAGTAGGAGAGGATGTGACTCATAATGTAAGAACCATCCAGAGCGTGCCTCTAAAGCTAAGAGAGGCCTTAGATGTAATTGTTGAGGGTGAGGTGTGGATACCAAAGGATGCATTCAAGAAAATCAATCATGAAAGAGTGAAAAGCGGAGAAGAGCCTTTTAAAAATCCAAGAAATGCTGCTGCAGGAGCCATAAGGCAACTTGATCCAAAGCTAGCAGCGAAGAGGGGATTGGATATAATTTTTTATGAACTTGCAAATTCGCCTAATATAAAATCTCAAGCGGATGAGCTTGAGCATCTTAAAGAAGTTGGTTTTAAGACAGACGCTCACTGGAAGAAGGTGGAAGGCATTGAGGAGGTGATAAAATTTTGGCGATCATGGGAGAAAAAGAGGGACACGCAACCCTATTGGGTGGATGGTGTTGTGGTAAAAGTAAACAGTATTGAAAAGCAAAATGATCTTGGATTTACGGGGAAAGCTCCACGATTTGTTTTGGCGTTAAAATTTGCAACAGAACAAGGGACAAGCATCATTAGAAAAGTTGATTGGCAAGTGGGTAGAACGGGCGCGCTGACGCCGGTGGCCACAATGGATCCTGTGCAGCTTGTGGGGACAACCGTAACGCACGCAACGCTTCATAATATGGATGAGATACGTAGATTGGATGTGCGCGTGGGAGACACGGTTATTGTAGAGAAAGCAGGAGACATCATTCCAAAAGTTATAGAAGTGTTGCCAAGGCTACGGCCGAAAAGCAGTAAGAAAATTAGTGCGCCTACTAAATGTCCGGTTTGTGGATCAGCTACCGCTCAAAAAGAAGGCCAAGTGGCGTTGTACTGCTCCAAAAAAGATTGTGGCGCTCAAATAATTAGACAGATACAGCACTTTGTATCAAAAAACGCTTTTGACATTGTTGGTTTTGGCAAAAAAAATGTAGAGAAGTTGATTCAGTTAGGGCTCATAAAGTCCACTGCCGATATTTTTAGGTTGAAAGTAGAGGATTTGCGAGAGCTTGAGGGCTTTGCAGATGTTGCAGCAGAAAAGTTGGTTACTTCAATCGCCAAAAAGAAAAAAGTTACCTTAGAGCGGTTTATTACGGCGCTGGGTATTCGTCATGTAGGTGAGGAAACCGCTGTATTACTTGCCCGCATTTTTAAAACATTAAAGAGATTAAAAAAAGTGTCTCTGGAAGAGCTGCAGGAAGTTGATGGTATTGGTCCGCAGGCAGCCCAGAGTTTTGTAGATTATTTTAGTAATCCGGCCAATCAGTCAATACTTGATCAGCTTGAGGCTCTTGGAGTAGAGCCTGCTGCCGTAGCAAAGGAGAATGGGTCGCTGGAGGGCAAAAAGTTTGTGCTTACCGGCACGCTTTCCTCTTTAAGCAGAGACATGGCAAAACAAAAAATTAGACAGCGCGGCGGTACCGTTGGCTCTAGCGTTAGCGCAAAAACAGATTATGTTGTTGCAGGAGAAAAGCCAGGAAGCAAAGTTGCAAAAGCCCGTAGTCATAATGCTAAAATCATTGATGAGAAGGAATTTCTGACCCTTCTTGACAAATAGAAGAATATTTGCTACACTTCAAGCAAGAAAAGGAGCGATTATGATTGGTCTTGTGAGAGAAGATGGATCACACCTGCAGTCTCTAGAGGGATGTCTGATCACGTGTGATCATGTTGACAATACGGTGCAGATTTCTGAAAGGTCGGGCGAAAAGTTGTTCCGTAAAACCGTAAGTGGCAGAGACGATAAGTTTCATTTTGCAGATTTGAGCAGTAGAGGTGGGCTCAGCTTGGTAATGTTGCTTGGTGTGCTGCACAACCTAAAAGTTAGGCCTTACAGAGAGGAGAGCGACTGTACTATTTACATACTCTATGCCTAGTAAGTGTGCTGCCTTGTGCAGCTTTTTTGTTATCGCGCTACTTGACAAGGCGCGCCACCTATGCTAGTCTCTAGTAGAGGGTAAAGGACGTGTCTCAACCAAAACAGGGAGTGGCCCATGTTGAAACTGACGTTTCAGAACGGTACGCCGGTACATGATGCGCAAAGCGTAAAGCTTATTTTTAATCTGAAGCAGAGAACCATTCGCTTTACCAGCAGTAATGGTAGATCTGTTGTCTTTGCAAACGGCAGTGAGACGTGCTATATGGCAAGCATGGGAAGGTCTCAGGTCTACAACATTGCTAATCTTATTGGCACCATGTTTGGTGTAGAGGCGGATGTGCTGACCCAGAATCCGGAGGAAGTAACCTTTATCTTTAAGCCGGATCCGAGTATCAAGCCTGCAGGGTTGGATACCTCAGGAGTACCCCGCATGCGTAGGCGTGATGACCCTTTCTCTTCAGGTTCTAATTCGCCGCACAATTTGTAAAGGCTTATATCTCACTCAGAGTTAGGAGGTAATATGCTTGCGCTCCATACAGACCTGGGAGAGAAGGTTACAACCCTAGATGGGTGTCAAATTATCTTCAATTTTCGTACAGAGACCATACGATTTGCCAGCAAAGAAGGTATGCTGCTTTCTGCTTCTAGTTTGTTAACATCAAAGTTTTCCTTCATGGGATTGGACGAGCAGAGTGCCTTTGGGTTTGCATCGGTACTCGCAGGTTTACTGGGCCTAGGATATGGTCTTCTTCATGAGAATGACGAAGTGGCCATTTACGAGTTTAAGAGTAATGACTGACAATAGGCTGCTTGGGCGGCCTTTTTTTATACTTTTTGTATTTTTACGTCTTGACAAACAGGAGTAGAATTGCTAGGTTATAGTATCCCATGTTCAGAATACGATCCTTGAAATTTACAAGAAAAGGAGGCTGATATGAAGTTCCCAGCAAGCCGACAGCATATTGTGCTTGTGCCCTCAAAAAAGGGCAAAGTAGCGCTCGTGGATTTGTCACGTTATGGGAATCGGTCTAATTGGAGCGGCGTGATTGTAGATGGCCGGCAGCTGAGCGTCACTGATTTTCTTCATGCGCTTGCTCCACAAATTGTTAGTAGCGCGGTAGACCATGTTACAGCGCAACTTACCAACGTAGTGGTTCGTAGAATCCGGAGAGGGGAGATGATGTAAAGCGAACCTACAAGCTGCAGGAAGGCGATGTGGTTGATTTCCTACGCGAATCGGGATCTAAGGGGTAAAGTGAGTGGCCATTGCACAGCGATGGCCTTTTTTTATTTTAGGCATTCTGATACTATGAGCGCATGAAATTAAGCGCTGATCAAGTTGAGCATTTGGCAAAGCTGGCTAGATTAAAACTCTCGGAAAAGGAGAAAAGCAAGTATGCAGATGAGCTATCTGCTATTTTAGAATATGTAGATCTTCTGTCAGAAGTTGAGACTGAAAATGTAGTGCAGACAAATCAGGTAACAGGGCTGGAAGATGTTTTTAGGGAAGACGTCGCGGTTGGTTGCGCAGAGGATACAAGAAAAGCAATTATAGATTGTTTTCCAGACAAAGAGGGAGATTTATTAAGAGTTCCCGGCGTTTTTGAGTAGTATGAACACGATCGCAAGTCTAAGGGCTAAATTAGATAATAGAGAGATTTCCTCGCGTGAGCTTACGCAGGAATATTTAGATAGAGCAAAAAAAGAAAATGAGCGTCTTAACGCCTTCGTTACGATAGATGAGAGCGCGGCAATGGAAATGGCAGAAGAAGCAGATATTAAGATAGCAAAGGATCAAGCCACCGCACTAACAGGTATTCCCTATGGGGTAAAAGACGCAATTTGTACAGAAGGACTGCGTTCTACCGGTAGTGCCAAAATTTTAGATAACTACACCGCGCCGTACCAGGCAACCGTCATCAAAAAAATTCAAGCGCAGGGTGGCGTAATTATTGGCAAGCAAAACTGCGATAGTTTTGGACATGGCGCTTCAAATGAAAATAGCATGTATGGAGCGGTTAAAAATCCGTGGGATGTTAGTAGAGTGCCCGGTGGAAGCTCTGGAGGTAGTGCCGCAGCGCCAGCCGCGGACATGTGCGTATACTCCATTGCAGAGGACACAGGCGGCTCAATAAGACAGCCAGCCAGTTTTTGTAATATGGTGGGGCTGAGGCCTAGTTACGGAAGAAATTCTAGATACGGCATTATGCCAATGGCCAGTTCTCTGGATACCGTAGGCCCTGTAACAAAGACAGTCTCTGATATGGCGGCTGTTATGTCTGTGATGGCAGGTCAGGATCCTTTTGACTCAACTACCGTGCCAGAATCTCCCGATGACTATGTAAAAAAACTAGGCAGCGATATTAAGGAGCTCACCGTTGGTTTGCCAAGAGAATATGTAGAGGAGCTCAGCGATGAGATGCGCGGCATCGTAGAGAAAGCAGCTGATCAGATGAGAATGCTGGGAGCACATGTGGTAGATGTATCATTGCCACACACTAAGTACGCTATTGCCGTATATTATGTGGTGGTCCCCTGTGAGGATAGCTCAAATTTGGCACGGCTTGACGGGATCCGATACGGTGTTAGGGGTGAAGGAAAAAAATTGCAAGAGGTTTATGAAAGCGCGCGTACGCAGGGCTTTCCCGATGAGGTTAAGAGGAGAATTATGATTGGTACGTTTGCACTGTCTCATGGTTACTACGATGCTTATTACAAAAAAGCACAAAAAGTGCGAACGCTTATTATCAGGGATTTTGAAAACGTATTTAATGATGTGGATGTTATTATGGCACCTACTACGCCAAATCCGGCGTTTAAAATTGGGGAGATGGCAGATGATCCGCTTGCTATGTATTTGCAGGATAAATTTGTGTGTCCCGCGGCTGTAGCTGGGGTACCCGCATTATCTGTACCAGGTGGCTTTATAGATGGGCTTCCCGTGGGTGTGCAGTTCATTGGACCGCGGCTGTCTGAAGGGTTGCTTATGCGGACTGGTCTAAATTATGAGGCTGCAACACAGTTTGGAACCATGCAGCCAGAATAAATCTTGTTAAAAAAGAGGCGCTTTAGCGTCTTTTTTGGTACAATAGGAGAGTGAAAAGCAAGGAGAAGAGTATCCACTTTGGATCAAATGGCGATTACCGCGACAGCTGGCGGGTTTTTAGGATTATGGCAGAGTTTGTAGAGGGGTATCAGTTTTTGGGTGAGCAAAAAAATGAAGTAACGGTATTTGGTAGCGCAAGATTTAAAGAGGGAGACAAATGGTATGATCAGGCCAGAGAGCTTGGCGGACTATTAGCTAAGGGTGGTTTTACTGCCATGACAGGCGGTGGTCCGGGTATAATGGAGGCAGCAAACAGAGGTGCCTTTGAGAATAAGGGCAAGTCGTTAGGGCTGAACATAACTTTGCCCATGGAGCAGACACTCAACCCGTATGTAACGCGCTCACTGAATTTTCACTACTTCTTTACAAGAAAGGTAATGCTGGGCGCTCCGGCGCAAGCATTTGTATTTTTCCCCGGCGGCTTTGGAACACTAGACGAGTTTTTTGAGATCATAGACTTAATGGCAGATGATTTTTTGCACGATTCTCCCCTTATTCTAATGGGAGCTGATTACTGGAATCCACTTTTGCAATGGCTTTTGAAAAATCCAGCACACACACTGCAAGAACACGAACGCAGACTCCTCACGAGGACTCACGTGGTAGAAACAGCACAAGAGGCACTATCTATTATTGAAAAAACAGACGATACTCCGGGCATTTGTCAGCTAAGTCCCGAGAACTTTTCTTGCGGCGATAAAGTTAATTGGCGGATATTTAAAATCATGGCAGAGTTGGTAGAGGGCTTTGATTTTCTAACGGGCGTCTCAAAAGATGTTACGGTGCTCGGAACAAAAAATCTTGATCCGTCTAATCCTTACTTTGATAAGGCAGAGCTGTTTGGGCAGCTTATTGCAAAGAAGGGCTTTGATATTGTATCCGGCGGATACGGAGGTATCAGCGAGGCGGTGAGCAAAGGAGCCTCAGAGCAAAAGGTTCAAACCATCGGATTTCCACTAAAAACAGGCAATGGGGACAAGTCGGACAAATATCTGTCTAGAGAACTACTCTTTGAATTCCCGTTTGTTAGAAAGTTTATGCTTACAGCGCCATCAAAGGGTTTTGCCATGTTTCCGGGCGGTCTAGGAACACTTCATCAAACCATGGAAGTGCTCACACTTATTCAAACAGGAAAAATGCCGCGCGTTCCGGTGGTACTTATTGGAAGAGCTTTTTGGGATACCTACTTTGGATATATTGTTGACACGCTAGCAGAAAAATATAAAACTATCAACATTGAGGACATTGATCATTTTGTGGTCACCGACAGTCCGCAGGAGGCCGCAGAAGTGATAGAGAACTCCTATAAAGAAAACCATAGTCATAAATGATTCCACATACCAGCATATACACGATCCACATTGGCCCCATCCCCATTCAAGTTTGGGGTCTTTTGGTTGCAGTTGGACTTCTCGTAGGATTGATTTTGGGGAGGAGACTGATCAGGCAAGCCAAGCTTGATGAAGAGGTTTTTTTTGATCTTAGCTTTAAATTGCTTATTGGTGGTTTTGTTGGTGCACGTGTGGTCCATGTCTTTTTGTATCATTGGGATAGCTACAGAGAGAATCTAATTTCAGTCTTGTATCTGTGGCAGGGTGGATTTTCATCTACTGGAGGATTTGCCGGCGCCTTTTTGGTGCTTCTGTGGTGGCAGAGGAGTAATAGAAAGTACTTTTGGAAATATACTGATATTCTAGCCTATATTCTGCCAGCCGCATGGTTTTTTGGGAGAATTGGTTGCTTTTTGATTCATGATCATCCAGGGATATGCACCGATTTTGCCTTGGGAATGAATCAACCCACCGGCTGCACTAGACATGATCTGGGTCTTTATGAGGCACTTCAGATGCTGGTTATAGGTGTGGTATTTTTTCTTATCAAAAAGAAGTTCAAAGAAATACCTGACGGATTCTTTCTAGGCTTACTGTTGCTGCTCTACTCAATTCCGCGATTCGTTTTTGATTTTCTGAGAATTGGTGATCAGCAGTATGTCTCCTTGACCCCGGCGCAGTGGGGGAGTATTATAATGGCGATTGTTGGAACACACATTCTGCTTAAAAAAAGGAGTAAGCGTGAAAAAATCTAAGTTTCTAGATGACATGGAAGCTCGCCAGTCTGTGGTTGCTTGCGCGCGATCATGGGTTGGCACGCCGTTTGCAATGAGAGGTACGGATCGTAGTGGCGTAGATTGCACCATGATCATAGTGAAAGTGTTTTGGGAGGCTTGCGAGCTTTACATGCAGGCTAGCCCAGATGAGCTTTTTCTGAAGAATCGCGTAATGCCGCTGGAGCTGATGCACGTAGGAGACCTAGTTTTCTTTAGAAAAAAGCTAGCGTCTCGGAGGCATCTGCGATTGGCTAAACATGTTGGTATCTACGTAGGGGAGGGAAAGGTTGTGCACGCATCTGGCAGTCAAAAAATAGTCTGCGAAGAGCTGATTGCCGACATTTGCGCAAGAGACGATTATGAGATGATTGTAGACAAAGACTTTGAGGCAATAGCTGCATGGGCCGCCCTGTACTTTGAGAGGACTCAAGGCAGAAAAGAGCTTGCAGCTTAAAACAAAATCGCTTTTTAAGGAGGGCGATACATGGTGAGGTGTCCGAGTGGTTTAAGGAGCACGCTTGGAAAGCGTGTGTACGGAAACGTACCGCGGGTTCGAATCCCGCCCTCACCGCCAATACGGGCCAGGGTTCGACTACTGAGGATAGTGAGAGTAACATGAGCTTGCTCTTGTTACCGAACGCCGCAAGTAGTATCGTGAGCGAAGCGAGCGAATCATCCCTGTCTCACCGCCAAGTACAAGAGGGTTCGATGGGCGAGTAAAGCGAGAGTACATAAAGTTTACTTTATGTACCGAACGACGCAGCCCTTATGGTGAGCACAGCGAACCAATAATCCCGCCCTCACCGCCAATAAAAAAGCCCCGGTGTTCCGGGGTATTCCTCTAAAAAATTATCCAACACTTACCGCTCCTGCAAGCTCGCTTGTTGGTGTGCGGTGCGGGTTGAGGGAGTCAAGTCCAAGTTGATGGGCAATAACACGTTTATAATGACGCATGAGGCGCGGTTTTCCAATAGAATTATCCCAATCAATGACGTATAGATCCTCGTCCTCGTCTACCTCCATAATCCAGTTGTTTGCTGTGCCCAGCACAAAGCGCGGTCCCTCTGGCTGCACGGTTACGTGCGCGCCAGGGCCTGCTACAATTGAAGCAATGCGCTGCGCGTTGTGTAGATCGTATGCCTCCTTTCCTTCTGGGAAACGTTGACGCAAAGCCGAGGGGAATTTCAGTGCAATAGGCACAGTATACCTCCTTGTTAGTAATAGCATAGGATAATGGCCCAGATTTGTCAAGTTGTTGTAAGAAGCGGCCGAGTGTGAGAAGCTATAGTATATGAAGATACATTTGAGCCAAAAAATATCCAGCAATTATAGAGTATTTATGCAGCGGCTTGGGTATAATGAGCATCGCTACAGGGGCCAGACAGAGCCCAATTTTACGCGCAGACTTTCTGCCGCTAGATTTCCGCGTGTGCATGTTTATATCAATGATTCTGATAGTGGATTGACGCTTAACATGCATTTGGATATGAAGGAATCTCAAGCAAGTGGCAGCAGGCATGGTGGCGTTTATAATCACGAGCTTCTTGATGCAGAGGCAGACAGGATCAGAAAAATGGCGGATCTTGAGCAAGCCTCTGTTCCCCAAAACGCAGAAATCGCTACATCAACCCCACCAAAAAAGAAATCGCTTTTCAAAAAATTATTTGGATAGCTCATGTCTGATACAGATCTTATAAAAGATCGTCTGGACATTGCTGAAATCATTAAAGAATACGTACAGCTAAAACAGGCGGGAGCAAACCATAAAGGGAGGTGTCCTTTCCATCAGGAGAAGACACCTTCTTTTATGGTGAGCACGGACAAGCAAATCTGGCATTGTTTTGGTTGTAGCAAAGGCGGGGATGTTTTCACGTTTATACAGGACATTGAAGGAATGAGCTTTCCAGAGGCGCTTCGCTTGCTGGCAGACAAAGCAGGCGTTACGCTCTCTAGAGTTCAAGTAGATGAGGTGGCGCGATCTCAAAAAAATAGGGTGATGGATATTCTGGAATTTGCAGCAGATTGGTACAACAGAGGTTTGAAAGGGTCTCCACGAGCGCAGGACGCACGGGAGTATCTAGAGCGCAGAGGGGTTTTGCAGCAGGTAGATGAGTTTCAAATTGGTTTTGTGCCAGACAAATGGGATCTGCTTTATAGGGCGCTTTTAGCCAAAGGATTTGACGGTAATGATATTTTGGCTGCTGGCCTTAGCATAAATAGAAGCGGCGGTGGAACATACGATAGGTTTAGAGGGAGGATTATGTTTCCGTTGAGAAATGAGCATGGAAGCGTGGTAGGCTTTACGGGAAGAGTGCTGGTGGAAACAGAAAAGTCGGGCGGAAAGTATGTTAATACGCCTCAAACCATTGTATACGACAAAAGCCGCGTAATATATGGCCTGCACGCGGCAAAAAAGCATATGCGCCATCAAAAGTACGCCGTTGTGGTTGAGGGGCAGATGGATGTGATAGCCTGCCATCGTGCAGATACAAAAAATGTGGTTGCGTCATCCGGCACGGCCTTTACAGAAGCGCAACTAAAGTTGCTCAAGAGATACTGCTCTGAGCTGCGCATGGCTTTTGATATGGATGAGGCGGGCATTGCTGCTGCCAGCAGAGGCTTGCAATCGGCTCTAGCTCTTGGTTTTGACGTTAAGATTATTGTGCTTCCTCCGGGAGCGGGGAAGGATCCTGATGATTGTATTTCAAAAAATCCGACCCTGTGGAAGAAGTGCGTTCAGGACGCGCAGCCCTTTATGCAGTTCTTGATTGATGATGCGGTTAAAAAGACAGCAGGTCAGGGAATCAGAGCGCGTGCATTGGCCTTGTCATCAGCGATAGGCCTTCTGAAGGTTATGCCAAACGCCATAGAGCAAGGCTATTGGATTGGAGTACTATCGGAAAAAGTGGGTGTGAGCGAGGATGATGTAAGAGAGCAAATGGGTAGGATAAAAAGTAAGAAAACCTCAAAAGCCGCTGACCCAGCCAAAGTGCGGGCTGTAGACCCACGGGCGGCTCGGGTAAAGCGCCTTTTTGCTCTTTTGATGCGATTTCCGGAGGCGGTGAATCAAGAATTTGCAAAATTGCCGCCCGAGCTCTTTACAGGATCTATAAATATAGTGTATACTACGCTCACAAAATACTACGGCATTAATAAACCATCCTCGTGGAAGGACGGTTTTGATGCTATTGCAAAAGAGCTTGGCACAGAAAGCGCACAAAAATTACAAAGCGTGTACCTCATAGCTGAAGGACTGGATATCTCAGCAAAAGAGGCACGCAACGAGGCGCACATACTCTGCAAAGCGCTACGCAGCGGTTACCTGCAGCGACAAAGACAAAGGTTGATTTCACAGCTTAAAACGGAGGAAGAGCGTGGAAATCAAGCCCAAGTTGAGGAGCTGCTAAAAACGTTATCTAAACTCCAGTAACCCGAGTTACGAGTTACGGATTACCAGTTACCCAATTATGCCCGCACGTAAGCGCACAACACCGGCAAAAAAGACTAAGGCGAGCGCCAAGGCTCGCCCAAAAACAACCAAAAGAGCAGCACCCGCTGCAAAAAAGCCCGCGGCAAAGCGTGCTTCTTCTGCTAGAAAAAAACCGGCCCCTCGCAAGCGAGCTGCCGCTAAAAAAGAGATTCTTGCAGTTGAGCCCACTATTTTTGCGCTGTGGATGCTTATAAAAAAGGGAAGGACGCGTGGTTTTGTTACAGAAATAGAAGTTCTCTCTGTTTTTTCTGACCTGGAAGACTATGTTCCTCTTTATGAGGGATTCTTGAACCTTGCAGAAAAGCACGGCGTAGAAGTAGTAGAGATGAAGGAAGGTTTGCTAGGCAGAAAAAAGGATCACGATACCATACTGGAGAGGTTTCATATTGATCCAAACACGCCGTTTGACTTAGGGTCTATCACAGAAGATTCTGTGCAGATGTACTTGCGTGAGATAGGAAAAATTCCGCTTCTTACCGCAGAAGAAGAGGTTGCGCTAGCAAAGCGCAAGGAAAGAAACGATAGAGCCGCAGAGCGAGCACTTATCGTGGCAAACTTACGGTTAGTAGTATCCATCGCCAAAAAGTTTGTGGGGAAACAGCTGTCTCTGCTAGATCTTATTCAGGAAGGAAACATAGGATTATTTAGAGCAGTAAAGAAATTTGAGTACAAAAAAGGCTACAAGTTTTCTACCTACGCAACGTGGTGGATCAGGCAAGCTATAACACGCGCCCTGGCAGACCAAAGCAGAACCATCCGTATTCCGGTACACATGGTAGAAACTATCAATAGGTTTCAACAAATTAGTAGAAGGCTTTTGCAAGATTTGGGACGCGATCCTGCGCCAGAGGAAATAGCGGCCGAAATGGGAGAAGAACTGCATAAAGTTAAGCATATTATAAAGATTTCTCAAGAGACAGTTTCCCTTGAGGTTTCTGTGGGAGATGACGACGACGACAGCAGCTTGCAAGACTTCATTGAAGATACTAAAAACATTGCGCCAGACAGATCTGCGGGGCTCCATGTTCTTAGAGACTACGTACAAAATGCTATTTCAGATCTTTCTCCAAGAGAGCAGAAGATTCTAGAGATGAGATTTGGTTTGGAGGATGGTGTAACTCATACACTTGAGGAAGTAGGAAGGGAATTTGATGTTACTCGTGAGCGTATCAGACAAATAGAAGCCAAGGCGCTAGAGAAGATGCAAGGCATGGGAGTTATTGACAAATTAAGGGATTACTAGTTGACCGCCAGATATCCCAGTGTTATACTATATCCACGTTATTCATAAGAAACGATTATGATGGAAGACCAAGCAGCCCCAATGGGCTCAGACGACGCTGCAAGCAGCGCACATCCAGAGGGATGCGGATGTGGCAGTTGTCCAGCACCAGCAGCAGCACCTGCAGAGGAAGCTGCTCCAGCAGCACCAGCAATGGAAGCTCCTGCGGCGCAGGCGCCAGTAGAGGCACCCGCACCAGAAGCTCCAGCAATGGAAGCCCCAGCTGAAGAAGCAGCACCTGCGCCAGAAGCACCAGCAGAGGCTCCAGCACCGGAGGCACCAGCGGAGGACTCAGGAATGGCTGCATAATAACGTCATTACAAAAAACCCGTTTTCCCGGCGCGGCCGCGCCAAAGTGAAAGCCGGGTTTTTTGTTTGGGAAAATTGTGATATTATCTTCTCATGCAAGAAGAAAATAAAAGAGAAAAACAGCCTGCTCAAAATGAATCCGCAGAGCAGGAGGAGATTTTTGATGCCACCGCCTTTGCAACGGCTCTTGAGGATGAACCTAGGGCGGCACACGAGAAGGCAGTTAGCGCAGAAGAATACGCAGCTCTCTCACTGGAGAGACAGGCTCAAGTAGATGAACTTGAGGGAGAGTATCTACAAAAAGCAGACGCCATTGAGGAGCAAGGCGCAAAAGAACGTGGATTACTGGTTAAGGGGGTGTCAAAGGCGGCAGAAATACTTGATTTGGACAGTAAAGAAAAAGTGGCAACTGCACTTATTGAGCTGGTGCCATTTGTAGGATTAGGATATGCCGTAGCCGGGAAAAGGCTAGAGATCAAAAAGGACGGAGAGACAGGAAAACGCTCCGTGGAGCTTACTGACATTTCTGGCTTTGAACGCGTTATCTATCTGGCAGGAGAGCTCATGGGTTCAGGTCACGTTATGCGTGGAGTGGTCAATAAAATAAAGCAACAGGGCATAAAAGTTTTCGCCAAACACGCAGCAAAAGAGACGGCAAAGAGGGGAGCACGTATGCTTGTTGCACGCGGCAAAGAAGGCGCAAAGAGGGAGCTTAAGAAAAAATTAAAGGGAGAATAATATGACCAACGAGAAAGAATTGGCGCAACTTCTAGCGCAAGCGGATATCACAGAAGAGGAGCGGCAGGCTTGGGCAAAGCTGGTCCCGTTTATGAGTGAAGAGCAGAGGGAAGATCTGGCCAGCTCACTACACAACCAAAACCAACAATTAGCATCCTTAAGATTGCAATACACACAGAAAATGCGAGAGATCGTAGATGATCAAAAAGCGGACGAGGCAAGAAGCGCACTAGCTTCTTGACCAGAATACAATATCCGTGGTATAGTAGCCCCGCTAAAAACATTCCGAGGTAGCTCAGCGGCAGAGCGGGTGGCTGTTAACCACTAGGTCGTGGGTTCGAATCCCACCCTCGGAGCCAACATTCAAATTGTGACGAGCAAAGAGGGCTTCAAAGCCTTCTTTTGCTTTTATATTAGCCAATTCTTTATCCACAAAAGTGAGTTCGGAAATGGCTGCTGCAATGATTTCGTGTTTCTCGCTATCACAGGCATGTTCAAAGTACAATGCTGCATTTTTTACGAGTTCGGAAAAAGTCAAAATCTGGTTCAGCATTTCGTGCTCAGAACTTGCTAATTCCGTCATTTCATTCTTTACATTTTCTAATTCCTGTTCAAGTCGGCTGCGGTCTTGCGTGTATTCACTCGCTGTCATTGTATTGTTGCGGAGTAGCGTGATTTTGTCTCGCTTGAGGTAATCAAGGTCTCCATAGATACGTTTTTGCTGCCTCTGTAGCTCATCTAATCTTGTGTTTCTTCTACTTGATGCCGAATCAAGCTTTGATTTGACGTCATCTTCAATTTCAAACAATTCCTCGTCGGTGAAATAAACCTGATTGAGAAAATTAAGAAGAGTTTCATCTATTTGCGGTTCGTTCAGATTTGGGTCAGTGTTGCGACAATTCCTTGTACACCTGCTGCGATAATATGCCTTACCCTTTTGCTCGTACGGTGAATACATGCGTTTGCAGACGCATCTGACAAGCCCTCTATAGCGAAAGAACGGCTTCTCTTCGTAATAAACACTTACATGCTTTGATTTCAGAACTTTTTGGACTTTATGAAACAACGTGCTTTCAATCAGCGGAGTATGGCTTCCGTCAATAACATTACCCCTGTCCTTCAATTTTCCAATATAGAATGGATTTGTAAGTATATTCTCAATAGTCTTGTTGTTTACTGGTCTTGCGACTTTTTTTCCGTAATTCTCATCGCCGGATAACATCTCACTGCCAGTACGTCGTTTTCTTGTGGGTTTTGTGGTAAGTCCCTGCCTGTTAGCCCACTTTGCCAACTCTGTCAGGCTCCAGCGCCCAGTTGCGTATTGTTCAAACAGCCGTCTTATTATGGGAGCACGTTCTGGGTCAATTGGTTTGTTATCCGAGCCATAGTCAAGGTAACCTATTGGAGCTCTGTATGTGCATTTTCCCTCGCTGCGCAACTTGCTATAAGCGGCATGGACTTTTTCGGATATGACGCGACTATTATGGTGTGACACCATGCTATCCATATCCCGATGCAACTTTCCTGAGCTACTGTTCGCGTACTCCGTTTGAACAAATCGAACATCTACACCTTCATCCATTAGCTGCTTTATCAGCATTGCATCCTGCTCGTTACGGCTGATACGGTCCCAACAAAGGCACACTATTCCTGCGAATTGCCCTTTGCTCAACGCGATTATCATGTCCTGAAACTTTGGCCGTGCCATTTTGAATGTTGCTTGACCATAATCGTCAATTTTTACAGACGAAGTCTTGAAAGCAGTGTGCTTTTCTCTAATAATTCCGTCCTGACAGAATCCCTCCTGCGTGTATTTAGCTATACGCAACCCGGCTTTGGTCGCATACCTGATACATTCACCTACCTGATAATCAATAGAGTTTTTCTGATTATCCGCATCGTCCGTGCTCTTTCGTGTATAGATGAGGTACTGAGTTTTGTAAGTCTTTTCTTGTTTCATAGTGTTATATTATCAAATTATACTAGCTCTTTACGAGGTGGGTGGCGTGATTTTCCCAGCCTCAATTTTGTATCCCTCCATAACGAGTCTCCTGTGTACTTTGAGAAGTGCTATTGCAAAACGTCCGAAGTCATCAATTTGACTCTTTTCAAATATGAAGTCTTTTTTTGATTCTTCAGACATTGCTTAATCAGTAATCGTGTCTACGCTTGCATGCACGGTAGTGCCGAATAATCTCTTCCAGCATTCCCGCTAGCGATTTCCGACCTTTATTATTCGCGACGTAATCCTTGTCACTACGGGTAATACCAATAGTTGACACGAAGCGACCATCTCGGTGTTGTCTACTCATAGTCCTATAAGATGTTATAAGCTGGCATTTTGCTCCCAGAGGATATTTAATGCCACTTGTTAGTTAATATGTAGAGATAGAAAACTTTTTGTTAGGGAAGCTGATGCACATATCTGGTCGCGGGATGCTTGCCAGCAGAGCCCGCACTTGAATCTGTGCACCAACCTGTCTTCTGCTGCCAGGTCAACAGAGTTACCCCTTCCGCATTCAGAGCGGGTAGGGTCAGGTTTTATTCTGGCCGACCACTAAAGTGCCAGTCTTTCTACCTCATTGTGTCAATCAGTCCTACTTACATCTTTCTTTCAAGCTTAGTCAGAAGAGCATCCTCAACGTATTCTTTGAGTGACTTGCGGACGCGCACTGCCTCCAGCTTAGCTTTATAATGTAATGCAGGGTTGATTCGTATTGATTGTGATTCATTCATACACAGTGGTTAGGTAAACGAAAAAAATCGGCTTATGCCGATTCTGTTGTTCATGTGAGCGCGAGAACCGGCTAAACAACAGCGTTTCTACTACGCTGTTATGCCGGCGCTCTGAGGCGCTCTTTGGCTTATATTTGATTTGAATATAGCATACACCACAATTCCTCTCGTGTCAAATAACTCTTGTGGAAACACTACTTTTTTGAGATAATATCGCCACAATTGCCTACGTCCACCCTGTGGATATGGCACATAAATCCTACGCGAATAGAGACGGTCTCCTGACCGACACTTATTCGCGTAGGTCCACATCCGAAAGGGTGCGGTGCATCCCGAAAGGGGTGTAGTCGGTTCGGGAGGCCTTTTGTGTTAAACAAAAATATGGACAGTTTTCTTATATTACTACTACTAGCATCACTCGTAGCTGCTGCACTTGGCACCCTTAATCCCAAGTGGGTGCTCTGGGGTGGGCAGCCAGAAAGCCGTAAACGTGTTTTGCTAATTTACGGTATCCCCTTTATGGTCTTATTTGCTATTTTGCTGGTTATTGTTGAGCCGCAACAAGATGACTATCTCATACCAGAAGATGAAATTGCGCAAGATGAAGATGGGAGTATTAAACGACCTATCTCAAATAGCGACAGGGGAAACGTCAATGTAGAAACCAGTAATTCTGAAGCTCCAGAGGTGAAAAACCAAGTCTCAGAGAAGCACTATAAAGTAAACAGGGTAGTTGATGGAGACACAATTGACGTGAGTAGCAGCGAGAAAGAAGTGAGGATTAGGTTGATTGGGGTAGATACTCCCGAGACAGTTCACCCAAATAATCCTGTTGAGTGCTTCGGTCGTGAGGCATCTAGCTATCTATCTAATCTCTTGCTTGGAAAAACTGTGTTTCTTGAGGAAGATGAGACGCAAGGAGATGTAGACAGATTTGGACGTCTTCTGCGTTACGTCGTTTTGGTGGACGGCAGGAACGTGAACAAGCTGATTATCACAGAGGGCTATGGGCATGAGTATACGTATAGGACGGCGTACAGGTATCAGAGTCAATTCAGGCATGCTGAGCGTGAGGCTGAACTCAATGAACGCGGTCTGTGGGCTCCAGACGCCTGTCCCGATGAAAGCGCTCAGGAGACCAAGCAGAATGGCTCTGGGGGGCGTTTGCGGGCGGATACCGCGCCTTCGTCTACCGAATGTACTATTAAGGGGAATATAAGTTCAAAAGGAGAGAAAATCTACCACACGGAGGGATGCAAAAGTTACAAGCGCACAAAAATTGACCCTGCAGGGGGTGAGCGTTATTTTTGCACGGAGAAAGAGGCTGTTGATGCTGGATGGAGAAAGGCTGGTAATTGCTAGACGTCATCCTTCCAGTTGTCCAGCTCGTACTTAGTAAGGCGCTTTTTTGCTTCACCTACAAAATCTACCGTCTCCTGCTTCTCCTTTACGTCCGCTGCCTTGCGCATACCATCACTACCATATTCCTCACGCGCTTTACGCTCAAGGTACCACTGTGATAATCTTACATCGCCGTCATTGATTTTGTTTATTATGTTCTTAGTGGCGGTGATTTTTGGTTGGTTTTTCAAGAGCCGAAAACGCTCCGATAACTCCGGATTGTTCCTACACACCTCATAGAACAAACTTTCGCTTATCCCAGCTAAAAGACACGCCTGAGAGTTGCTCAGACCGTAACTGAAAGAGTCCTCCAATTTTCGGAGTATTTTACTGCTGAATGCAGTGCGATTTGATTGAGTTAATTCAGGACAACGAGCCATACACTTTGCTTGCCGTAGTATACCATTTTGAATAATTTATTTATGAGTAACCCAAAGGGGCAGCATTATGTTCCAAAGACTCACTTGTCCAATTTTGTGGACCCTGACAGCCCTGAAAAAAAGCCTTATTTTTGGGTAGTCTCAAAAGACGGAAAGAGCATTAGAAAGGGTACACCTGAACAAACATTCAGGGAAAATCATATATATACTTATGAGTTGAATAATGGTGTAAAGGATTACACACTTGAGGTTGGCTTGTCAGACCTCGAGGCAAGGTATGCCAATATCTATCGCAACAAAATATCTTCTACCCAACCACTTACAGATGATGAGCATGTAATTCTTTGCGTGTTTGTTGCTGCGCAAATGGCTCGCACGCGTTACGCAAAGAAACAACTAGAATCGTTCATAGACCAGATGAAAGAGTGGGATGATGAAAGAGGTTACCCCACCGAATACTGGGAGGAAATGAGGGAAGACATACATAAGCAGTCTTTGCCTAGTGCAACAGCCGAGGTAGCAAAAACCCTAATCAGCATGGACCTGTCTTTTTTGGTGTATAGTCACCCGGATGCGAGTTTCATCACGTCTGATAGTCCAGTCACCCTTTTCAATACGAAAATGCAGTGGCAAAGATTTTACCCACATGGCCTAGCATATGAGCACACGGAACTTGTCATGCCAATTTCACCAGACATTGCTGTGTGTTTTAGCTGGCAACCGCTACGTGGGTATATAACTATCCAAAAGGGGATGGTCGAGGAACTTAACCGGCGCATTCGCTCCCAATGTTACAAGGAGTTCATATCACACCGGAAAAAACCAAAGCGCTTTTGGTGGAGCAGGTATCCTCTCAGTTTCCTTTTTTTTCTGAAAATTGTCAGACACAAAGTGAAGCTGTTAGTTTTTGCTATAAAGCGCAAAATGAGACGGTGGTAACATATGAGTAATAGATTAAAGATTCAAAAATTGATAGCTAAGCTTGAAAAGCATAGAGCAGGGGAGGGCCACCATGGAATCATTGAGCAGTGCGATGAACTAGGAAGGCTGGCCAGACAAGAGGGTATGACAGGGGTCGAAGCTTACGCTATGAGAAGAAAAGCGTCGGAACTCTTCGTTGAGGTATCCCTTTTTGACCACGAACAGCAAAATTACATGCTCCATCGCTCATGGTTTGGACATGCGCTTGAGAGCATTGCTAATAAGTGTGAGGAGCTTGACCAGCAGAAAGAAAGGATTTATGCTGAAATTGAAGAATTGCTTAATGGGGCGGTGGCTTTGGCGAGAAAAAGCCAGAGCCTTGAAGTTCTTACACGCATTGTGTTAAAGCGAGGTCAATTACGTCTGTCATTTCGTCTCATTGAAAGCACGAGGTATATAAAGCGTGCATTCTTGGTGAAGTGGCTTGTGAAATACCCAACAATTCTACACAAGATGAGGTATTTTACTTTTGAGAAGGCCGGGCGACAGAGACTAAAACAGTTGCTAGCCGAAGGGATAGCAGACCTGAAGCATGCCGTAAAACTCGCAAAGAAAGGTGGCGACGACGTAAGCCTGTCATATGTGTATTATAATTGTGCTGTAGAGTACAGACTCATTCATAAATATAAAGCGCTATTTTATTTGTGGCGCGCAAAAAAAATTGCGACAAAGAAGGGTGACTCTTCCTTAGTCACTGAAATTGATAGTCTGCGAAGTGTCATTTCAGGTTCAAGTAGCAGACGAGGACCATCTCCCGATTAGAGGGTGGGCGCTGAGTGCATTCTTAACAAGAATGAGTGTTCCCGTAATGAAGTCATGCTTGTCATGACATGAGTATAGAGAGAGAAAAGTTCGGAAATCAGGTAATTGGGGGAGCTAAAAGGCCTTTAAGCGGTAGTAGACGCTAGAAACCGGCGAGACTCAGTTGTCCACAAGGGAAACGGGTGCGGTGATGTATACTAATGCTATGCATTCGTTGGAGGTGTCACCATCACGAACAATCTTTGCTTCACTTGGAATCAGCGTTGTTGTAATCGCTGTTTTTTTGTTTGCAACCGTGACGCAGGCGCAGGAGCCAGAACAGTCGCCGACTCTGCAAGATGATCGCCCGGCAGAAGTTGTGGCTGATGAGACCGTGTCTGCTGAAGATCTGGGAGCCGTGAAGGCGCGTATTTTGCCCGACAGTCCGCTGCATTTCTTTAAGCGATTAGGCAGAGGTGTGCAAGAAGTGTTGACGGTTGATCCGGTAAACGATGCTGCTCTTAAGCTTAAACATGCCAATCAGCAGCTTTCAGAAACCAATCAATTAATCAAACAAAAAGGGCTTGGGAATATCAGTCCCGCCGTAATTGTGGGGGCGATGGGCGTTTTTGAAAGTAAAATATCTTCAGTACGCAATGTAGCTGATTCGCTCAAAGACGCAAAGACAACAAGTCCAGAATTGGTGGATAAACTACTCAACAACCTTACCGATAAACAACTTAAGCAGCAGAAAGTTTTGGATACTATTGCCAAACAGGTTATTGAGGTTAAAGTAGATGCGCAGCAGCAAGGTGTAAAAGTGGATGTGAGAATAGAGCGTGTGCTCTCAAGTGTTAATGAGACCAAAAAAGCGTCCATTAATAATTTTACCGATATACTTTTAGAGGTTGATGAGGAGCCAGATGTGCTGACAGAGCGCGTTACCCGTATTATGGACACGCAGGGTGGCTCTGAGTTTAGAGATCTGAAAAATCTGGAAATTTTAGAGGCTATGGCCGATTCTGCCCCGCAGAATGTGCAAGAGACCATAGCAATTGCAAAAAAGAACACCATTGAAAAATTTGAGACGCGCATAAAGGCTCTGCCAGAAGTGGTCCGCGCAGAAAAATTTGAAAAATATGTTGAGCATGCTACTGCAGATGAAACAAAGCTCATGGGTCTTCTTGAAGAAATTAAGCAGTCCACTAATATTCCGCCTGAGATTTTGGGTGCAATTGAGGAGGCAAAAGAGATTGTTGCAAGAAAATTCGTGCAAAAGTTGGAGATTATAGAGGATGAAGATGTTCAGGCTAGTTTAGTTAAGCAGTTTGATGCTCATGATCTTGACGATCTTATCGCGCTAGAAGAGCTGCGTAACAGAATGGGAGACCAGAGCAAGGGGCGCGCCTTTGTGGAGGAGTATCACGACGCATCAGTAGCAGAATTTAAGTCTGCGTTTTCTGACGTGGAATCTCAAAATCAGGCCGCTCTTTTTGAAAAACTATCGCGTGATGCACAGGAAAATCCAAATCCAAAGACTTTCAAGCTACTCAGAGAGCTTGAGCAGGAGGTAAGATCTGATCCAACAAAAGCAGCCTTTTTGGATAGCTTAGAGGACGACATGGAGCGAGACATGCACCGGCGATTTAGAATAGAAGGGGATAGGTATATGGATAGGATCGCCAGCCTTGATCCGCACGATATTGAAATATTTGAAGAGTTAGATTTTGAAAAGTCATTTGAGGATAGATTTGTGCAGCGCCAAAGCAAACGCATGAGGGATCACATGCAGGATATTGTAATTCCTGAGCAGTTTGATAGATTCCACGAGCGGTTCTTTGATTCATCAGATTTTGTTATCAATGAAATTAGAAGAAATGACAATTCCTTCCAGGATGCCATGCAGTATAAGGTGCGCAGGATGGAAGAGACACGACTGGAGCGTGAGCAGGAAATTGCGCGAGCCTCACTTGATTATGAGGAGCGAGAACTCTGGCACCAATTTGACCGCTTAGAACAGCAGAAAGAAGAAGATTTTTGGAAAAAATTAGATGCACTTCCATGGGATGATTTTGAGTCACGGCAGCGTCTGTGGGATGAAAAATTAAATGATCGTGTGGATGATGTAGGAGCACGTTATGAAGAGCAAAAACGTATTTTTGAGAGGCGGACAGAGCTGGACCCGTGGTGTGATGAGATCTGTCAGGGAATTCAAGTTCAATATATTGAGCAGGATTTTCGGCATGAGAAGGAGCGATTGTCAGATGAGCTCATTAGACAGCGAAATCAAATAGAAAGAGATAAATCTGATTACTATAGAGACAATCCACTTGCCGGAAAGTGTTTTCAGGGTGAGGATTGCGATAGATATTGTCAAGCACATGCAGGCGAACCGGGCTGCGAGTGGGTTGTGCCGTATTGTGAGCGAGGGTATTGGGATTTTGGCAGAAAAGAGTGTGTAGTTGAGGAAACGCCTATAACGGACTGTGGTCCTGGATTTTACTATGATTTTGGTCGGCAATCATGCGTGAGAGATCCCTACTGGATTCCACCACCAACTTTTAGAGACTGTGGACCGGGTGCGCACTGGAACGAGCACCTAGGATATTGTGAGCCAGATGAGCATAAGAATCAATGTAAGGCAGACAACTTTAACGCATTCAGCGGAGATGTTTTCTGTGATTATAGCTATTGTAGTAACGGCTGTGTTTGGGAGAATGGCTGCCCGGTAGACTGTCAGGAGCAGTCTTACTGTAACTACAACAACTATTGTGATCCAGAAGAGAACAGAGGAAGCTGTCCGCAAGACTGTGGCGAGCCAAGTGCGTGTAATTATGATGGCAGATGCGATAACAATGAAACAGAATATTCATGTCCTAATGATTGCAGAGCGCCAAATGAATGTAACTACAACGGTTACTGCGATCCGCATGAGGTTGCCAGCTGCTCAGATTGCCAAGTAGATGACCGCTGCGGAGCGGGGTGGTACTGGGATGATACGGTTCGTGGATGCGTAAAAGAAGGGTCATACTGCGATAATTACAGCGCCTGCTCTGCATGCCCACCTGACCAAAATAACATTGACACATGGTGTAATTTTGATGGCAAGGGCTGTCCAAAAGGTTGTGGAGGTATGACCGGCGGCGAGTGCGGCGATGGCAGTTGTAACGCCTTTGAAAACAGCGGCTCGTGTCCAGAAGATTGCGGAGCTCCTGACTGTCCCGTTGATGGCCTTAATCCTTCAGGCAGAGCCTGGGACTGTGGTTATTCATTCTGCGGATGGGGCTGCAATTATGACGATAACGGCTGTGTGACCAGTTGCGCAGATCCATGTAACAATGATGGTATTTGTAATGCAGACGAAAACGCAGAATCATGTAGCGACTGCACCTACAGTGGATCGTGTGTAGATACTGACGCAGGCAAAGATTACACAGCGAAAGGAACCGTAACAGATGAAAAGGGCAGTTACACCGATGTTTGTCAGGGAGACATGCTGCTAGAGTACTATTGTGATGGCAATATTCCTTCTATGGCGATGACTTCACAGGTGCAGGCAGCCTTCTCTCCGGCTCCACACGGAATTTACTGCCCCAATGAGGTAAGCGGATCCGTCTGCCATGACGGGGCGTGTGTAGTACTGGACACCACGCCGTATTGCGGAAATAATCTGTGTGAGCGTAGCGAGACGCCAGGGAGCTGTCCGGAGGATTGCTCTGGATCGCAAACGTGTAATTATAACGGCCAGTGTGAGAAAGGTGAGGGAGAAAATTGTAAAGACTGCGCGCTGCTAGGCGATTGTCGCGATAATGCGCAAGAGTCAATGTGTTATGATCAGCCAGGTTGCAAATGGTTTGAGACGTACTGTGAGGGCGATGATCATATTCCGCCAACATGTAACAACAACGGCGTCTGTGACGTAGGAGAAGGCTACAGCACGTGCGCAGATGATTGCGGTAGTGGATCAGTGTGCACGCCAACCAAATTTAATGGTCAAACAAATAAATACAATTACTGCGAAACATCTTATTGTACAGACGGATGTACTTATGATTCCAATAGCTGCGCAGATGGATGCTCTATAGCTTCTGGCAATTGCGGAGACGGAACATGCAGCACGGGAGAATCCTTTGCAACATGTCCGGATGACTGTAGCGCTCAAACATGCACGCCAGACACGTATACAAAAGAAGATGGCTCTTGCAATTTAGATCAGTGTCCCGACGGATGCACGTTTTATGAGGAGAGCGGATGTCCTAGTGGCTGCGATAGTCCTGTAGCAAGCTGTAATAATGATGGAGTGTGCGATGCTTCAGAGTCAAAGGACTCATGCCCATCAGACTGCAAAGCTATCTGCACGGATTCTGACGGTGGAAAAGACTACAGTAGCAAAGGTTCCACCACCGGCTTTGCCGCTGACGGACAGACCCTAGTGATCAGAGAAGATTTGTGCGTTGAAAGTGGTGTTAATAAAGGAAAACTGGCAGAGAATCACTGTCTAGCAAATGATATCATCGGAATTGAATACTATAGTTGTCCAATTGCTTGCAGCGGCGGAGTTTGCGCGGATAGCATCCCTGACACGATACCTCCGGTGATCTCAAACGTTGTGCCATCGCTCTCTTCTGACACAACGGCAGCCATTAGCTGCAGCTTGGATGAAGAGGCCTCACTAAAGCTGAATTACTCAGAAGATCCTAACATGGGGTATCCATCATGGTCTGTACATAAGCACTCGGACGGTCTGGCGTGTACACTTGGAACACCAGGTCTAGCGCCTATAACTACGTACTACTTCACCATAGAGGCCACGGACGCAGCTGGAAATACCTCAGTATCAGATATCTATTCTATTACTACCAAAGGCACTGATGTAACGCCACCAAAGATCACCACCGCCGTCGCAGCTCAAAATAAGGGCGTTATCACCTTTGCATGGGTTACGGATGAGGAGACTACCGGTCATCTTGATGCTGCTGGGCAGACCCACACCACACCGCTTTCAAAATACCACCAGATGGCGCTAACGGGCGATCAGGCGCCTGGAGCTTATAGTTACACCATTACGGTTACAGACAGAGGTGGTAACGTGGTTACTAAAACTGATTCTTACACCGTTAATTCATATTGTGGAGACTTAATGTGCGATGCAGATGAAGATTCTAACTCGTGCGCAGCAGATTGCCCAGGCGGTGCCGCATCCTTGGGCGTATTCTCGCGTATTGCAAGCGTCTTTATGATTTTCTGGAGTCTCCCCGCAAAAGCATTTGGACTGTAGCAAAAAAAGCAGTAGTTTACTACTGTTTTTTTTGGTACGCAATGGCTGCCTGATTCTGATATTTGTGCTGTCCCACTGTATATAAAAAAGAACCCCACGGTGACCGAGTTGTTCAGTTCTCAGTGGGGCGAATTCAGAATTGACCTAAGTGTCTATTACGAGTTATGTTAGCAGGTAGTGAGCTCCCCAGATAGAGCTGTTTACCGCTAGAAGCACACCAAGCGGCAAAACAGGACCGCCCGTCCTAGAGCTCCACAACTTGACTGCTAGAAAAAGACATGGCAGAGACACCAAGACAGAGACGGCAACAAGAGCGTTAAGTGGTAGCAGCCACCCAAGCATGCCACAAATTGCAATGACAACGTATACTTTTACGGAATCTGGCATCAAACCTCCTTGCAATGACCTACTGTAACCGTAACAAATTTATGGCTATCTGTCAAGAAGTCATAAAAAAACGGCCTTGGTGGGTCCAAAGCCGCGTATGAATTACTTAGGTATATTTAGAAGTCGTGGCCGAATTCTACCTTTTCGTTTAAGATGTCTAGAATCTCTGAGAGACCTTGCTTATCAGCAACCTCTTTGATTCTCTTAAGCTGCGTCATGGCCGTCTGCAACTCGTCTCGGATCAGATCAAGTCTGCCCGTCACAAGTGTTTGTGATTCCACACCATCGCGCATGATGTGAAACGCTACTGCCTTTGTGTTGGCGTGAGACACATGGTGCAGAGTCTCGCGCAGGCATGCTATTAGATCACCAGTTTTTCTTGCCATTTCAAACTCCTTGTGAAGCATCGTCTGATTCTGATTCATCTTGCCAGGATTTCAGAACCATGCCCGTGCATGTCTTCAGAGAATACTGAACTCGAATATGCCAACCACCGGTGAAAGGAATGAGACAATCTAGCTCCCACTCCTGTCCATCACCATCTTTTCTGGTGCCTGATCCAACAGATACCCATGTGTTGCCGTCCGGTTCGCCCTCAATCTCAAAGGGAACCATATTGCACTGATCTGGTTCAAAAAGAGCAAGAATAAGCTGCCATTTGTCTGGCCCAGAGAGGATCTTAAGACCTTCTTCCATGATTTACTCCCTCAGAAAGCAACTTCAAAGTTAACAAGAGATTAGCATAGTTTTCCCGGTGTGTCAAGTTGTAGCTTGTAGCCTGCAGCGCAACCTGCTAATATGTCACTATGTCTGCGATGAAAAAAATGCAATGCCTGTCTTTGTCTGTCTCACTTGTTCTTGGGATGCTATTTTTCGTGGGCTCACCTTTGACAATGCACCTCAATGGGGTAGACATGATGGGAATGGATCACTCTGCATCCATTAGATCGGATTGCAGTACTGATTGCCAGCCAAGCCAAGAGGATATGGCCTGCGTGGATCACTGTTTGGATCAGGCAGACACAGAAGTGGTGAATTCCGCAGCGCAAAGAGATTTAATAGAAAGTGTGCCCCTCGCTCGGGAAGATGCTCCGGCGGATACTTTGTCCAAAATTAGTTTGCCTACCAAGGCGCCACCCGGCTTGGGGGACACTTTATACAACATCTTAACGATCCAAAAACGAGAATAAAGCAAAGGCGTAGTTTGTTTTTTGCTATTAATTCTCGTTTTTATGTCTCAAAAATTCTACGTTTCAGGAACCACGTGCCATAGTTGCGAAGTAACTATCGAGCGCGCCGTTAGAAAGCTAAAGGGTGTAAAAAATGCAAAAGTTTCTCACAGAAAGGGATCACTGAGCATATACGCTGATCGGCAGGTTTATGTGTCAGAGATTCAAAATCTAATTAAAGAGCACGGTTATAGTGCCGCAGATAAGCCATTTGCAAGTGCTGGACAAAGAAAGAGTTGGATGCACATTGGCGGTGTGATGGTAATGATACTCGCCCTCTACCTAGCACTTGATAAAACCGGCCTGCTTACTTTTAGCCCTTCCACTAGTGAACCGGCAGGACTTCTTGCAGTGCTCGCAATTGGTCTAGTAGCGTCAGTTTCCTCCTGTACGGCGGTTGTTGGTGGTCTTGTGGTGGCAGTGTCAAGCCAGATGGCAAAACAGCAAGAGGGCCTATCAAAGCGGCTTAAGATGAGACCTCACATATACTTTAATCTTGGTAGATTAGTAGGGTTTGCTATCTTTGGCGCGCTCATTGGGCTTATTGGATCTGCAGTAACGCTTAGTCCCATGCTTAACGGCTTCTTTGTGCTGATTATTGCGATGTTCATGATTCTTCTAGGAATCAGCCTACTTGAGCTATTTCCTGCACATTTCTTGCGAACGCCGAAATGGCTCTCTCATAGGATTCATAATTTGGCCGAGTCCAAGAGTCCTTTTGCTCCGGCGCTTCTTGGAGCAGCCACCTTCTTTCTTCCATGCGGGTTTACGCAGTCAATGCAGCTTTACGCACTTTCACTCCAGAGCCCGCTTCAGGCTAGTCTTGTAATGACGGTGTTTGCGCTTGGCACCATGCCAGCACTTTTTGGTGTCGGATCCATGGCTTCATTTTCGTCAGGCAAAACCCTTAAGCGATTCACAAAATTTGCGGGAGCTTTTGTCATGGTTTTGGGAATCAGCAATACAGCAAATGGCGCCACGCTTATGGGATTTGATCCAGGTTCTTCCCTTGCTAAAGCAGAGGTTTCTTCAGGTCCTGTTGTTGTAAATGGAAAACAACTCATTCAAATGGAAGTTACCAGCAGACTCTCTTATGCGCCTGCTGTTTTATCCGTGCAGAAGGGTATTCCGGTGGAGTGGCAAATATATGGAGCAGACAGGATGGGATGCTCAAGCTCTCTTGTGTCACGAGGTCTTGGGATTAATACTTACTTGCGTCCGGGCATGAATACTGTTCGTTTTACTCCTACCCAAGCAGGGCGACACACGTTTAGTTGCTCTATGGGAATGGTGAGGGGTACAATGATAGTAACTGAAAGCTAATATGAAAAAACATACCTTTAAAATTGAGGGGATGCACTGCGCCTCGTGTGCAGTAAAAATTGAAGCAGCGCTTAAGGACTTGCCAGAGGTTATGGATGCAAGCGTGAATTACGCACTCACGCAAGCCGCAGTGGAATCTTCTTTAGAAGATCCTCAGGCGCTCTATGACGTGGTAAAGTCAGAGGGATACAGAGTTGCTAGTGCAGAGCCCGGTTCTGATCATGATCATCACGGAGGGGAATCCTCAGCGCTAAAGAAAAAAATTTGGATTTCTGTCTTACTGTCTATTCCCGTTGTGGTTTTAGCAATGAGCAACATATCGTTTGGTGCACCGATTCTGGGTAGCTCACTAAATAAATGGATAGAGGCGGTGCTTACAACAGCGGTGGTGCTGGGTCCCGGTATTGGTTTTCATGTAGTTGCTCTAAAGCAACTCAGAAAAGCCTCGGCCAATATGGACTCTTTAATCTCATTGGGAACACTGGCAGCGCTTATATTTAGCTGGTGGTCTTTGCTCAGTGGCGGGCATGTCTATTTTGAGACTGCAGCGGTCATAATTACCCTCATTTTGGTGGGCCGATATATGGAGAATTTAAGTAAAGGAAGAGCAAGTGAGGCTATTAGCAAGTTACTTGAGCTTGGCGTAAAAGAGGCTCATAAGATAACGTCGTCGGGTAGCACCAAAGATGTTCCTGTGGAATCATTAAAAGTGGGGGACACCGTGCTCGTGAAGCCCGGAGAGAAAATCCCGCTTGACGGTGTTGTGGTAAAAGGTCAATCAAATATTGATGAGTCAATGCTGACCGGCGAGAGTTTGCCAATTTCAAAGCAGGAGGAGTCGCTGGTTTTTGGCGCTACGGTGAATCAAAACGGCGCCCTGCACGTTGAGATTACCGCAGTAGGTGGAGACACAGCACTATCACGCATTGTCAAGCTAGTCCAGGAAGCTCAAGAGCAGAAGGCGCCTATGCAAAAAATGGTGGATAAAATTTCCGGCATTTTTGTACCGGTGGTGGTAGTAATTGCTCTTATAACATTTATTGTTTGGTTTCTGGTAGTTGGCGTTGTGCAGCCCGCGCTTATAGCTGCAGTTGCGGTGCTGGTAATTGCGTGTCCGTGCGCTCTTGGACTGGCTACACCAACGGCCATTTTAGTTGGTACCGGCAGGGCGGCAACAAAGGGTGTCTTTATCAAGTCAGGCGAGGCGTTGGAGCGTGGAGATAAGCTTGATATTATCATGCTTGACAAAACAGGGACTATAACAGAAGGAAAACCCTCAGTTACGGATTTGGCTGCCCATATAATGAGCACCGGAGAGCTTCTTGGCTATGCGGCCAGCGTTGAAGCGCTCTCTGAGCACCCTCTTGCGCAAGCAATAGAAGTCAAAGCGGAAGAACACAAGCTCAATCTGATGACCGCGTCAGGATTCCACTCAGTTGTTGGTAAGGGGGTTGAGGCAAAAGTTGGTGAAAGAATGGTCAGAGTAGGCAGACGCAGTTTTATTCAGGAGGTTGCCAATATCCCGGACGCTTTTGCTAAAAAAGTAGACGCTTTTGAGCGTGACGCTAAAACAGTTGTCTTTGTTTCTGTAGGAAGTGATTTTGTGGGGATTATAGCAATTGCAGATAAGGTAAAAGACAACGCAAAAGAAGCGATCCAACAGCTTCACAAACTTGGCATGAAAACTGCTATGATCACGGGAGATAACAAAAAAACAGCTCAAGCCATCGCCAAGAGGGTTGGAATTGATGAGATTCATGCTGAGGTTATGCCAGAGGATAAGCTTCAGCTTGTTAAAGTAGCTCAAAAGAGCGGCAAAAAAGTAGCATTTGCTGGCGATGGGATAAATGATGCACCGGCGCTAACGCAAGCTGATATGGGTATTGCTATGGGTACTGGAACGGATATTGCTATTGAATCCGGACAAATTGTTCTGATGAGCGGAGACCCGCTCAAAATTCCGGAATCAATACATCTGTCCAGAAGAACGTTTAGAACCATAAAACAAAACCTGTTTTGGGCGTTTATCTACAACACGATTGGGATCCCTTTGGCTGCTCTTGGATTTTTAAATCCTATGTTTGCTGCCGGCGCCATGGCGTTTTCTTCTGTTTCTGTATTGCTTAATTCTTTGAGATTAAGGAACGCGTAGCGCATGTAGTTGTCTGGTGACACATAAAAAACATGGCCGGTCTCATGTTTTTTATGGACGCATCTATCATGCAATGATTGAGGAGACATCTCCTTGTCCCTCTTTGTTTAGCTAAGCTGCTGGCGCTTAATCTGTTTGTATCTAAAACAGTCCGTGCGGTGGTCATTTACTATTCCCATGCTTTGCAGCACGGCGTATATAATAGTTGAGCCAACAAAGTTCATGCCGCGTTTTTTTAGGTCCTTACTTATGGTATCAGAGAGCGTTGTTGTAGCCGGAACACTTTGCATAGATACACGCTTACCATCTATAGTTTTACCCTTGGTAAATCCCCACAAATAACTATCAAAAGTTCCAAATTCTTTCTGTATCTCAACAAATACGTTCGCGTTTCTAATTGCCGATCGTATTTTTAAACGATTGCGAACGATGCCTGCGTTACCAAGTAGCTCATCTACTTTTTTGTCTCCATACAGCGCCACCTTTCTTACGTCAAAACCATCAAAGGCTTTGCGATAATTTTCCCGTTTATGAAGTATCGTGCGCCAAGATAATCCTGCCTGAGCTCCATCCAAACAAAGCACCTCAAAGAGGTGGTTATCGTCATGAACCGGGACGCCCCACTCTTTATCATGATAGTTAGTCATGAGCTGGTCATTCTGCGGCCATGGGCAGCGTTTTATTTCTTTAGGCATCTGCAAGCGAGTCAAAATCAGCCTTAAAATCTTCAAACCATTTTTCCTGCTCCTCTTTGGGCACTTGCATCCATTTTTCAACCGCTTCTTTGTGAGCTGTATCACCCTCTTGTATTTCTTGCAGTACATGTTGCTTGCAGTTTTCCCCCATTTGCTCCGCTGTCTCTGCCGTAATTTCAGCATCGCAAGCCCCTCTTAGATCTCTACACGTGGTTTTTTTCATATGATTATTGTTTCAAAGCTTTAGCATACCGCCAAAATAGTTATTTGTCACTTGACCGGCATTAACATCTATATTATAGTGTAGCCTGAAAGATTATTACAACTACTTATGGCAAAAAGAAGAACGGCAATCGGTAAAATGAAAAAAACACGATCCCGTAAAACCGCAAAGCGCTTGGCAAAAAAGCATGAAATGCTTGCACAAAAGTCTCAAAAAAAATAAACACTATGAATAAAGTGCGCGAGGTTCTATCAAGACACAGTGCTCCACAGTGGGTACTGCGTATTGCCGTTGCCGGAGAATTTATTGGCCACGGCGTCTTTGCGCTGCAAGGCAAAGAGGGGTGGTTTAAATATTTTACCCCCTTTGGTATCACTGATGAGCAAACCATGGTGACGATCCTGCTTGTGGTAGGAATCATGGATATTTTGCTGGCACTGCACGTTTTGTTTCGTCCTGTCAGGATAGCCGTGCTCTGGATGGCTCTGTGGGGACTCTGGACGGCCCTTATACGGTGGCCCTTTGGTCCAGATCCTTTCTGGGATTTCGTGGAGCGCTGGGCAAACTGGGGAGCGCCGCTTGCATTGCTTCTGATCAGGGGGTGGCCAAAAAGCAGGCGCGAGTGGTGGAAATAGAATAACAAACAGAAAAGCCCGCATTTTGCGGGTTTTTTGGTTGCATCTTGACGGCGCCGCTACCGCTGTGTATCGTAGAAATAGGCAAGGAGGAGATCATGGGCGATAAGCCAGAGGAAAGATCTTACAACACAAGAGCGGAGATGATGCTCCGCGCTGGTCTGCTTGATGAGGCAACCTTAAGGCGATTGCTTGAAGGTGGAATTCCGCAGGGCGCATTTTTACAGAAACTAGAACAAATGCGTGTCATAAAAGAAGAAGATCTGGTTGAATTTCTCTCAAACTTCCACAGCGTGACAACCGTACCGCTTGATGACATGGGAATTCCTGATGAAGATATCATCAGATCCATTCCAAAACACTGGTGCGAAAAGCACAACGTTGTTCCCATCGCCAGAGGATCAGACTCGCTTATTGTTGCGTTTGCCGATCCAGGCAATGTAAAAGTTTTTGATGACATGATAAGCGTAGCGGGCATGCCCATAGAGATGGTTGTGGCGTCCGGCAGAGCAATCAAGGATGCCATTGAACGCTTCTACGAATCTCTCGAGAAAAACTCACTGTCAGATGGACTCCGCCCGCACCTAGATGAAATTGAACAAAGCGGAGAATACGATCAAGCCGACCCAGAGGATCAAGGCCTGCTTGAGAGATCATCAGAAGCTAAACCCGTGGTAGCCATTGTAGACATGCTCCTGACCGATGCAATCAAACGCGGCGCCTCTGACATTCACATTGAGCCCTTTGAGGATCGCGTGAGAGTAAGATTCCGCATAGACGGCGTTATGCAGGAGATTGAAACGCTACCGGAATATCTTAAAGCGCAGCTTGTCTCACGCATTAAGATCATGAGTGAATTGAATATTGCTGAGCGGAGACTCCCGCAAGATGGACGTATGCCATACACCATCCCCGAAACCAAAAGAGAGTGCGATTTCCGTGTCTCCATCGCTCCTTTTGCTCATGGAGAAAAAGCTGTACTGCGTCTTTTGGATCGCAAAAATCTGCAGACAGACATGTCCAAACTTGGTTTTGAGCCGGAGGACTACAAACGATTCAAGCAAGCCGTGCATGCACCGTGGGGCATGGTGCTGGTCACGGGGCCAACAGGCTCTGGAAAAACCACAACGCTCTACAGTGCTCTGATGGACCTTAATAAAATCTCAGAGAATATCTGCACAGCAGAGGATCCCATTGAGTTTGAGCTAAATGGCATCTCTCAGATGCAAATGAACGATGATATTGGATTGAATTTTGAAAAAGCGCTGAGATCTTTTTTGAGACAAGATCCCGACATTATCTTGGTGGGAGAGATTAGAGATTATGAGACGGCAGAGATTGCTATTAAGGCAGCTCTCACGGGCCACATGGTGCTCTCTACGCTTCACACTAACGATGCTCCCTCTACCATTACGCGCCTTACCAACATTGGTGTAGAAGGTCATATGGTCAATAGTGCGGTACGACTTGTGGTGGCGCAGAGACTGGTGAGAAGAAACTGCCTGCATTGCCTAACGGAAGAATCGTGGAAAAAAGACGATTGTATTGCCGCGGGGATGACAGAGGAAGACTTTGAAAATGCAACTACAAAAAGCGGCTCTGGATGCAGACATTGCAGCGGCACCGGCTATCGCGGACGCGTAGCCCTCTATGAAGTCATGCCTATGAGCTCTCCCATCAAAGAAGCAATAAACAACGGTTTAAGCGCTGCAGAGCTCTCTGAAATTGCAATCAAAGAGGGAATGCAGACACTCCGCCAGGCCGGATTAAAAAAATTCGCGCAAGGACTCACCACACTAGAGGAAGTTTTGCGCGTAAGCTAAAATTCAGACCCCTCGGGGTCTTTTTTTACTGATTTGCAGTATTCTGCTAAGCTGACCTTATGAAACCGGTTATAAAAACTGAGGCACTCACCAAATATTACAAAAGAGTATGTGGTGTTGAGGGACTAGATCTAAAAGTAATGCCTGGAGAGATTTTTGGTTTTCTGGGGCCAAATGGTGCTGGCAAAACTACTACCATTAGATTGCTCATGCATACGCTTTTGCCAACGGCAGGGGAGATACGTATTTTTGGCAAATCTTTGTCAGAGAATTATCCTGAGATTTTGAAAAAAATTGGCTATCTACCATCGGATGATCATCTGTATCCTCATTGGAACGGTAAGCAGCTTTTGCAATTCGCAGGCGCTTTTTACAAAAAACGCGTATCCAAGCAGCGCACCGCGGAGCTCGTTGAGCGGTTAGGCTGTAATCTGAACTCTCCCGTAAATAAGCTATCTAAGGGAAACAAGCAAAAAATCGGTATTTTATTGGCCTTATTTCACAAGCCAGAATTGCTCATCTTAGATGAACCAACATCTGGTTTGGATCCGCTCTCTCAGCAAGAGCTATATTCTCTGCTTGCAGATTTAAAAAACGAAGGCGTAACCATTTTCTTCTCATCCCACAACCTTCCTGAGGTAGAAAAAGTGTGCGACAGAGCCGGCATCATAAGAAGCGGAACCCTTATAGATGTACAGACTGTGCAAGACTTGCGCCACAAGCGCCACAAAAACGTAACGGCAGTATTTGCAGAAGACTACTCTCTGGCTGATTTTCAAAACATCCAGGGCGTAAAAATTCTGCAATCCAAACCGCGATCAATTCAGCTTTTGGTAAAGAGCGCAGCTATGGGTCAACTTATAAAGGCTCTGCATTCATATGAAGTGATAGATTTAAACGCCGCATACCCTGATCTGGAGGATGTTTTTCTTAAATATTATAAAGCAGACACCGCATGACCCTGGCTATATTAAAAAAAATCATCAGAAACAACAAAGGAAGATTTTTTATCTATGCGCTTATTTCTGTTGTCTATGTTGCAATGATTGCAGCTTTTTTTCCGGCGGTACAGGAGAATCGCGACAAATTTGAAGAGCTCCTTTCCGCATATCCGCCGGCTCTTGTAGAGGCTTTTGGCATTAGCGGCGATACCTTTACCACTTTTGCAGGTTTCATGTCTGCAGAGTATTTCTCTTTAATGTATCTGATACTGCTTTGCTTGCTCATTTTTTCTTTTGGAGCCAGCATTTTAGCGGGGGAGCGGGATCGCGGCACTGCAGAATTTACTTTTTCGCTCCCATGCAAGCGTAGCACCATGTTTAGAGTCTCCTTTATAGCATTGTATGCGATGGTGGCAGCCATAATTGGAATCTCGCTTCTTTCGGTAATGGTGTCTGCAAAAATTTTGGGCGAGAAGATGGTTGGCGTTGGATTATCAGACTTTTTTATACTCTCCTTGCTCATGAGTTTTGCGCTCCTCTCATTTACTGCTTTTTTGTCGTCCTTGTCTAAGAGTGTCTCAAAAGTATACGGAGCGTGTGCCGCATTCTTAGTTGGATCATATCTTGTTCATGTGCTGGCATCTTTAAGCGAGGCAGCCGAAAAGATATATTTCCTTTCATTTCTAAAATACTACGGCAAACCAACGGAAATTCTTATGGGTCACGGCGTGCCTGGAGAACATTTGTTGGTATTTTTATTGGCCGGAGCCGTGTTTCTTGCTGCAACCGTCTATAACCTGAGGCAACTTGACTTATAAATCAAAAAGTTGTCCTGAACTTGATTCAGAGTCTAACAGTGAGCGCAACTAAGCCGAATTTTTCTGTGAGATCCCGGGTCAAGCCCGGGATGACAATATACTCAAACAACAAAATCCAGAATAATTCCGGCCACAAGTGCCAATCCGGATAAAATAAATATAGCCTCGTAGTTTATTTGCGCTTTGGTGGTGTCGAGCGTTTGTACAATAAAGGCCAGTGCCTTTTTTTGGTTAGAGCTGATTCCCTTTGCCTTTTTTACAGCCGCAACTAATTTTTGCTCTTCAATGAGTCTGTCAAACTGCTTTATTACGCGGTAGCGATTCCAAAAATAAATTAGGAATCCTATAGTTCCAACATACCAAGCAATTTTAACAAAAATAGGCTCGTAAAAATTGAGTACGATTATAATGCGATACGAAAATGTTGCTATAAGACCCAGCCAAAAGTAGGTAAGACGCAGGGCAGGGGAGTCCTTGTGAATTTGCATGAGCTTATTATAACAAAAAACCGGCTACCTGTTGTAGCCGGCGTCTCTTTAATCAAGTAGGTGTCTAAGCTCTCTAATACGTTCATTGCATTTAGTCAAGCTAGACGGCATGTCAAGACGATGCTGCTTCCAGATTTCTGGCGGAATCATCTCTTCATTGCCCGTCTCCAGCGCCTCTACAATACCTACAAGCTGTTGAAGCTCATAGGCGGCAGGAACTGCCTTGGTACGAGAGCTGCTGCGAAGAACCTGTTCAAGATCAGGCGTAGTAATTAGTCTTCCTCCATCGCGCTTAGATTCAACTCTTGCTTTGCGCAGGATTTTTTTAATGTCACCACCCGTCTTACCAATAAGCATAGTCATAAGCTCATGCTCAACCTCTAGCTCTGGCATGTCAAATTTATATCCCCGTGAATTAGACAGAAACTTCATGACAGCACGTAGAATCTCCAGTGCCTCATCCTGATCAAGGATCGGAAACAGCGGAATTACCGTGTCACATCGTCCAGGTCGCTTAAAGTCTGGCGCAAGCTCATCAGGTCGGCAGGTCATCAGAATCCAGAAGATTCTACCAACATATGCTGGATCACCGATGAACTCAAGCTGTCGTGAGATAAGCTCTTTGCTAGTCTCATGGACATCGCCAGAGCGCTTACCCAAACGCGCATCAGCTTCATCCACCTTCACAATGATGCGTCTGCAAGACTTAAGACCTGTCTCAATCTTACTCCACGCACGCGCTGTGCCGCCGTAATCTCTAGATTTAAACGGGGGAATACTCACCACGTTGATGCCAGCCTCATGAGCAAACGCCTCACCAATGTAGGATTTCCCCACACCGTTCTGCCCCGCCATGATGATACCGGCGGGAACGTCAGGATCACCACTAGCTAGAAGCTGTGCAAGAGAGGAAAGCGCCTCAACCGCAGTCTTAGCACCACCAACCGCATCAAAACCCCATCTAGGCTTCTGGAACTCCAGATTCTCGCCATAAGAGCGCTTTACCAACTCCTTGCGACGACGCGAGAGAATAGCAGGGGATAACGGTACGCCAGCGTGCTTAGTCTGCGCAACCACATTCTGAATCTGCCGAGTGGTCAATCCAATCGCCAATTCTTTCATGTTTGCCAGATCATTTATCACGTAATCAGTATCGTATTGAGCAATAGCGTGCATCAAATCCTCGCCAACCTGCTCCTCATCCGGCGATAGCAGCTCAATTGACACCGCGGCCTCGCGCAGCTCCTCATGAACTGCCGAGAGTGTGTCGGTAACCAGAATGATCAACGTATCGGTCTGATCGTAGAAGGGCTCACTCGCAAATCGTTTCAGGAATACAAGCATCTCTCGTGTTTCCTTTGGCATAAATGAAGAGCTAGACTGCGGCACAATGTGCTGAGCATCTGTCATGACAAGACGCAGCGGCACCACAGAACCTGCTTTATCAGCCACTTTTTCACGCCTTGAGCACACGTTCTTCACAAGACGAAGACAATTCAAGGGATCGCGCGTAAAAAGTACGTCAGATTCACTTGCTGCAAGCTTGCCCAGCCTAGCTACGCCTTGCGCATCCTTCTCATTTATCCACCGAACACCGCTGTCTACACTAAAGTGCATCCAGATCTTGTTTGTTTGCTTACCACCAGTGATCTGTGCAAACAAATGATCCGGAAGTGTCCGCAGCGTACCATCCGCACTACTAAACAGATCTGCCGTATTGCCATGCAAAATAAACAAACGTTCACGTCCAGCCGCGTATCGCACGCGGATATCTTCAATGAATCCTGCTTGCTCCATTGTCTCTCCTAAAGAAAAGCCCCAATGTTTCCATTAGGGCGATTAAAGCGATAGAAGCTGCTCCTCCTCAATGCCTCTGATGAGGTCATCGGAGGACGGAGTCATTTCTTCCACAAACTCTTGATCTGCCTCTACACGACTAACAACATCAGTCATGTAAGAGGTAATCTGGGACGGATCCACATGAGCGGAACCAATCCTGTCTAACATGAAGTAGAACACATCGGGCAATGCCTCCAGCTGAGCTGTAGCCCTTTGATCACGCGCTGCAATGTCCTTCAGAAATGCAATCCTTCTGTTAAGCATCTCAACATGGCCCGCCGTAATCTTTGCAGCGGCTCCATTTTGAGAACTAGCACGCTTTTTTGCATCCCGTTTTTGCGTTAGATAGCGCAGTTGCGCATCCAAATCAAAACTGGGAAGAGGTGTTCTGTCATATTCGGCCGGCTCTTCAAACTCTTCCTGCGAATCGTCTTGCTCCACCTCAAGGAGGTGATGAGCTGCCCAGTCAAGAAGCGAGAGCTCTTGCTCTGGCTCAATAACGGGCTCATCCAGATCCAGCCTAACGCCAGAGAGCTTCTGGACAAACACAATACGCGATTGAACAAAGCGCAAATAGGCTGCCAAAAGCAGATTCATCTGCTTGTGAACATCGCTCTCAAGACCAAACGCCACGTCTTTGCGTGCATGCGCCTGACGAGCAATCCTATCGCGCGTAGCCTCTAGCTCTAGAAACTGCTTGCCGTACTGAGGCATAAGACCATGACCCATCCAGCTATAGAACGGGTCCTCATCAAGCGTCTTAAGCACCCACGCGCGCAGAGCCTTATGCTTAGCTGCGGATCGCTGCTTTTCAGCTTCAAATTCTTCATTGATAATCTTCTGCGCGTAGCTAGCAGACGTAACTCTGCTTCCTACATAAACCGCTGACCCCAACCCCCACAAAATGGCGGGCAGGGGATTGGCCAGAGCAAGTGATGCTCCTAGCGCTAGCGCCCCCGTTACCACGTTTCCCGTGGATGTGACGGCGCGTTTTATTCCCTTTTTTAAGAGCTGCTCGCCCTCCATTGCGCCCTCCGTGAGTTTTAATGAACTATTCTGAGCTTTCTGGGCTCTGGCTATGCACCTAATGCACAATCAGAGAAAAGAAAGCGCGAGGCCTAGCCTAGTGCTAGGCCTCGCTACTATTACATAAGATGAAAATCCGCGTTGATCTCGCGCAGCAGGTTAAAGAATTCTGGCTCATTCCTAATGCCGCTGCGCCACGCAAGACCTCTCTCAATAAGATCATACGTGCGCTGGATCCGCGCTCCCATCACGGGCTGGTCTTCCTCATCACGATCCCTACCCAGAAGCAAAATGGTATCTGCCACTTCAATGGCAGAGCCAATGTCATGGGTGATGACCACTACGGTGTTTAGCTCATCCAGATTTGCTACTTCCTCTACAATGGCTGCCACCATGTCCAAAGCGATTGGGTCAAGGCCAGAGAAAGGCTCATCCATGAAAAGAAAACGATCTGAGCACATGAACTGCTGAGCGATCGCCACCCTCTGACGCTGACCGCCAGAGAGTGGCGCTGGATACATGGTTGCTACATCCCGGGACAAATTGAGCTTATCCAGCTGCTCAAAAGCCTTAGCACGTGCTGTCTGATCCGTAAGCCCTGCGAGTCTTCCGGCAACCAACAGATTTCCCATCACCGTGCGGTGATTAAAGAGGGGATAATGCTGAGAGACAATCCCAATCATCCCCACATCGGTGGGCTGCTGCTCAGGCCCCACGAGCACAATGCCAGAATCGGGCTTATTGAGCGCTGCAATGATTCTAAAAAGCTGTGTCTTGCCCATCCCAGAGGGACCAAGCAAAGCCACAACCTGACCGGTGGTACGACCAGGCCGCACCACATCGCGAATCTCTAGGCTTACATCACGCAGCACATGGTTATCGCCAAAGCTAAGGTTTACATCATTGACAGTAATGAGCGGATCCTTCCACTCATGTTCCAGCACTGCTCCGCCGCCGTATTCAGCCATGACTACCTCCGCTCCAACGAGAGCCGCGCATAGGGGCTTACAATGCGCTCAATGATGCCAATGCCGTAGTCAACCAGCAACCCTCCAAAGAGGATCATCAGCTGAATAGCAAAAACCTCTGGCAGCTTAAAGTGCTTGTTTTCTGCAAGCAGCAGGGCTCCCACGCCGCCGTCGGCACGAGAAATTCCCTCTACCATGGCAATCATCATCCAGCCAATGGCGGCGTTTTGCCTAAAGACCTCAATGGCCTTATGACGCGTGCCAAGAATTACAACCTCCCAGACCACACGCCACTCGCTCATGCGGAGCGTTCTAGCGTGATCAAACTGCGCTTTTGGAATCCGGGCTACCACCTCTACCATAGAGGTGACAAAGAAAACCGTCATGCCAAAGGTGAGCAGTGCCACCTTTAGATTATGCCCTCCGCCAAACATCAGCGTAAAGACAAACGGCAGGCCCATAAGCCCCAGAAACCGTCCCTTAGAGATGGCAAGTGCCAGGGGCCTCATGACCGGCAGTACCGTGAGGTACGAGATGCTCAGCGAGATAATCAGGGTGAAGGCAAGTGCCTCAAGATTCAGCAAAAAGCTTGTGTAAATCTCGTGGCTGAGCCCCATTTCAAACCACAAATGGACAAATGCCCTCCACACTTCTGGCGGCACCGGAAGTGCCTTCCATGGAGAGTTAATCCAAATTAGCAGCGCAATGAAGGCCTGCACCGTTGCGATCAGCCAGAACGTCTTGGCAGAGATAACCTTGTTTGGCATCCATGCGAGCGCTAGTTCTCTCATGTTTCCTCCTTCTTTTACGATATTTTTGAAATTCTTAGCTCCGCACCTGGTGCGGGTCTAAGAAAAACGTCCGATCCACCCCCTTGGGCAGATCGGACTTAACTACATCACTCAGTTAGCGCGCATCACAATCTCTACACGGCGATTCTTTGCCTTATTGGCAGCCGTACTATTGGCAACCACCGGATTGCTCTGACCATGCGCAAACACGCTTACACGGTTCTGCGGGAAGTTGGTCGGAGACTTCTTCTCCAACCACTTCTTAACGGCAAACGCACGCTTTTCAGAGAGCCTTAGGTTCTCACGTGCCACGCCGGTGTTATCCGTATGACCGTGAACCTCAACCCGCGTGCTGGTGATAACCAGATCATCAAACAGCGCGTTGAGCTCCTTCTTGGCCGCCGGCGTAAATCCAGCAGACCCAGACTTGAACTTAATCCGCCATGACTTCTTGGAGATCATACGCGTAGGCGCTGCTCCGGGAGCAGTGGCCGCAAACGTAGGCAGCGCAGCAGCGGCAACTCGTCCGCTCACCCTGCCTGCAATGCGCTCCAAGTAACTCGTATCCACAACATGAGCGTAGGGCTGGTAGCGCGGCACCAACTTGGGGTACTGCTGAACCACGATATCTCCAAACACCTCATAGGTGCGCTTGAAAATGCTCGTAGAACCCGGAGCGCAACTCTGCAGACCAAACAGGTTGCAGTTGTCCGCCAGGTTGTTAACAGAAGAGCCTCCACGCTCTACCTGCAAACCCGTCTTATCCGGTTCAGTCACACCCTTAAAGTACCGATACACGTACGCTGCATCTGCGTTGGCCTCGTTGTACGTGACCGCCGCAAGCGCGCTAGCACGCCGCATGGCGTTATCATTATCGCGAATCGTCTGATTCGCCTTAAAGATAGCCTCCAGCATGCCCTCTACCACCGCAGGGTTGTCACGCATCCACTTGCGCACACCAATGATGGCCTGCGGCATCTGGAAGGCATACTCGCGCGTGCTGGCAATCCGGACAAGTCCACCGCGCTTATCAGCAACGATGTTATCGCCCGGCGTCCAGGTGGCTACGCAGTCAATGCAGACGTTGCGCTTCTCGCCCGTGCGCCGGCCGTTGACCACCACATCACGATCCTCGCAATAGCCTGCTACATACTTCTGTGCCGCGTCAATGTAACCATCGGCGTTGACCCAGTTGAAACAGTTGGGATCGTACGTCCGCTCATCCGGATTGTTACAGATCCCGTTGTCACCAAGCCACTTCATGCCAATGTTCCAGTCGCCGTCTCGCAAGTAAGCAGCGCACAGGCCGCCACGAGCTGTCTCAGGATTGTCCCGCCACTTGGGCGGCCCCATCACGCAGTCCTCACCACGAGAGTAGCCGCCAGATCCAATGATCTGAGCGCGATACTCAGGCCCGTACTTCTCCAGCTTCTCGTTGAGCTCCGTCAGCAACGCGGCCGTGCCATCTCCCATCAGAGAGATAAAGTGGGCGCCCACCGTGGGGTTAGGATCACCCTTGCTCAGCGCATCGGCAAACTTGACCATCTCTGCAAACTGGTTGGGAACCTCGTCCTCACGGGACATTCGCAGGTCCACACCGTTCTTACACATGAGTGAGTCTTTCTTCGCGACCGGCCCGCCATTGGCGTAAATCACACCGTTATGCGTATTCCAGTACCAGTGCTTCCACCGCACCTGAGTACCGCTGGAGCAGCCCGGCGTGCTACTAATGTAGCCACTTACATCCGGAAAGCTTCCGTCTCCACGCTTTGGCGCGTTTGCCTGCGGTGGAGCGCCGCTGTCGTTCCCCGCTACACTTGGCTCAGGCAGATCCGCCTTGGGCGGAACGCTAGACTGCGATACAGCCTTCTCGGGGAACACCTTTGCCATGAGATCAGGCGCAAACAGCTTAACGCTGCCATAAGCAGCGCCAACAACCATGAGCACCAGAATAATCTTTGCTACCGGGGTAAGCTTCTTACCAGCCATATCTTTTCCCTCCGTTGCTTTTTGTTCTAAGCAGACTTGCTAGAATTGTCGCCGGACGCGGCCTCAGAGACTCCCTGAGAAGCCTCAAACTCGGCGCGCAGAGTATCAAACTCGTCGCCGGCCGCGTCAACCTCTGCATCCTGCACCAACTGGCGCACTTCACGCTCAAGCTGAGCGCCATCAGTCTCTGCCACGATTTCAGCGGCTCCAATATCCGCATCAAACTTGTCCCATGCGGCTTGCTCGGCCTCAGAATCCCATTCAATAGCCAAACCGCTAACCTGATCCATGACTTCACGCTGCGTCCGCGCATTTGATGCTCGGGCAGACTTGACCTTGAGCTTGGACTGCATGTCAAGAATCTTCTGATTGAAGACCTTGATGTCAGAGACAAGCTGCTTGTCAACCGCAGCAAGCTCCTTTACATCCTGGGCAAGATCATTTACCAGCTCTTCAAGAATCTTGACTTGCTGGATAATGACAGAACCGGCCTTCTTGTTACCCTCAGCAATGGCATTCTGAAGTGCACGCTTGAGCTTTTGCAGCTCAGCATTCTTTGCCTTATGCCTTGACCGCGTACTCTTCAGCAGACCCCTAACCTTAGAGGCCTTATTAATGATGTCCTTTCGCTGCGCCTTGCGCTTGGCGATCATGCCACCAATGGTTACCTCAGGTGCAGCCTCGGCTGACTTGGTAACCAAGACGCGCATGATGCCGCGCCAGAGATTCCTTAACCAGTCCATCTACCCCTCCTCTTGCGAGCTAAAGAAATTATCAAGCGCAGCCATGCGCTCAATTTCGGTGTTCATACGGATTTCCATGCCACGCAAGGCGGCATTTTCCGTATTGGTGTTGCTCTGATCATCCTGCACCTGAGCGGCAAGCGAATCCTCAACCTCTGCAATCTGCTTGCGAAATGCTTCTACTTGAGCATCGGCCTGGGTCTTTGAAGAAGCCAAAGCCTGCGTACGTGCCGCCTGCTTCTTGGCCACAGCCTGCTGCTGCGCCTTTACCACAAACTCAAGGCACTTGCTGCGCTTGGCAAGAATCATGCGGGTGCGCGTAACATCCGCCTGCATTCCACCAATCATGGCGCCCATTGCCTGACCACGCGCTGTTTCATCCATGGCCTTCATGCCATCAAAAGTATTCAGAAGCGTATCCGTATTTGCATCAGCCTGCAGACCCATATTGGCATACAGATCCGGGAACTGAGCGTTAATGCTGTTCTGCCCACGCTCATCTACTGGCTCACCTTCCTGCTCAGAACCCTCTACGGGAATTGCGGCAGTAGGATGGAAATCGTCGTCATCGTCAAAATCTAGATCATCCAGATCCAGAGCCTGCTCAGAGCTACTGTCATCCTCAAAGATGAGATTGGACAGTCCTTTTCCAAAGCTGGCCGTCCACGACTTCTTGGCTGTTTGCTCTTCACTCATGGTGTCTCCTGTTTTTGAGTGATGTATTGTAAGGAACGCAACAGGCGCCCTATTTTTTTGCGCTTTGTTGACCCCTTTTTTACCATAAAAAAATGAATTTGTCAAGACGCAGTTTTGTGGCTAGTCTTAGCCAAATTAAGCTTAATTTTTTGATATTTCTAAAAAAAGCGCCTTAACTTAATACACAAAATGGCGACAGAAGATACAAAAATAGCGCTTAACTAAGCGCTATTTTTATCTGTATTACTTAAACCACTTACTCAGCATTCTCTGCACAAATCCTTTCATTCTTTCTCTTATTTTTAATTCCCTTTCATCAGAAATGTCCTTTTTCTCTTTTACATGATTCAATTTCTTTTCGGCACGATTTTCCAAAAACTGCCGAGCATCGTCTTGCGTCTTCCCGCTTTGCTCAAGCAACTCTCCTACAGACGTGCCACTTTTTCGTGCTTTTCTGATCTCTTCTTTACTTTTACCTACAAATGACTCAAATTCTGCCCTTCGCTGCTTTCTTAATTTTGTATGCTTGGCCTTCAGCTCTTGTATATCCCCCTTAGACATCTGATTCCAACGTGCCTTAAATTTCTTGTGCTTCTTAAAAAAACGTTTATCTTTTAGATGATACCCATCTTTCTTAAAATACTCTTTTTTAGCTTTTCCCTCTTCAGCCGAGACAGGCGTTGCTAAAACAAGCATAACAGCGACCGCCATAAAAATTACTAAACTCACTCTACTCACTCTTTGAAGTGTCATTGTTTTTTCACTCATATATTTTTCACCTCCGACTGAGAAGACGTTGAGACAAAAATATCTTACTAACCAGGAAGGCTATCACGTGGGATTCGCATCTCATGAGCTTTTGCATCTTCATACAACGTTGAAATCCTATCGTGCTCAACCGCACGTTTGATCTCCGCTGCTTCTGCATCAGCCTTTTTAAATTCCTTATCTATAGCCACAAAAAGATCCCTGCGCTCTGTGGAATCAGTAATATGACGCAACGCAGTGTTAATCCCATGCTTGTCTCCGTACTCCTTGCGCAATCCAAAAGCCTCATCTAACAACTTCTTAAAATCTTCTTTATTCATGTTTGTTTTCATATATCTATCATACGAGAAACAAAAATGCGCTGCAAGGCTGCCCAGCTCCCGATTATCGCACAAAGTGTGCTACAATCGTATCTACTATGAAATACGCCGGAATTATTGTGGGCTTTTTTGCAGCATTTTTTTTAATTAAATTTGCGCCTCAGACAGAGACAGAAACAGTACAATCCACACATGAGCCAGAGCGCATATCTGAAAGTGTAACGGTAGAGGAGGGTAGCACCTTTGGCACGTTAATGAGAGATGCCGGTGTTACCAGCTCTCTCGCTCACGTACTTTTTACCTCGTCTCAAGAAGTCTATGATTTGTCGAAAGTAAGAATTGGAAAAGAAATTAGTCTCTATTATGACAATGATAAAAAGTTAGAAGAACTAGTGTATCCCATAGACACAGAGGAGGAACTGCGTATTGTAAAAACTGCCAGTAGCTCATGGAATGCCACGGCGGTCCCTATTGAGTATGAGACTAGAATCGTACAAAAGAAAGGCACGGTGGAGTCTAGCATGTATCAAGCGGCGCTTGATGCAGACATAGACATTAGAGCCATAATAGAATTGGCAGAAGTGTTTCAATGGAGCGTGGACTTTGCTTTAGATCCCAGAGTAGGGGACACCTTTGAATTCATATATGAAGAGCGCTTCCGCGATGGAGAATATGTCATGCCTGCAACTATCTTGGCGGGCACTTACAACAACGCCGGAAAAATATATCCATCGTCCCCTTTTGATGGGGGAGAGGAGCCGGGATGTTTTGCTGAGCAGGGCAATTCCGCCGTACGCATGTTTTTGAAAGCTCCAGTGCACTACAAATATATTTCATCCGGATTCACCACCGGTAGGCGCTATGTAGCTGCATTTAATGTAAGCACCGGTCATCGCGCCATAGACTATGCAGCTCCTGCTGGGACACCGATAAGAGCCACCGCAGACGGCACGGTAACGTCCGCCGGCTGGAGCTCCGCGGGATACGGTTATCTTACGTCCATCAGACACAACGGCACTTTCTCTACTAACTACGCTCACCAATCCAGAATACTAGTGAGTCGCGGACAGAAAGTAAAACAAGGAGACATCATAGGAAAAGTTGGCTCAACCGGTTTTTCAACCGGACCGCACTTGCACTATGAGATGCTGCGCCACGGCACAAAAATAAATCCTCTCACGCAAGAGTTTCCATCAGGAGATCCCATTGCATCAGACCTTCTTGAGGATTATCAGATGTCCATTGCTGATTTTCAAAAAGAACTAGGTTTAAACTAGCCAGTTAGATCAAAAAAGAAAAGTAAATACTGAGAATCTGATCCTGATAAAAAAACACAATAGCTGCAGCGGGAATCAAAAAGACACCCAACGGCAGCTTTGTCTGGGCGTCGGCTTTTTTTAATCCCAAAAGAACAAGCGCCACCAGTGCGCCAAAAATATATCCCAAACCAAGACTAAGCATTAAACCTTTCAAACCAAGCGAGATGCCCATGAGCATACCCAAACGGATATCTCCCTGTCCAACCCATTTTCCATCTGACAAAAAATGTTGGATCCAAAAAAACATACCTCCAATAAGCGCAGCCATCGCCGGATAAAAAAGATCATCGTTGATCAGCAAACGCAGTGTAAAAATTATCACTATTGAGGGGATGGTTATGGTGTCCTGCAGCAATCCATACAACGCATCTTGCCAAAACAAAATCAAAAATGAGCACGCAACGGCAATGCTCAAGAAAAACTCTAAAGAAAATGAGCCGTGCTTCTGCCAAAGTAAAACAAAAATAGCAGCAGTCAGCAGCTCTACAACACTATAGTGCCACGGGATTTTTTTGTGGCATTTATAGCAGCGCCCCCCAAGAAATACATAAGAAAGTACGGGAATTAATTGCCACCACGCAAGCTGCGTTTTACATTGATTACATCCTGATCTACCTCCCAGATTTTTACCATCTGCCGTTCTCTCAATCACCACATTAAAAAAAGATCCAAATGCAAGGCCAGCGGCAAATATTATGAGTGTCATAACGCTAGTATATCCCCATACAGATTGCCCGTAAATATGATATGATTGAGTCACAAATATGCCAAAGAAAATACTTATTGCAGAAGACGAAAAACCAATGGCAAAGGCCATGCAGCTTAAACTAGTTTCAGAGGGCTTTGAGTGCAACATTGCAAGCAACGGAAAACAGGCTTTAGAGATGCTAGGCAAGGAAAAGTTTGACTTGCTAATTTTAGATTTAGTCATGCCTGTAAAAGATGGTTTTGTGGTTTTAGAGCAACTAAAGAAATCTAAACGAAAAATGCCCGTTATAGTGGCATCTAATTTAAGTCAGGAGGACGACATAAAGCGCGCAAAAATGCTTGGTGCTCGTGATTTTTTCGTCAAATCCGATACACCTATCTCTGGGGTGGTAGAGCGCGTCAAAGCCGCCCTTGGCAAAGGGCATGAACCTAAGCAATAAAGAACTACAAGATATACTGATTGCTGGAAACTACATCAATCTCAATGATGTAGCGCTTCTGCAAGAATATGTTGATCAGAAAGAAAATGTTCTGATGAATTTTTTGGTCACCCAAGGGATTCTTACAAAAGACATCATTGGACAAGCCATAGCAGAGCACTACAAGGTGCCTTATGCGGATTTAAACTCCTACATGCCAACCAAAGAGATGGTTTTGCGGCTTCCTGAGAGCTTTGCAAAGAAAAATCGTGCTGTGGTTTTTGAGCAAAACGGATCTGATGTAATAATTACCACTTCAAATCCACTTAAGAAGGGATTGGCTGCTTCGGCAAAAAAATCATTGGCACCACTTTCGGAAGTGAAGAAAAAAATTTCGCCAAAAAAGGTAAGTATTTACTACAGCCTACCTGAAGACATAGAAGAAGCCTTCATTGCATACCGCAAACCCCTCCAAGATAGATTAAAAAGCATTGTATCATCAGGAGATAAAATGGCACCTCGCATATTTGACGAAGTGATGCAAGATGCTCTGGCGCTGCGTTGCTCAGATATTCACTTTGACCCACGAGAGGAACTTATAGTAATACGGTTTAGAATAGATGGAATTCTAAGAGATGTAGCTAAACTTGAACCACGCATTTATGGAAACGTGCTGAATCATATAAAAGTGCGTTCATCTCTGCGGACAGACCTTCATGCGGCAACCCAAGACGGCTCAATGCGATACGAGCATAATGAAAGAAAAACAGATTTGAGAATTTCTATTGCTCCGCTCATGGACGGAGAAAAAATTGTGCTACGGCTTCTTGCCGCTTATGTGCGCGGTTTTACTTTTACCGATCTTGGCCTAAACCAGGCTCATCAAAATGCACTGCTAGCATCTGCCAGAAAGCCCTTTGGCATGATTTTGGTAGTGGGACCAACGGGATCCGGAAAAACAACATCGCTTTATGGACTTATCAAAACCCTTAATAAGACAACCGTTAACATCGCCACCATAGAGGACCCAGTAGAATATAAAGTAGCTGGCGTGAACCACATGCAGGTTAATAAAGAGACAAATTTGAGCTTTGCTACCGGCCTTCGCTCAATTGTGCGCCAGGATCCAGACGTAATTTTAGTGGGCGAAATCAGAGACCAAGAAACGGCAGACATTGCAACAAATGCCGCGCTAACAGGCCATCTTATGCTCTCAACATTTCACGCAAACGATGCGGCCACGGCGATCCCGCGCCTCATGGATATGGGTGTTGAACCTTTCATTTTAGCCTCTACGCTAGAACTTATAATCGCTCAACGTCTGGTAAGAAAAATATGCGAACGCTGCAGAGAAACAAGTAAAACTTCCCGAGCTGAGATCATAAAAAATAATCCGAGCCTATCCAGAAGTATGAAAAAAGGAAGGTTAGTGCACTACATAGGAAAAGGATGCAGTAGTTGCGCGGGAACCGGATACAGCGGACGCACGGCATTGTTTGAATTCATATTAGTAGACGACAACTTAAAAGAAATTGTAGCTAAGCGCCCCACAGCCCAAGATATACGCGCGTACGCAGACAAAAATCTAAGCCCCACTTTATATATGGATGGATTGGCCAAAGTGTACGCCGGTGTAACCACCATAAATGAAGTTGTTCGTGTGGCGTTGCAATAACATGATCAAGACAAAAAGAAAACAAAGAAAAAACACGCGCACCTCATCTGCGCGTATTTTTGCAGTACTTAGCAAACCTGTTTTTGTTGCCAAGGAAAAAGAGATTTTGCTAGAAAATTTTGCTATGCTGCTAGGCTCTGGCAGGGGAGTAGCTCAATCTCTTGATTCTATCGCTCATGATATAAAATCAAAGGCGCTCAAGCGAGTTGTTCTCACCATAGCTGCAGACATTGAGCAAGGAATGGCTATTTCTGAGGCAATGCAGAAGTCTGCCCTATTCAAAGAGCAATCCATTGCGCTCATCAAACTTGGAGAAGAATCTGGCAGACTCAATGAAAACATGCGCGTCGTGGTAGATCAAAGTCGTAAGCAACGCGCATTCAGATCAAAAATTAGATCCGCCATGATGTATCCAGTTTTTGTGATGGGACTCACGGTTTTTGTTGGTCTTACGGTTGCATGGTTTGTGCTGCCAAATCTTGCAACGGTATTTTCTGGCTTAGATATTCAATTGCCACTAATTACTAAGATTCTTATTGCAACAGGTCTTTTCCTCAGCAAACACGGAGCACTTGTTATCTCTTCTGTGGCCGCAACCTCTGCAATCTTATTTTATTTCCTTTTTTTCTTTAAAAAAACGCGCTTTGTTGGCCAAGGAATCCTCCTTAGTCTGCCAGCGCTAAAAGTGGTATTAAGACAAGCAGAGCTAGCACGAGCCGGTTTTCTGGTGGGATCACTACTAAAGGCTGGTGTACCTGTTGTACATGCAATGAGCTCTCTTGCAGAATCAACAACCCTTGCCAGATACAAAAAGTTTTATAATCATACAGCTAGCCACCTTGCCGACGGAGAGACTTTTTCAGCTTCTTTTGCTTTATACAAAAAATCGGACAGGCTCATCCCCAAACCAGTGCAAGAGCTCATCATCACTGGCGAGCAGTCTGGCGGTATGGCCGAGGCCTTTCTCAACATGGGTCATATTTTTGAACAAAAATCAGAGACCACATCAAAAAACCTGGCCGTATTGCTTGAGCCGCTGTTACTCGTTATTGTGTGGCTTGGTGTGATGGCTGTTGCCCTAGCTGTTATTCTTCCTATTTACTCGCTCATTGGCAATCTAAATGAAAGCAGCCATCCAAGCACTCAAAATAGTGAAATAGAAGCGGTCCAAGTGCAAGAGTCTTCTACAGAAACACCAAAACCAACACCGCCGCCAACTACTGCGCGAATAGAAATTCTACCTACTGGTCTTGGCTATCTGAACGTGAGAGCTCTACCAAGCGCGCAGGCAGATATAGTTTCACGCGTATCGCCAAGAGACAACTATGAAATGATTGAGAGCATTGAGGGTTGGTATCACATAAAAATAGGGTCAATAGACGGTTGGGTGAGCGCATTGTATGCAAAACAGCTTTGATATGCTGTCCAATCACAAAAAAGGATTTACGTTAGTTGAGCTTATGTTAAGCATTGCACTTATTGTCGTAGTTGCAGCTTTTTCCATTCCCCTCACCCTCAAGTGGCATAACTCAACAAATCTATCTCTTGCCGCCCAGGCTGTAGCACTCTCCGCGCGACGAGCCCAGCTTTTATCACAGTCAATGAAGGAGGATTCAGTGTGGGGCGTTAAGATTGATGAGCTAGGCAGCACCGTTTTTAAAGGCTCAGCCTATTCCAGCAGAGATAGCGCATATGACGAGCTGAGTTCTTTTAACAGCATTCAAAGTATTTCCGGAAACACTGAAATTGTATTTACTGCGCCATCTGGCAATCCTACCAGCAACGCAACGCTGGTGCTATACGACAGTCAAAATGCTAGTAGCACTATTCTTATTAACAGGTTGGGTTTTGTTTTATATTAGTATGAGCAGACCAGCGCAATCTGGATTTTCGCTAGTTGAAGGACTGTTATCTATTGGACTGTTTGCGCTTATCATAACAGCACTTGGTGGCGGGGGATTGTATGGCTTGTTTGCAGTCAAGAGTGCGGGTGATCACCAAAGAGCCAGCCTTCTTGCTACAGAGGGGCTAGAAGGAGTCTATAACCTAGGACAGGCAGATTTTGACAGTCTGTCTGCAGGAGAGCATGGCCTGCTGATCAGCAACGCAGCCTGGGAATTAAGCGGTAGCGAGACGCTCATTGATAATTTTACCCGTTCAATAGAGATTTCCAATATCTCCGAAACACAAAAAAACATCACCTCAACGGTTACATGGAGTCACAACCTGTTGCGCACAGGCATTGTGCAGGCTAGCATGCAATTAACAAACTGGAGCGCACAGGCGGCTACGACTCCAGAGGCCGGCAGCCGAACACTGTACTACGATGAAACCAATAAGGATCTAAAGCTAGCTTGGTGTGATAATCAGTGCGATCAGGCAGAAAATTGGTCTTTTACCACAATTGACGCAGCCGGTGATGTGGGTACAGATATTTCCTTAGCCACTCTAGACTCTGGTTTTGCCGCTTCCTACTATCACAAGGATGAAAAAAATTTAATCTATGCCGTATGTTCATCTGCATGCCACAGTAATGTAAATTGGATTACGGTAACCGCTCAGAGTAGTGGAGATGTGGGACAGCACACGTCTCTTGCTTTTGAATCAGGTAAACCACGCATTTCATTCTATGATGAAGGCGCCAAAGATCTTAAATTTGCCTACTGCGATGAAAATTGCACGCAATCAGCTCAGTGGAATTCTCTTACTATAGACAGTTCTGATGATGTAGGACAGCATACTTCTTTGGCTATTGATGATAGTGGCGCTATGCATATCACCTATTACGATGAGAGCAACAAAGATTTGCGCTATGCTTATTGCGCGTCCGGCTGTACCTCAGCACCAAACTGGAACACTACTACTATAGATAGCAACAAAGAAGTGGGTGAATACAGCTCTATTCAACTTGAAAACGGAAGTCCACGAGTAGCATATTACAGAGAAAAAAATGCCAATTTACGCTACGCAACATGCGAGAGCTCTTGCACCAACGCCAATAACTGGACAAAAAGCAACATTGATACAAACGGAAAAACAGGCCAATTTTCTTCACTCTTTCTTGAAGACGGAACCAAGCCGCGTGTATCATATTACCGGGAAAGTAGCAAGAATCTAAAATTTGCCGCCTGTGACGCAGACTGCAACGATAGCGACAATTGGAACACCGTAACCGTTCATTCTAGCGGAGATGTAGGACAATATTCTTCTTTAACCATTGAAGATGAAACTAACCACCTATTCTATTATAGAGAGGATTCTAAGGATCTCATGTATACGTATTGCTCTCAAAACTGCACAGACGCAGACAATTGGAGTAACGTAACTTTAGATTCTTCTGATGATGTTGGATCATATGCCCGCACAAACAACTGAAGGCTTCACCATTGTTGAACTGCTTTTATATACGGCCGTTGCATCTGTTTTAATAGGGTCAATAGCTACGCTTATGGCATCAACTCATCAGACAAAAGCAAAATTGATCGCAATAACAGAAGTAGAGTCCGTAGGGCTTCAAATTTCGCAACTTCTAAGCACTACTGTTAAAAACTCCCAAACAATTATCACGCCAACGGTGGCTGCAACTTCTAGTATTCTTACACTTAACACTTATCTAGCTTCCACCACACCTTCAACGATACAGATCACCGACGACACTTTATCTATTACTCAAGGCACGCATGATCCGCTTGCATTTTCAAGTGGCCGCCTTATCATCTCTAACCTCCTTTTTGAGAATGTAAGCGCCACCTCTACCGCCGATTCAATCAGATCATCATTTACCTTGAGGCACGCCGACCCCTCCGACAAAAGCGAGTACTCATATGAGCAAACTTTTTATGTCACCGCTTCAACAAGATAAACAACGGGGATATGTCTTGCTTACCGCTGTTTTGCTGGTTGGCTCTCTAGTGGCCGGCATTGCTGTGGCATCACTTGTACGCGGCATAGACACCTCAAAAAACGCCCTCGTCTCTGGAGCCACCGCGCAAGCAGAAGGCAACGTGATTACCTGCGGGCAAAAGGGGCTGGCGCAGATAAGCAGCTCATCAGAATTTCTTGGTGGAGAAACGTTGCAACTCTACAACGGCCTATGCACTTATGAGGTACTTGATGACCCAAGCTACGCCAAAACCATAAACGTATCAAGCAGTCACAAGGGCGTTACGCGCAAGATGCTTATCACTATTGATTCTGTTGATCCAGTAGTGGTAAATTCTTGGCAAGATGTCGCAGACTTTTAGCCTTTATTTTGCTATAATAATATTGAAATTAACCATGCTTATATGAAAAAAAGACAAGGCTTCACTCTCTTAGAGGTGCTTCTAGTTGTTGCCGGTATAGCCATACTGGCGGGTATCGTTATTTTAGCGATTAATCCGAGCAAGCAACTAGCAGAAACAAGAAATGCAAAGCGCAGAGCAGACGTTAATACCATCCTCAATGGCGTCTATCAGTATGCACTGGATAACAATGGAACCATTCCTACGTCAACAACTGCGGGAACAAGCTGCGGCGGCGCTACCACGCAAGATATATGTATCACGGGAGGGAACTGCACGGGCCTAACTTCACTATTCCACCTTACAGATAATGAAAAATATCTGGTTTCTATGCCAACTGATCCAAGTGCAGCATCTGGAGAGAACACTGGTTACGAAGTCTATAAAAGCGCCAATAATAGGGTTACCGTTTGCGCACCAGATGCAGAGGAAAGCGCCACTATTTCTGTAACAAGATAATATGTTCAACAAAAAAACAGCAGGTTTTACACTTATTGAGATTTTGCTGGTAGTAGCCTCAATAGCAATTTTGGCCGGCATTGTTATTTTAGCAATTAACCCAAGTAAGCAGTTAGCAGACGCAAGAAATGCGCAAAGAGAAAATGATGTACGCACCATTTTAGACGCTGTTTATCAGTACGCAATAGATAACAATGGCTCATTTCCTGGCGCCATCACCACCTCTGCTCAAAATATTTGCAAGGATGATGCCGCTGACTGCACAAGCCTGGCTGATATCACCACAGAACTCACCGACAATCAAACATATCTAGTAAGCATCCCCAGGGATCCAACAGGCTCCACTGATAATGCAACGGGCTACACTATTCTAAAAACATCAGACGGTAGACTCACGGTAGCTGCGCCCTCTGCGGAACAATCAGTCGTTATATCAGCCACTCGCTAACCACAATGTGAAATTAAGTCACCCCAAACATTGGTCAATAGGAACTAAGCTTTTTTTGGGTCTTGTTATTGTGGCTTTGTTTGCCGGATCAATAACAACATACTTAAATTGGCGCACTGCACGCTCCGTCATGCAAAGACAAGTAATTGGAGACTTGCAAGCACTTACCAATAGTAAGTCTGCGCACATTGAAAGCTATCTAGAGCATCTACGAGCGCGAGCCGTTGACTTCTCTTCAGACGGTTTCATCAGAGACACCACAGCAAAAATTCTTTCTGGAGATAGCGACGCCTTACATCCGCTTATAAATCACCTAAAAACTAACAAGGCGTCTTTGGATCCACTGATTAGCGGTATTACGGTGTACAATACTGCTGGCATTTCCGTGGCCTCAACCGACAAAAAAGAAATTGGCAGAAATGAGTCAGCTGATAAATATTTCATAGAAGCTGCAAAGTTAGATTACGGAAATGCCTTCACAAGTGACGTGCATGAACATGCGCATTTTGGCCTGACTCCTAGCATTGCTACTGCCGCTCCACTGACAAATAAGGATACCGGCGAAAGACTTGGCGTTCTGGTTAATTACATAATCCCTTCCAACCTTGAAATTATTGTAGCTGGAGAGGGCAATACCGGTCTGACCTGCGGTAGAAGAGGCACAGAACCCTCCTCATACCTACTCCGAGGAGATGGCGGACTTATAACCGGCCCATGCAATGAGGGCGACGCTGAAGCGCTAAAGACTCACCCAGGTCTTCAGGTGTGTAAAAGCACCAGCCCCTCAGCCTACATCAACCACAGAGGACAGAGTGTAACCGGTTCAGCCACATGCCTTCAAAATGGTTGGGTGCTAATTGCAGAGCTTCCTACAAGCATTGCGTTTGCAGGCTTAGCAGAGATCCAAAAAAATATTGCGCTAGCAATCTTATTTATTATTGTTCTAGCACTGATTATTATATTTTTTCAAATAAGAGCATTAGTCCGACCACTCCGCCAAATTACTCATGCCGCGCAGCAAATAACCGAGGGAAACTGGGAAGGTCGTGTAGAGATAAAATCAAAAGATGAAATTGGAAAATTAGGCACGATCTTTAATCACATGATAGATAGATTGCGCCGTGTAGATAAAGCAAAAACAGAATTTGTATCTATCGCATCACACCAACTGCGCACTCCTCTGACCACTATTAATTGGAGCACGCAAGCGCTTTTGGATGGAGATGGGGGCAAACTTACAAAAAAACAGAGGCCTTACTTTGATAACATACTACACAGTAGCAGATCCATGAATGAACTGGTAAGCGCCCTGCTCAATGTGTCACGCATAGAATTAGGCGCATACGCGGTAAAACCAGTCAAGACGCATACGGGAACTCTTATTAAGTCCCTCATACAAGAAATTGCTCTCATGGCAAAGCAGGCAGGTATTACAATAAGCACAGATACAGCATTTGATCCCCCAATTAAAGTAGATACAAGCCTTTTTAGAATAGTACTTCACAATGTGCTCACCAATGCAATTAAGTACTCACCAAAAGGTTCTATCATTACGGTAACTACAAAAAAGAGTGGTAAATTTATTAGGATTTCTGTTGAAGATCAGGGTGTGGGAATTCCCAAAAATGATCACGCAAAAATGTTTACTAAATTTTTCAGAGCAGATAACGTAAGAGTAAAGGACGTTGAGGGAAACGGCTTGGGCCTTTATATTGTTAAGGAAATCATAACTCAAGTCGGCGGAAAAATCTGGTTTGTTTCTACAGAAGGCAAAGGAACAACCTTCTTTCTAACATTACCTCTTTCTGGCATGAAAAAAAAGCGTGGCACTAAATCATTAATTGCAGAAGGTGTATGAAAAAACAACACATCGCTCTTGGCGTTACCCGCATTGCCTTGGGCTGGATTTTTTTGTGGGGATTTCTTGATAAGCTATTTGGCCTAGGCTTTGCAACACAGGCAGATAAGGCGTGGCTGGCAGGAGGATCTCCCACATTTGGTTTTTTGAAATTTGCTACAAAGGGCCCATTTGCAGAGATATTTTCTTCATTGGCTGGCAACCCAGTAGTAGATTGGCTTTTCATGCTGGGACTGCTTGGAATAGGAATTGCTCTTGTTTTAGGTATAGCCATGAAGGCTGCCACATGTGCAGGCATCCTCCTTTTGATGCTGATGTATGTTGCCGGCTTTCTTCCGCCAGAGCACAATCCCATTGTTGATGATCATATAATGTATTCACTACTTCTTTTTGTGCTTTACCATCACAATGCTGGTGACTATCTGGGAATAGGCAAAACGTGGCGAAAAACGGCACTTGTCAAACGTCTCCCATGGCTAGCATAAAAAGAAAAAAAGTAGGCTTAGCTCTTTCCAGTGGAGGAGTGCGCGGCATGGCCCATGTGGGAGCTCTTAAAGTGCTGCGCTACGCTGACATCCCCATAGACTTCATTGCGGGAGCTAGTGTGGGCGCATGGGTAGGCGCATACTACGCCAAAACTCTAGACGTTTCTCTCTTAGAGCAGGCAACACTGGGACACAAAAAGGAGAAGCTCAAAGCTATGATTGAGCCAACGCTTAAAGGTGGGCTGATTAAAGGAAACCGCGTAGAAAAATTACTGAGAGATTTAATAGGAGACCCTCAATTTTCTGACTTACACATTCCATTAACGGTTGTGGCAACTAGCCTCAAGTCTGGCAAAGAAGTGCACTACAACAGCGGTAATGTCACCAAGGCGCTAAGAGCCAGCATTGCCATGCCTCTTATGTTTGCGCCGGTAAGCTTTCGCAGAGATGAGCTGGTAGACGGAGGACTCTCCAACCCTCTTCCTACAGACGTTGTAAAAGAAATGGGCGCAGATGTGGTAATAGCGGTAAATCTAGATGCATACTTAGGCCGCGTGCATGCCTCAAGAAGCACCAACAGAATGAGACACACCGCCATAACCTCTTTTGATTTGTTCAGATACCACCTAGCTCAAAAAAATGCGCGTAGTGCTGACATTGTGATTGAACCTCATTTTAAAACAGAAACTTTCAAACTCTGGAAAAACTACTTCTTAGATAACAAAGAAATAGAATTTATGAAAGCAGGAGAGCGTGCAGCAAAAGCTGCGCTACCGCACATTAAAAAACTATTGAAATGATAGACGTAAAAACAATGTTTATTCTGCTCCACCTTTTTGGCGCCGTAATTGGAGCCGGAGGCGCCTTTATGTCAGACGCCATGTTTTTTTTGAGCATAAGAGACAAAAAGGTGAATCACACGGAGATGAAATTTTTGTCCCTAGGAAGCACCATGGTGTGGAGTGGTCTTATTCTGCTTTTTATAAGCGGCGCTGCTATTTTTGGGTCTAATCCAGAATATTACATGGCAAGCTCCAAATTCATAGCAAAGATGACCATTGTGCTGATCATTACCATAAATGGATTACTCTTTAGGTTTTATCACGTGCCTCACCTGCACAGACACGCAGGAAAAACACTATCTAGTAGCAGAAGCTTTATGAAAAAAAGCTCGCTCTTGCTTGTGAGCGGCTCCATTTCTATATGCTCATGGACTTTTGCACTTGTTTTAGGGGCGCTGCGCAGTGTGTCATACAGCGTAGAGCATATCCTGCTGATTTACATGCTTGTTTTGGCAGCGTGCTCACTGCTTGCTATCATGCTAAAACCGTGGATTTTTAAAAAAAGTTGATTTTGACAAATACAAGAGTTAATGATAAAACCTCTGCATAGGAGGTTTTATGTTTCTTTTCAACATGCTCTGTGCGGGATTAGCGCTTCTGCTTGCGGGCATCTCCACCTTGGTAGCCGTCCCGCTGATGGTTTTGTATGGCGCTATGCACAAGCTGCTAATGATGCCGTGGACAAATCATGCCTGGACTATTGGCAGAGCGTGGTATCATTTTATGCACATTGTGTGCATACGCATACTTCTGCGCGTAAGAGTAGAGGTCCACATGTACTTGCGTGCTCCCGTTGATAAATCGGACAGAATCATCTGGGTAGGCAATCACCCATCTATGCTGTCTATTCCCACGGCCTTCTCCTTGTTTGTGCGCCGCATCAAACCTGAGCTGCTTGCGGTTAGTAAAATTGAAAATAGAGGAACCGCCACCGGCCTTGCCGCGTGGGCAGTAGATGGCTGGATATACATTGATAGATCAGACCGTAACGCTGCAAAAACCTCTATCCTAGAAGGTATAGCTCATGTCTACAGACCGAGCCGCGCCCTTGTAATTTTTCCCGACGGCAGAAGGCCGACGCGCATCAGGATTGAGGCTGCACGCAAAAAATTAGAAAAGCAGATCCCCGACATTGATACCATTGCAAAAGAAACACTGCCGTGGCGCTATGGGGGCTGCCAAAGCTTTTTCTCTGCTATGGCAAGTAAACCCTTTAGATTGCTACGCGTAACCAACGGTTTTAGCGTAAGAGATGAGGGCAGACATGATATACTAAAGATCATCGGCTCTACATTTCTGCTGCGCATTGAAGAAATCAATCCGCCCGACAGTCTGGATGATCAGACATGCATGCAGTGGGCAAACCAGCACTATCGCGCAACTAACGAGATATTACGCAGACACCGCTTACACCAATAGGCGGTTTTTATGTACAAAAAAGGCCCGCTAAGCGAGCCGTATCTTACCGTGCCTCTCTGATAGTTCTGTCCTCGTGATGCATGTATACAATCCACGAGAGATCATTTTTCCAACTCACCTCTATAATCTTTCCTGCATCCACCATTTCCATTACCTGAGGTCGAGTCACTAGCGGAATGGTGTCAGCCGTGTATACCCGCTCCACAGGACACTCAGGATGCATAAAACGATCATATGCAGAAGCCGTAAAGACGGGATGTGTGACTGCGCCCCACACCTCAATCACATCAAATTCCGATATCAGCTTCTTGGCGGTCTGAATCATGGTTCCGCCGCCAGCAATTTCGTCGTCAATCACTAGGACTGTCGCACCAGACAAACAATCCATATCACCGTGAAGACCCTTTAAGTCTGAAGATGAGCTGGAATCACGTCTTTTGGAGCCAAAAACTTGCGGAAGAACAATATCAAACTGCTGCTCCACAGCTGCTGCTGCATTCTCAATGCGCTTTCTTGCGCTGTCATCGGGAAAGCAGAGTGTTAACTGTCTACCCTTCTGCGTAGCATCTTTCACTGCTGCCGTTAAGAGTCGTCTCACGGCAGAGACTTGTGTTACAAGACCTGGAACACCCGCATTGACTGCGCCATCGCTATGAAGATCAACCGCAATAATTCTATCAAGCTTCCCGTAGGAGGCAGCTACCGTCATGTCTGTAATAAATCTAACAAGCGACAAAATAAGCCTACCTTCGTCCTTTTCAGACCTTGAAAGCGGATAATAGCCGGAAACGACTGCAATTCTTCTTGCGCGGCGTCCCTTAAGGTAACAAAGCGCCACCCACAACTGACAGAGCATCTTATAGGTTCCCGGACCGCTAGTAATGAGCACAACATCGTTGCCGCCAATATTATCCTTACCAAGTTCTTCGTAGGGCTCGCCGGAAGGATGTTCACCAAAGACAGGTACTTCAATATGCACATCAGTCCTGTGGCCACCATCTCTTAAACTTAGATCATTTTCAATACGATCCTTAACGTATTTCGCAACATCTTCAAAGCCGGGCATGGGAATGAGAGTAAGATCACCGTTGAGATTAACGCTGTGACCACAGCTGCATTTCGCCATCTTCACCTCCTTGCCACAAGTGTACTAAAGCGGCCTGCTCAGGTCAATATGCTATAATAACCACATGCCCAAGGACATTTTTATCCCTCATGAGGGCAATAATTTCAGGCCACACCTGCTGCGGCCAAAGCGGGTTTTTTTGTATAGTCTTTTTTTTGTAGGCATTAAAGCTCTTACCGTAGCAACGGTAATTGCCATACCCGCTACCGTACTCTCAAGCCCTCAGACGCGGATTCAAATGCAAAGAAGCATTGTGGAGCTTACCAATGACTATCGCGCTGAGCATAATCTACCACTGTTGCGTCACAATAGAAGGCTCTATGAGTCTGCATACTTAAAATCTCGCCACATGCAGACAACAGGCTCTTTTTCTCACAACGATGGAACTGGCTTCTCGGTACAAGAACTCCTAAGCAAAGTAGGATACGAATTTCAAAGTGCGGGAGAAAATCTTGCGCTGGGAAAAAAGGGGCCAATAGATATTATGGAAGCGTGGAAAAAAAGCCCCACTCACAATGCAAATCTTTTAAATAAAGATTTTAGAGAGACGGGTGTAAGCGTGCAATCAACGCAGGATCAGAATCCCACATACTATGTTACGCATCACTTTGGTACGGCCACCGATGAATTCCTCAGAACGCCCAGCACCACTCCTTTTATAGACTACGACATTGCAAAATCAGAAATCACATGGAACTCTCGCGGAGATCAGACTACCTTTTTTGCGCGCGCCTTTGCCGATGGCCCCATCTCTTACATGCAAGCCAGCATTGGCGGAGTAACTATTCCTATGGCGCAAGACAAAGAGAATCCTCTACTGTATGAGGGGAGTGCCTCTTCAAATCAGGATGCGTCTGCTTTTCTAAATACAACCATAGAGCCCTCACTGCTCATTGCTGCAACAGACGGTAGTTCACAACTATCCACCATACCGTGGAGCAACGTCACCTCTTTTGAACTTACGCCCCTGCAATACTATGTGCGTAATAAATCCGTTTTAAGGCACGTGCTAACGCCATTATTTAGTCTGTCCAATACCGTATATTTACTCTTCATAAGTCTGTTTGTTTTTGTTCTTATGATATCAATCGCTCACGAGTTTAAACACAAAAGATATCATAGTATTGGCCTCTCCTTTTTTGTGATACTATTGCTGAGCACACTTATGCTTATATGAAAAAGTTTCTCTTACTACTCTTCATTTTTTTGCCGGGAATGGCCGCGGCTCAGGGTGATGTTAGTTTTGTAAGTAAAGGAATTTGGACATCTAGCAATAACATTATTGTGGGGCAAAGCATAGATATCTTCACCCTAATTCTCAACACCAGAGAAGAGACAGTATTTGCCACACTTCAATTTAGTAACACTAAGACCGGACAGCCCCTTGGCAACGCAATAGCTATATCCGTGCCACCAAACACTGGCAACAAGGTTGTGGGCATAGCGTGGACACCCACAGAAATTATAGATCTTCAGCTTGGCGCAACACTCACAGACGTTCACTACATTGGAGAAGATAATGCTACTGTTTTTATTGCCACAGAAATTGCGTATCAAGACACAGAAGTAATCCCTGTTGATCAAGATACGGACTCAGACGGTCTTTCAGATAGCACCGAACAAAGCCAAGGTACTAATCCTACCAATCCAGATACGGACGGCGACGGCCTCATAGACAGCGCCGATCCGGGACCAACAACGGTAGACACAGACAATGACGGCGATCCTGATGGCACTGACCCAGCGCCAACCAACTCAGATGTATTCACGCCTCCAGATACTGATGGTGATGGCATCAGAGACCCTCAAGATTCAGATGACGACAACGATGGACTTTTTGATTTTGAGGAAGAGGCATTTGGAACCGATCCGCTTAAATTTGATACGGATAATGATGGGGTAGGGGATAAAGATGATGATTTCCCGCTTGATCCAACGAGATCTAAGAGAGGACAACAGCCTACCGCCATTACGCCAGAAGCAGAAGATTCCTCTGAAGAGCAAACGGTAGACCTTATAGATGATCCTGGTTTTGGTTTTGGTGGGGGGGTAGCAGACATCGGAGAGGGAGTGCAGGTTTTGGGTGAAAGAGTAGAACAGGAAATAGAAGCGCCAGAAGGAAAGGCTCCTGGTCTGTGGAGAAATTTCCTAGCCCTACCGCTCTGGCAGCAAATCATTTACATAATAGTGCTTGATCTTCTCCTCTTCCTTTTGGTACTCTTTATCTACGAGTCTCGCAGAAGAAAAAAACAAAGAAAAAATCAATCTTAAACTATTTATATGGCAGTAACTATATATTCCACACCCACATGCCCGTATTGTAAGCAGGCAAAAGAGTTTTTTAAAGAAAAAGGTGTTGACTTTACTGATCATAACGTGGCAGAGGATAGCGCTAAGGCAACAGAAATGCAGGAAAAATCCGGACAGCTTGGTGTTCCCGTTATTGACATTAGCGGCAAAATTCTTGTCGGTTTTGATAAATCTGCACTAGAATCAGCGTTGAAAGAAGCTGGCGAGCTGAAATAAATATGCTAGAAATTGCCTTTGATATAGAAAGCCAAACAGCGCCAACTTCTTGGGATGCTGCGGGCCTCAAGCAAGTAAAAATATCGGTTGTTGGCCTGCATAGATCTGATACTGACACCTATCATGCGTATGAAGAACATGAGCTTTCAGAAGTCTGGAAAATATTTGAACAGGCAGACAGAATTATCAGCTACAACGGAATTCATTTTGATATACCAGTCATGCAAAACTATTATGCAGGAGATCTCTCTGCTATCCCACATCTAGATATGATAGTGAATGTAAAAAACTCGCTTGGTTTCAGATTAAAGTTGGATGATTTAGCAAAAGCAACACTCAAAAAAGAAAAGTCTGCAGACGGCTTGCAAGCGGTACGCTGGTGGGCAGAGGGAAAAATACAGGAAATTAAAGATTACTGTATTCAAGATGTTAAAGTAACCAGAGGGCTCTATGATTTTGGAAGAAAAAACAAACAACTCTTCTACCCCAATTTGCAAGGAGAGATAGTGCCATTTGCTGTTAACTTTGAGCCTCCCGCAGCGCCAGTATCCTCTCAAGCAGGACCAGCCACGGCCTCTAGCATGAATCTCACGCTGCCGTTTTAAACCAAAAAGAGCCCGTGGGCTCTTTTAAAATATTTCAAAGTGGACGCTCTTGTCCGGCACCCCGCGCTCTTTCAGCAAGGCTTTTACATCTTTAATCATCTCCGGATTTCCACACAGATAAAAATCATACTCATGCAAATCCCTTTGCTCTTTTAAAATATCCGTCACTCTGCCAGAGGGTCCGTCCCACTCCTCATCCGGCTGACTAACACACACGGTGCAATTACCTGTTTTAGTAAGAAGTGCGTCGTAAAAAATGGTATCTTCATAATGCCGAACACCAAATATCAAATCCCTTTTTCGCTTGTCGCCATCTGCTTTTAGTTGCTCTAGTTGAGCTAAAATAGGCGCTATTCCAACACCGGTTGCCACAAAATAGAGAGGACGATCTCCCTTATCAACAACAAAGCTACCAAAAGGCCCCTTAAAATTCACAGGCGCTCCAACATCAAGACTTTCAAGGTAAGGCGCCGTTACACTCTTTTCGTATTCCTTAATACAGAGCACCACCTTTTTCTCATCTCCATCAGCAGGCGGGTTGACTATAGAAAACGCTCGTGGACGCTTGTCTGATGGAATATCAAGCATAACAAATTGCCCGGCTACATAATCCATGGAGCTCTCAAGTTCCAGCGTAACCAAAAGAATATCATCTGTTAGCCATTCGCGCTCAACAAGGGTAGAATTGTATTTTTTTGGGGTTGACATAGGCCAAAAGAATAGGTATCATACCACGCATTAACTATTGTGTACAGATGGATTTTAAACCATTTCCAAAAGTAGAGAATAGACGGCGGGTATACCTTGATCACGCCGCAGCAACACCGCTTGAGCAAGCGGTTTTTGAAATTATGACACCCTTTTTAAAAGAGGAATTTGGAAATCCGGGAGGCTTGTATAAAAAAGCAAGAAACGGAAAACTCGCTGTGGATCGGGCGCGCAAAACCGTATCACAGGCACTGGGAGCAAATCCACGTAATATAATTTTCACCGGCTCTGGAACAGAGAGTGACAATATGGCCATCTATGGCGTTGCCAAAAAGCAGGGGAGCGGTCACATTATAACCACCAAAGTTGAACATCACGCCGTGCTGCACAGCTGCCAGGCGCTAGAGAAAGAAGGCTTTGAGGTTACGTATTTGGATACTGACGAATTTGGAATGGTAAGTCCAAAGGATGTTATTGCTGCGCTCAAAGATGATACTATTTTAATCTCCGTCATGTACGCCAATAATGAAATAGGCAGCATTAATCCTATTGCCGATATCGGCAGGGCTCTCCTGCGATGGAAAAAAGATAATGATATAAAGCCCAACAAGGCTCCCTATCTCCATACCGATGCATGCCAAGCAATAAATTACCTAGACATTGATGTAAAAAAATTACATGCAGACTTACTTACCTTTAACGGAAGCAAAATTTACGGCCCAAAGGGAGTTGGTGTTTTGTATAAAGCTGATCACGTAAAAATAAAGCCACTCATCCACGGCGGAGGACAAGAAATGCGTATGCGTGCTGGTACGGAAAATGTTGCTGGCATTGTGGGACTCGCAAAAGCCGTAGAAATTGTACGAGCTGATGCACAAAGCGAATCTGAAAGACTAACAAAACTTCGCGATTACTTTACTCAGGAAATAATAAAGAGAATTCCAAAAATAGTAATCAATGGACACGTGACAGAGCGTTTGCCCAACAATGTAAACGTCAGTATTTTAGATATTGAAGGCGAGGCACTCTTGTTGTACCTTGATGAGTACGGAATAGCCATGTCTACCGGAAGCGCCTGCACGTCTGAGTCTTTAGATCCGTCACATGTTATTCTTGCTATCGGAAAACCATACGAATACGCACACGGAAGTATGAGATTTACGCTAGGAAGAAGCACCACAAAAGAAGACTTAGATTATGTACTGAATTTGCTGCCAGAGATTGTTCAGAGACTGCGCGATATCTCTCCGGTGAATCTTAAGCTGGATGATGCGGGCAAACCAACAGAGGATAACAAAAAACCGACCATGCAAAAGGCATTTGTCGGGGAAGGAAAGCCGCATTGGATGAAATAAAAAATCCCCTCTTCAGACCGGTGTGTCTGTTTTCACCAACGACTGTTACAGTCGTGCCCTTAGGCAGAGGCTACAGCCGCCACGTCAAAGACGCAAGCTGCAGGGTGAAGAAGAGAGGTTAGATGGTAATGTTTTTGAAGCAGTACGCGCCGCCCGCCCTCAGGAGCCGTATCCTTTGGCAATACATAACTGCGCATATTCCGCTGGCTTCGAGAAAAAAACGCCTTAATTTCCGACTGGTGTCGGCCTGAACTCAAGCGGTCTACAACATGTCACAAGGCCTTTGCAACACATCGCATCCCTCATCCAGCACCAGCATTACCATCTAAAAGCAGTATAGCACACTTTGTCAATTTTGTCAAGAGCTAAACACACAAAAATGGCTAAAATTACACAAAAAAAGGGGAAAGACGTAGTCAATGATCACACAGGAGAATCCTGGGTATATTCAGACATCGTAAAAGACCATTTTTTTAATCCAAAGAATTTACTCCTAGAAGAACCTGATGAAAACAGCTTTGATGCACGCGGCACCGTAGGATCACCTGCGTGCGGAGACGTTATGGATGTATGGATTAACGTTTCAGACACTGAAAACATTACTGAATTGAAATGGAAAACCTTTGGATGCGGATCTGCCATTGCTGCCACCAGCATGTTCTCTGTTATGATCACAGAAAACGGTGGAATGCTTATAGAGGAAGCACTAAACGTAAAACCTCAACACATAATGGAACGCCTAGGAGGACTACCAAACAGAAAAATCCACTGCAGTGTTTTGGTAGACAAGGCCTTCAGAAAAGCCATCAATCAATATTTTAGAAACACTGGCCAACATGACAGAATAAAAGTGGTTGCGGCAAAAATAATTGATCCCGTTTTAAATATTACAGACAAAGATATAGAAGAAGCAGTGCTTGAAGGGGCTCAAACCATAGAAGAGGTACAAAAAAAACTAAAAGTAGGAGTGGGCTCGCCAGAGAGCATTCCGGAAATTGAGCAACTCATTAGATTTTATAGCGAAAAATACTATGGGTAACCCACCCGTCACCCCGAGCGATCCGCAGGAGAGCCGAGGGATCCCGTCAAAATGCGAAAACTGCACATGCGGACAAAACAAACCAATCTGTCATCCCGGAAATTCACAACCCTCCACCTGTCATCCCGGAAATTCACATAGTGAATTATCCGGGATCTCAAGTAAAAAATCGTCGGTAGACGCATCACTTGAGATCCCGGATCTAGTCCGGGATGACAAAAAGGTAGATCGAATTGAAGTCTGCGATTCCAAAACCTGCGGCCCCAAGCATGCGCGCTATATTATGCAAGAGCTAGAAAATCACTTTGGAATCAAAGAAGGGCAAGAAAGTGAGGAAGTCTCTCTGCAATACAGAGGCTGCCTGGGCTATTGTGAAGTAGCAAACAATATAGCCGTTAACGGAAACATAATCTCAGAGGTCATCCCCCCGGAGGCAGCTTCAAAAGTAGAAGCGGCGCGCAAACTCCCAGAAGGGGATTACACAAAAGGGGAATTTGAAGATTTAGAATTGGGAGACGATCTTTTTTTAGGACTATAATTAAAAAAGCCCTCGTCAACGGTTGTCGACGAGGGCCACGTGGAACCTGCGCAGTACCACGCTTGTGACGTTTCTGTGTAATATCCTTGCACGTACTCTCCCCGCGGGAGCGTCGTACTGGCCCTTGCAAAGGCTCTCACTGTTAGGCGAGTAGAGGTCTGCATCACTTCAGCCTCTCATAGGATACCAGCTTGTGGGCTCCTCCATGGGATCACCACAGAGGATCAGTAGCTCCTCACAAGCTTTACAAGCCGACCACTACGTGGCCACGCTAACTGAGCGGTTTGGTTCGGCTGCGATCTCTCGCACCCCGCGTCAGCAAGTATGCCGGCCATACACAGAAAACGGTGAATTCCTGCAAGCTTTCTAGCTAGTTGAACCTCCCACAGACATGGAAAGTGCTGCTTGTGGAGGCAAGCAACCCTAGCGCCAGGCGCTAGCCACAACCGTGCTCCGTTCACTCAATCACCATTGAGATCCTGGGCCTGACGGACTCCAATACTGCGGGCCTCCACAAGGCGGGCGGCAGATCGGGCCTTTCAGACATACTACATCCTCCATTGCGCGCTGGCAGGAAAACCAACACTTTTCAAAAAGAGCGTTACGCTAAGGGCCTTTTTCGGCACAAGCTCCGTACTACCCAAAAGACAGAAACAGAAGTGGGCGCAGAACTGTCTTAACGCAACAAAAGCAGTATAGCACACTTTGTCAATTTTGTCAAGAGGTAACTTGACAAAATTGGCTTAAATTAGCCACATTTCAGAAACCAAAAAAAATGAAAAAAGCTGCTGTGGCTCTTTTTATACTACAATGCTAAAATGGCACTATGTCTGAACAAAAAAATGTAGAAAGGGAGGGAGATATTGAAACGGGCACACGCTCTGAGGATAAGGAATATAGAAAGGTGGTAATAGATAGAGATGCCTGCATAGGTGCGGCCTCTTGTATTGCCGTAGCGCCGGGAACCTTCCAACTAGACGATGAAAATCTAGCTTTTTTGGTTGACCCAGATGCTCATGACGACGAGACACTCCTGCTTGCAGCCCAAAGCTGCCCCACCAACGCTATCATTGTTTATGACGCAAAGGGCAATCAAATCTGGCCAGAGGAGTAGATCATACCCATGTCATTCTAAAACTACCCCCTGTCATCCCGGAATTTTGCGTAGCAAAATATCCGGGATCTCAAGAAAAAGGCACCGCAACTGCAAAAATGAAAACCACCCTCTACATTGTAGCCACCCCCATAGGAAACCTAGGAGACATATCTAGTAGAGCCCTAGAAACGCTCAAAACAGTAGATGTAATCCTAGCTGAGGACACCAGAGTTACCAAAAAACTCTCGTCTCATTTTGGTATACATACACCCCTAAAAAGATTTGACGCGCATAGTGACACCACAAAGACGTTAAAAACAATTAAAGATAAAACAGTGGCTCTGGTCAGCGACGCCGGAACACCGGGAATTTCAGACCCGGGAGGAAAACTTGTGGATGCCATATGGAATTCTGGAGGAACAGTGATTCCTATTCCAGGAGCATCTGCCGTAACAACAGCTTTGCAAGCAAGCGGCTTTCCTACCGACAAATACTGCTTCTTTGGTTTCATACCACAAAAAAAGGGACGCACAAAATTTATCAAACATGCAACAAGCCAACCAATAACCACGGTTTTTTTTGAATCAACTCATCGTATTGAAAAACTTCTTAATGAGCTGTCAGAGCAACTGGATCCAAAAAGACAAATTGTAGTAGCACGAGAGTTAACAAAACTACATGAGACCTTCTACCGCGGCACCATCAAAGAAGTAAAAGAGGCAATGACAGAAAAAAGAGGCGAGTTTACCATAGTAATCTCAAGCTAGAGAGCAAAACCATGCGCGCAACAAATCCCTTCAAAAAAGGTAGACCAAAAAAAGTCTCAGCAGAAGACGCCCTCTCTTCTGTTTTTGATGATCCTAAAGTAGGGGAGATGATGAGGCGGATGACAACCACGGACAACAAGCTGACCACTAGTCAACCGTTTGGCATCTCTGAGGCAATATCAGAAGAGATATCTAAGTACGAGAAAGAAGGTAATAAGCAAGAGCTAAAAGAATTATACCTGCGGTTTGTGACAAAATTTGGCTTTGGAAAACTAGATCCTAAGAGGTGGCTAGAAGATAGAATACACATTGATTCCTCAGGAGTAACGCTTAATGCTGGCTTGATATTTCGTGAAGGCGATGATCCAAAATTCCCTCCAAAATTCAATGCTCTAGGGGGCAGCCTAGATCTCTCCAGAACACTTATCTCAAAATTAGACGCCCTGCCCAGACATATTGAATACCACCTGTATCTTGTAAATTGTCAGAATATTACTTCTCTAGAAGACCTGCCCGTGGAAATTGGCGGCAATTTATACCTTTCCGACCTATCGGTTAGCAGTATCCCCGCAGGGTTATCTATCGGCGGCAAGGTTTATACGTCAGAAGACAACACCGCTCTAAGGCAATCTATACAAGTCGTTGGATATACGCTAGGATAGCACCATGAAAAACTACTACATTACAACGCCCATCTACTATGTAAATGACAAGCCACATATCGGGCACGCTTATACTACTATTGCCGCAGATGTGTTGGCTAGATATCACCGCTTATCTTCAAAAAGCGTTCATTTTTTGATTGGAACCGATGAAAATGCCCAAAAGAATGTAGAGAGCGCCCCAGCGCCAGACAGAGCGTCTGTTCAAAAATATGTTGATGATATGTCAGCCGCGTGGAAAAAAACATGGGAGCATTTGGACATTACACATGATGACTTTATAAGAACATCAGAGGATCGGCACAAAAAAACGGTAGAGAAATTTTGGAATGATTGTTTAGAAAATGGAGATATTTACAAAGACACGTATGAGGGTCTTTACTGCACCGGATGTGAGGGCTATAAAACAGAGCAAGATTTAATTGATGGATTATGCCCCGATCACAAACGTGAGCCAGAAAAACTCTCAGAAGAAAACTACTTTTTTAGATTCTCAAAATACCAGGATCAGCTTTTAGAATATTTTAAAAAACACCCTGATTTTATTCAGCCAAAAAGCAGGAGGAATGAAGTTATTGCCTTTGTTAAGGATCACGCAAAAGATTTTTCTATATCCAGAAAAAACTCAGAGTGGGGGATACCGGTTCCGGGAGATGACAGCCAAACCATTTATGTTTGGTTTGATGCGCTTATAAATTATATTAGCGCGCTAGGCTACGGTGCAAAGGATCAAGGGCTTTTTGAAAAATTCTGGCCCGCTAGTCTTCATTTGGTAGGGAAAGACATTATAAAATTTCACTGCGCGTATTGGCCGGCAATGCTGCTGAGTGCTGGCGTGCCACTCCCAAAAACCGTCTACGCGCATGGCTTTTTTACGGTGGAAGGACAAAAAATGTCTAAAACAATAGGTAATGTGGTAGACCCCATAGAAATAGCAGATAAATATGGAAATGATGTTCTACGTTATTATCTTCTTAAAGAAATTACCTTTGGCGAGGACGGAGATTTTTCTATTGAGCGGCTCAAACAGCGATACAGCGCAGAGCTGGCCAATGAACTGGGCAATTTGGTGATGCGTGCCACTACGCTTTTTGAGAAAGCGTTTAAGAAGCCGCAAGAATATGCAGTGCCAAAATCTCCACCAGATCACATAGAAGATGCGCACAAGGAGGTTAATGATTCTCTTGAAAAACTAGCTTTTCACCAGGCCTTAGATTCTATCTGGAAGATTATCCGAAGAGCAAATGTGGAACTTACGGACAAAAAACCATGGGAGGATCTAGACACTACTAAAAACAAAAAGCTTGTCTTAGACATACTTGCAGATTTACATCATGTGGTTTTTTTACTCTCTCCATTTCTTCCAGAGACCTCAGAGAAAATCAGGCAGCAAATTACTGTAAAGGCAAGCGGAGATCATGCTACAATAGAAGCAAAGAAGGGCGAGCCGCTTTTTCCTAGGCTTGCATAAAAAAATTTCATGTCATATTTTGACGTAGTAATCCTGATCCTCTTATCCGGCTTTGCTTTTTTTGGTATCTTTACGGGGTTGCTTCATGCTGTGGGATCCCTAGTGGGAACCATTTTTGGAGCATACGTAGCCAACACCTATTTTGAGCAGGTGGCAGCGTGGGCGGTTACCAGAGTAGACTGGAACATAAACACTGCAAAAGTGGTAATGTTCTTACTTTTGTTTACTACCATCTCTCGTTTAGTGGGTGTATCCGTATGGCTCGCAGAGAGACTTTTGCATATACTGCCCATACCCTTTGGCAGAAGCATGAACCGTCTTTTAGGTGGACTCTTTGGTTTTTTGGAGGGAACCGTGGTGCTGGGAATCTTTGTATACCTCGTAGAAAAATTCCCGCTCTCAGGTAGGCTTGCTGGATCCATAGAGGCATCTAAAGTAATAGACGTAGTAAGCCCTATCATAGAAAAAACCGTAGACCACGCGCCATACTTAATCTCAAAATTCATAAGGTTTTTGTAATACAATCTCATGTTTGATTCTCACTGCCACTTGCAGTTTAAAGCGTATGAACAAGATCGCACAGATGTTATTGCGCGCATTTTAAAATCCAACACTAAATGCCTTATTGTTGGCACGCAAAAGGACACGAGCGCCGCGGCAGCAGAGCTAGCAGCACAATATCCAGATCAATTTTTCGCCAGCATTGGTTTGCACCCCACGCATCTGCACAGCAGATATGTGGATGAGAAAGAAGGGGCATTTAAAAGCAGAGAGGAAGATTTCGATTATGATTATTACAAAACGTTGGCGCAAGAGTCTTCGGTTGTTGCCATTGGAGAAGCCGGCCTGGATTATTACCGCATGCCAGATCATGTAACTGAGGATGAAATAAGAAAGAAGCAAAGAGAGGTTTTTTTGCAACACATAAAGTTGGCAGAAAAGCTAAACAAACCCATGGTTATTCACTGCAGAGATGCTTATGATGATCTTTATGATGTGTGGAAAGAGAGAAAACCTAGCATACAAGCAACGGTCCATTGCTTTACAGGAAATGAATCAGAGGCAGAAAAACTGGCCTCTCTTGGGCTCTACATTGGCTTTACGGGAATTATCACCTTTCCACCCCGCAAGAGCGATCCGCAGGCTCAGGAGCGCCTTTTAGAAGCCGTAAGGCGCGTACCAATGGAGCAGCTCCTCATAGAAACAGACGCGCCATACCTTGCACCCGGAAAACATCGCGGAAAACGCAATGAACCGTGGATGGTAGAAGAAGTAGCTGCAAAAGTGGCAGAACTAAAGAACATGTCTGCAGATCAGGTCATAGAAGAAACAGAAAAAAACGCCTCCACCCTCTTCAACGTATAAATGAACCCCACCAACCCGTTTAAAAAAGGAAGAGACAAGAAGCTTTCCACAGAGGAAGCGCTCTCTTCTGTTTTTGATGATCCTAAAGTAGGGGAGATGATGCGGAGGATGACTCTCGCAGAAAAAAAGACTACTATTCCAACTGGTTTGGACGCGGCAAATGAGATGACGCAATTCCTAGAGGCAAAAGAGAGAATAAAGATCTTAAGAGAAACATACATACAATGGGCCGTAAAATTTGGTCTGGGCAAGGAAAACCCCGCAGAGTGGATAGAAGATACGTTTGAATTCAAAACAGATGGTGTACACGCAAAACAAAGTCTTCATTTTTTAGATGCAGGAGTAACTGAATTGCCTCCCAATTTAGTTGCTGTTGAAGGAGACCTTGTTATTACTGAATCCGGTATCACTTCTTTAGTCGGTTTCCCAAAATCTGTTTCAGGCCATTTTGATGTGAGTTATAACAAGATTGAATCACTTGAAGGCATGCCCACATATTTAGGGGCCGGCATAGACCTTGAGGGTAACAAAATAAGCTCTTTGCAAGGTCTGCCAGATCATGTCCAAGGAGACTTACTGCTAAGAAACAACGCAATCACTTCATTAAAACATGCTCCCAGACGGGTAGATTGGAGTTTAGACTTAAGTAATAATAAAATCACATCTCTAGCTGAGCTGCCAAAACATATTGGAAAACACTTGATTTTGAAGAGTGTTCGTGCAAAAAGCATTCCTGCTGACCTGTACGTCGGAGGGAAAATAGTCATGTATCAATACCAAGAAGAACTCAGAGATTCTGTCTGCAATGCAGGGTACACTAATATTAGATTTGACGCTTCACTCTAAAACCAGCTTATTAAAATCGGGTTTTCCAGCCCGTTTTATGTTATAATATGCCCATGAAAAGCAGGGTGGATAGCCTGCTGGAGGTAAGCTCCGCGGATGTAGAAAAAATTAAGAGCGCCATTAGTGAACTTACTAAGGCGCAATCTTTGATTTTGCTGCAGGCGCAAACAGAGGTTCCCTCAGCTGATCAGGCAGAGGAACTCAGCGAATGGATAGAAGAAGGCGGCAGCCTAGAAGATTGGGAAGCCATAATGCATGATTCTGTTACGTCGGAGAATTACAGAGAACGTCTTGGAGAATTTGCTGATCTTATCAACCCACTGCTTATTGGAAAAAACCAGAGCGCTTATGCGGTGGTGAGTAGCGCGTTGTCAATGCAACGCAATGCGCTTGAAAAAACACAATCAAAACTAGAGAGAAAATCTGAACTCCTGAGGGCATTGGCGCAAAAGAGACAGAAAGAAGAAGAAATCAGAGTAGAAAAAGAAAGAGCTGCTCTTTTGGCAATGGCTAAAAAAGAAAAAGACGATCCAGAGCCAACTGAGCATGAAGAAAAAGTAACCGATGCCCTAGACGTAATGGACACCTTCATGACTGAAGCAGAGCCGCCAGCCACGACGGAAATTGAAGTTACGGAGACAGCCAAAGAAGTGCCGCTAAAGCCACATGAACGCAAGAGAGAGGCAAAAGTTATGGTGCTCCTAATGGCGGTACTTGCCGCGATACAAAAGCAACCGCATAAATTTGAAGAATTTAAGGACCTACCACAAGAAGAAATAGATAAAGCCATAGCAGAGCGTGGGCCAGAGCTCATAAAAAAATATCTCAAGCTGGCAACGCGCGGAAGAATGCAGTGGGATCAAAGCCAAGAGGCGTGGAAGCCACATGCTTATGATCAGGCAAACTTAGATGTAAAATTTGGCATATGGCTTTTGGGTAAAGCCGGCTTTAATGTCAAAGTAAAAGGCAAGGAAAAGAATGTAGAAATGGTAGCTCCCGGCACAGAGGGAACAGCTGATCCAATCGTGCTGCAATTTGACACCATGGATTCTGCCAAGCGGCTAGAGCATGAGCTAACGGCAAAACCAGGCGACAACGGCATGCATTTTGAATTCCCTGATTACGATGACATGGGAGAGGGAGAGTTTAGAATCACGGTAGACCATCACACCGCAGACCAGTCAGAAAGAGAAACCTCTGGCGCTCAGCTCATATATGAATATTTTTCTGATGCCGGCCTCATTGAAAAAGACCCAGCGCTAGAAAAACTCATGGCATTTGTTACGGCACATGATAACGGAGAGATGCCTGTGGAGGGCTCGCCAGAGAGCTCATACGGTTTTTATGGAGAGTCTGCTGATACGCTCTGGGGCATAGCTAATGACTTTAAGGTACCCAGAGAGCTGGTTTATCAGCTGCTTAAAAAATACAAACCAGAAGATCATATCTCCCAGGAAGATTTAGACAGATCATTTGAATATACCGATAGGCGCGGCACCAAAACCGGCACGCTCAGGGAAGTAGTTGAAGCAAAAGAAAAGCAAATTGCCCACAACATAAGAATGTTTGGTTACTGGCAATCGCGCGGGTACGTGGTAGATACCAAATTTGGCCCCACGTATATCATGATAGATGCTGAGGGTAGGAATATGCCACCACAGCAAACGGCAAAGGCTTTTGGCGTTAACAATGTGCTAGTATGGCAGCCCCGCAAACACTCATTCTTTTTAGCCATTGGCAAAGACGAGCACGGAAACTCTCAAGAAATAGATTTTGATCTTCCACAAGGAGATATAATTAGAGGACACCTTGCCATATATAAAAAACAGCTCACAAAAGAAAACCAAAAGCTAGACTTTACGATGGAGTTTAATGAGATGCTCAGACTCCTAGAGGCAAGGCCTCAGCGCAACAGATCTGATGTCTTTAGCTATGCAGACAGAGATCCAAGAGGAGCATCAGTGCAGACGCTCTACCATATTTATCATTACCCGGGCGTAGACAGTGATGATGATAAGGAAGCGGTCAAAAAGTCTGTTATTGATGAGCTGCAAAAGCAAGAGGCGCGTTTTCAAGCCGATGCAGATCGTGGAAACACCAGGTATCAAAGATTAAGAGGGCAAGACAACAAAAAATGGATAACCGTAGAAATGCTCAAAGAAGCAAGCGGCTATGTTCGGGGTAGTAGAAAACAAAGAGATAAAATTGACGCGAAGTACGCAGAAATAGGAAGAGAACTGCGCGACAGACTTGATGCAGAAGGCCCCAAAGAGCCACCCAAAAAGACGAGAAGAGGCAAAAACGGTGGTAACGGAAATAATAATTCCTGAGTTTTTTATCCCCTTGATAAATTAAGAGATGCCAGCTATAATAGCTGCGTCTTTTTAATATGGAAGAGCAAAAACAGCTTAATAAAGAGAAAAAATCTGATAGCCGCTACTGGCTTTTTGCTCTGAGGATCACCGGGGACTATCTTTTTACCATTGCGGCGCCCGTTGTAATACTTGCCTACGCTGGAAAAAGGCTTGACTTATATTTTCAGAGCGGGTATAAGCTAACAGTGGCTGGTTTTGTACTGGCGGCGCTTATTTCGGCCAAAATTATCTACAAAAAATCGGTAAAATACGGAAAAGAGTACCAAGATTTATAGCATGTTATTATTACTTCCACCCCTAGCAGCAGAACCAATCTTTAATATTGGATCATTCACCGTGACCAATGCCATCATCAACACATGGGTGGCTCTTGTTTTCTTTGCTGTTGTTGCCTTTATGATAAAGAGGCGTGTACAAATGGTACCAGAAGGTCTTCAGAACGTTGCAGAAGCAATTTTAGAGTTTATGCTAGGCTTTTTTGATCAAGTTACGCATGATAGAGCAAAATCTGAGCGTTTTTTGCCGTTGGTAGGAACGCTTTTCCTTTTTATTGCCGTTTCAAACTGGATGGGAATCCTGCCGGGCATTGGCTCAATCGGCCAATGGCAAATGCATCACGGAAGTGTAGAGCTCATCCCGCTTTTTAGGCCGGCAAACTCAGATTTAAACATGACCCTTGCCATGGCCATACTAGCTGTGATAGGATCGCACGTGTTTGGGATAGTTGCCATTGGGTTCTTTAAACATGTTGGCAAATTTATTCAGCTGGGCAGTGTGTTTAAGAGTATAAAAAAAGGTCCCATGGCAATTATGACTGCCATAATTGAGTTTTTTGTTGGACTCTTGGAAATTATCTCTGAAATTGCTAAAATGGTGTCACTTTCATTGCGTCTCTTTGGCAATATCTTTGCCGGAGAAGTGCTTTTGACCGTGATGGCCGGCCTCATTGCAGTGCTGGTGCCAACGCCGTTTATGCTGCTAGAGATAATTGTTGGCTTGATTCAAGCTACAGTATTTGCTATGTTAACGCTGGTTTATTTGCAAGTGGCCACCAGCGAGCCACATTAGGTTAAGCAGCAAGTAACAAGCAGCAAGTAACAAAAAAAGCGCGAAAAATTGTTACTTGTTCCTTGCTACTTGTTACTTAATAAGAATATATGGACGCAGAATCAATTAAAGTTCTTACCAAGGGTCTTACTATGGCCATTGGAGGTCTAGCGCCAGCTCTTGCCATTGGATGGCTTGTAGCAAAAGCTATGGAAGCCATTGGGCGAAACCCAGAGGCGGCCGGAAAATTGTTTGTACCCATGCTTTTGGGCGCAGCATTTGCTGAGGCTATCGCCATTTACGCTTTGGTGGTTGTTTTCACCCTCTAAAGATAAAGCTGCGGATGGCCGCAGTATCCAGTTTGTGCAAGGGGTCCGCTGACACTTGTTAACGAGCTGGATTTTGCGGCTGTCCTTAGAAAGTAGCAAGTAACAAGGAACAAGTAGCAATTTCGCAGTGTGCGTATTAACAAGTTTGTTACTTGCTACTTGTTACTTGCTACTTGTTACTTGCTACTTGTTACTTATTGACTTGCTACTTGTTACTTATTGCCAAATGTTTATAGAAATCGCACATGCAGCCACGGAGGCTGCGCACGTAGTTGCCGACGCTGCCGTAGGCGCAGCAGAAGTAGCGCACACCGCCGAGCCCACAGCGGGACCACTCGGTTCTCTTGGTATAAACAAAAAGCTGTTTTTAGCGCAGCTTTTTAATTTTTCTCTGATCCTGCTAATTCTATGGAAGATGGCTTACAAGCCGCTTCTAAAAATAATGAATGAGCGTCAGGCAAAAATCCAAGAGGGGATAGACAATGCCCAGGAAATGCAAACACGCCTTGCAGCAGCAGAGCAGGATTATGATAAAAAAATGACAGAAGCAAAGCAGCAAGCCGCAGCTCTTATGGCAGAATCATCGCAGCAAGCAGAAAAACAAGCGGCACTGCAAAGAGAGAAAACGCAGCAAGAAATTGCAGCGCTTGTAGCAGGCGCAAAAAAACAGATAGAGACGCAAAAAGCAGAAGCTCAGCAAGATATCGCAAGCCATGCAGCGCAGCTTGTAGCAACCGCAACAGCAAAGCTTCTGGAACAAGAAATGGACGCCAGCAAGAGTGAAAAGGCGGTTAAAGATGTCCTTGAAAAATGAAGGTTTCCGATAAACAACTAGCAAGCGTTCTTTGGCAACTCTGCCAGGGCGCGCAAAAGGGAAATGAGCTTGAGGAAAGAATTGCGGTCTTTGTAAATTATCTGGGGCAAAACTCGCTCATTCATCGCGCAAAAAAAATTGAGCAGGCACTGCTAGACGTAGAGCTCCAAAAGGAAGGAAAACAAAGAGTAACCGTAGAGTCTGCTTTTGATCTTGACGATGAAGTAGTAAGGAGCATTTTAGAAAAATTAGATATCAAAAAGCCTGTTGTTACCAGCACCATAAGCAAAAAGCTTATTGGCGGAGTAGTGGCAAAGACAGAAGACACCATTTACGATATCAGCTTAAAAACACAATTAAACAAACTAGAAAAGCAGCTTAGCACCCTATAAATATGCAAACGCAAGCAATCCTGGAGCATCTCCAAAAACAAATTGAAGGTTACAAAAAAGAGATAGAAGTGGCAGAAATTGGCACGGTTGTTAGCGTTGGAGACGGTATTGCAACGTGTAATGGTCTTACTAAAGCGCAAATGTCAGAGATGATTGAATTCCCGGGAGGGGAGTATGGCGTTGCGCTTAACCTGGAGGAAGAAACCGTTGGTGTGGTGCTCTTTGGAGATACCTCTGGTATTAAAGAAGGGGACACCGCCAAGAGAACCGGTCGCATTTTGTCCGTACCTGTGGGAGAGGATCTTATTGGACGTGTGGTTAATCCATTGGGAGAAGCCATTGATGGAAAAGCAAAAATTAAGGAAACAAAATTTTACCCCGTAGAAAAAATTGCGCCAGGTGTGATGAAAAGAAAAAGCGTGAACCAGCCCGTGCAAACCGGAATCAAAGCTATTGATGCCATGATCCCTATTGGAAGAGGGCAGCGTGAGCTTATTATTGGAGACCGACAAACCGGTAAAACCGCCGTTGCCATTGATACCATCATAAACCAAAAAGGGCAGGACATGCTCTGCGTTTATGTTGCTATTGGTCAAAAGGAATCTAAAGTAGCGCGCATTGTGGCAAAGCTAGAAGAAGAGGGCGCCATGGAATACACCACCGTGGTGGTAGCCGGCGCTTCTGATCCGGCTGCTATGAGTTTTATAGCGCCATATTCTGGTGTTGCCATGGCAGAGTACTTCATGGATCAAGGAAAAGACGTTTTGATTGTGTATGATGACCTGAGCAAACAAGCATGGGCATACAGAGAAATTTCATTGCTCTTGAAACGCCCACCGGGACGAGAGGCATATCCAGGTGATGTTTTCTATCTCCACTCACGCCTTCTAGAGCGATCAGCAAAACTCAACGAAAAAGCCGGCGGAGGATCTATCACCGCGCTTCCTATTATTGAAACGCAAGCCGGAGACGTAAGCGCATACATCCCAACAAACGTTATCTCTATTACGGACGGTCAGATCTATCTGGAGACAGATCTGTTCTACCGTGGAATCAGACCCGCACTAAACGTGGGCCTTTCTGTTTCTCGTGTGGGAGGATCTGCACAAACCAAAATAATGAAAAAGGTTGCTGGAAAATTACGCTTGCAACTCGCACAATTCAGAGAACTAGAAGCATTCGCCCAGTTTGCATCAGATCTAGACGCAGACACCAAACAGCAAATTGAGCGCGGAAGAAGAACCGTAGAAGTGCTCAAGCAAAAACAGTACGACACCATGGACGTTGCGCACCAGGTCTGTATTTTGTATGCAGTGACCAACGGATTTTTGGATGAGGTTGATGTAAAAGAGGTGGGGGAGTGGGAAGAAAAGTTCCACGCGTATTTAGAGAGCTCACACAAGACACTGCTGGATACCATCTTAGAAAAAAGTGAGCTCACTGATGATGTGGAAAGTAGTATCAAACAGGCGGTTGAAGATTTCAAGAAGCTATAAAACAAGACGTCATTGCGAGCAGTGAAACTGCGAAGCAATCCCGACGGGATCGCCACGTTGCTTCACTCCTCGCGATGACAATAAAAAAACCGCACTCGTTAAACAGAGTTACGGTCTGAATTCTCTCTCCACGGTTTTGTTCCTTTAACAAACACCGACAGCAGCGTAGCAATGCACAGCATAGTTAGCACAAAGGCGGTCACCGGGAAGGTAGAAAGAATAAAATCACTAACGTTGGCGGGAATATGCGCGTAGAGCATGTCTACAAGATAGGCCGTGAAACCAAACAGCAGCAGTACAATAGGCAGCTTACTTACTTTCATGATCTTCTCCTTTGACGATCTAAACCGAGCATAGCAGTATTTGGTCAACTTGTCAATGTGCGAATCATCAACTTGATTAGCCCGTTAGCTAGTCTGCCAAAATAAAAACCGCTTTTAATCAAAAGCGGTCACAGATCAGGCTCTCTTAGTTGCAGTAAGATAAAACAGAATCAGGAGCGAAACTCCCGAAAAAGTGCTGACCTCTTGTAGAGTGTTTTCTCTTGTCACAAGCGTAAGAGCTAAAACAAAGCAGATAACGCCCAGCAGAAACCTAAATGTAGCATAGAAAATCTCGCGTCTGCGCTTAGTACCAGCACGCTTGCGTGGCTCAATTACACGAGCATGGTGAGCTTGCTGTGCAGCATCCATACACTCCTCCTTGGCTATAAAAAAACAATAGCAAAAAGCAACTCTACTGTCAAGCCCGAATAGGCTGTTAAAACAAAACATAGTAAATAGACAAACATGCCAGCTTCAACCAAAATTATACGTACTCGGATCAAATCCGTGGCATCCACGCGAAAAATTACCAAAGCGATGGAGCTTGTTGCTGCCAGTAAAATGCGAAAGGCCACAGAGGCTGCTGTGAATTCTAGAAGCTACAGCGATAGCGCTCAGAGTATTTTGGCTCGTTTGGCTAAAAAGGCAGAGAGTTCACTGCACCCGCTGCTGCGTGAACCTTTGCAAGATAAAACAGAACTATTAGTAGTAGTGACTTCGGACAGAGGACTTTGTGGAGGTTTGAATGCAAACATTGTTCGGGAAGCTCTTAGATATACAAAAGAACGCAAAGATGCCGGAGTTGATGTTAAAATTGTAGCCGTCGGAAAAAAAGGGAGAGGTCCGCTGGCAAAACAAGGGCTAGATCTCATCGCAAACTTTGAGGACATCACAGAAGTAATTGACTATTTGCAGATCCAACCCGTGGGGCAAATATGTCTGGACGAATTTAAGAACGAAAAAGTAGACAAAGTAACTCTGCTCTATACAGAATTTCAGTCACCGCTCGTTCAAAAGCCCATCCTCAAAACAGTTCTACCATTTTCCAATCTGCTTCCAACCCGTCATCCTGAGGAGCGCAGCGACGAAGGACCCCGACAAGATCAGGACAGCGAGTACCTATTTGAACCCAGTCCAGAGCAGGTATACACCCAATTGCTCCCACGATTTTTTGAAACTACGGTCTTTCAGGCCATACTAGAGGCAATTGCCTCTGAGCACAGCGCACGCATGATGGCCATGAGATCCGCCAGCGATGCGGCCGATGATATCGTAGATGAGTTAACCTTAACCTATAACCAAGCGCGTCAAGCCGCCATAACGCAAGAAATTGCAGAGATCGCAGGCGGAGCCGCAGCATTGGCGTAAATAACACCGTCATTGCGAGCAGTGAAACTGCGAAGCAATCCCGTCGGGATCGCCACGTCGTTTCACTCCTCGCGATGACCAAAAAATATGAGCACAAATACTGGAACAATTTCACAAATTATCGGCGTTGTAGTAGACGTTAAATTTGAAGGTGGAGAACTTCCCCCTATTCTTAACGCACTTGAAACCAAAAAAATTAATGGCGAAAAACTGGTTTTAGAAACTCAGCTTCACTTAGGCGCAAATACGGTAAGAACCGTTGCCATGAGCACCACAGACGGACTAGAACGCGGGCAAGAGGTAAAAGATAGTGGATCCCCCATAACCATCCCCGTTGGAAAAGAGGCGCTGGGAAGAATGTTTGATGTTGTGGGCCAACCCATAGATGAAAAAGGTAAGGTAGAGACCAAAAAGACATTGCCTATTCACCGCCCAGCACCAGACTTTAAAGATCAATCCACCCAAACAGAAGTTTTTGAGACTGGTATTAAAGTTATTGACCTCATCTGCCCCTTTGTAAAGGGTGGTAAAGTTGGCTTGTTTGGTGGAGCTGGCGTTGGTAAAACCGTTATCATCCAAGAGCTTATCCGCAACATTGCTGCAGAGCATGGCGGCTTTTCTGTTTTCGCGGGAGTAGGAGAGAGAACCAGAGAAGGAAATGACCTTTACCATGAAATGGAAGAATCTGGCGTTTTAGATAAAACTACACTCGTATTTGGACAAATGAACGAGCCGCCTGGAGCCCGTGCCCGCGTTGGTCTTACGGGACTGACCATGGCCGAGTACTTCCGTGACGAAGAAGGTAAAGACGTTCTGCTTTTTGTAGACAACATTTTCCGTTTCACCCAAGCCGGATCAGAAGTATCCGCCCTTTTGGGAAGAATGCCATCCGCCGTGGGATACCAACCAACACTGGCAACAGAGATGGGAGCCATGCAAGAGCGTATCACATCTACCAAAAAGGGATCTATCACTTCTGTACAAGCCGTGTATGTACCAGCAGACGACCTTACAGACCCAGCGCCGGCTACCACCTTTGCTCACCTGGACTCAACCGTTGTGCTGGCAAGATCTCTGGCGGAGCTTGGTATTTACCCAGCCGTTGACCCACTAGACTCTAACTCTACTATTCTGGATCCAAACGTGGTAGGAGAAGAGCACTACCAAACCGCAAGACGCGTACAAGTAGTGCTTCAAAGATATAAAGACTTGCAAGACATCATTGCCATCCTGGGAATGGAAGAACTCTCAGATGAGGACAAGCTAACCGTGACCCGCGCCAGAAAAATTCAAAAATTCCTCTCTCAGCCTTTCTTTGTGGCAGAACAATTTACCGGTTCTCCTGGTAAGTATGTAAAAAGAGAAGATACCGTAGCGGGATTTAAGGCAATCCTGGACGGTGAGCTTGATGATGTGCCAGAGCAAGACTTTTACATGAAGGGTTCAATTGAGGACGTTAAAAAGAAGTAAGTTATAGGCATTAGGCATCAGGCAGTAGGCACTAGTACCCAGTTAGCGTCATCCTGAACTTGATTCAGGATCCACTATAACAGCAAGACGTACTTTGTTTCTTCATAGTTTCTGAATCAAGTTCAGTATGACAAGTGGACACCTCACTAATGCCTGAGGCCTGATGCCTAATGCCTACAAAACATATGATTCAACTAAAAATGGTAACCCCTGAGCGCGTTGTTTACGACTCAGAAGTAGAAGAGATCACCCTGATGACGCAATCAGGAGAAATTTCCATTCTTCAAAACCACATTCCATTGGTATCTGTCTTGCAACCAGGAGAAATGCGCGTAAAAAAGGACGGCGCAGAATTTCCCATGATAGTAACCGGCGGCTTTTTAGAGGTGCAGCAAGGGAGTAAAGTTCAGATTTTAGCAGATGCTGCAGAACGAGCAGAAGATATTGATCTTGAGCGAGCAGAAGAAGCCCGCAAACGAGCAGAAGAATACATAAAAGAAAAGAAGTTTGAGGACGATGTAGAATTCGCTGCACTCCAAGCACAACTAGAACGCGCCATGTCCAGAATCAGAATCGCAAAAAAATATAGAAAATAAAAGCCCTTCCAAGGGGCTTTTTTGATAAAAAAACTGCCGATCAAGTCGACAGATTTGAATATTATTCCTTTTACTCTTTTAGCTTGAGGATGCCCTCAACTTCAAGGCGAAACTTTGGTGAAAAGTTGTAGCCAATCATGACGATCAGGGCAGTAAAAAAGCCGAAAGCAGCGCAGATCAAACCAACCCAGGAAGATGCTACTCCCACAGAATTGAGACTCGTCTGCAAAGAAAACCAACTCAGAAAGGCAAGCAGCGGCGAGCCCAAAAGAGCTATGATCATATTGGCGCTAAAATCTCTTCCCTTGTGCTGATACACCTTTGCCCAAAGCAACACAAACGCGATAGCCGCCAAGATTCCAAAGGCTCCAGCACTAAAGTGAGCCAGCAGAATCTCGCTGCTGTTCAAAGCGTCAGTATTGGCAGAAAGAGCGCTTGCAATGCTTGCTATCGTTGCCGCAACAGCAACCACCACCAGAGATACGTGCCTACGAAAAGCCTCGGATCCTTTTTTTTGTGGCATTATGTGCCTCCTTTTAAGAAAACTATAGCACAAAAAAGCCTTTTTGTCAAGTCTAAAAAGGAAACGCCGCTTCAATCTCAAAAAGATTAGTAAAGATAGCTTGACAAATGGATGACAAATGCGTATACTACGCCGCGCCGCTCACCAGAGGAGGGAAGCGTGACAGAAACGTCCATTGCTCGTTTAATCATTGCTCCATCTCATCCGCAGGCAAACCGGGTGATTGAAAGGTATCTAGAAGAAGGAAAGGCCGATGTGCTGCGGATCCCGCGACCTATTGCGGTGATCAACGGTGCGGAAAATGATGCGCTCACCAAAGAAATGCTTGGTTTTATTACCACACTTCTTACCTTGCATAATCCCACGCACGTTACGCTCATTGACGATGATGGCCTGGCATGTATTGAAGCAGCATCTGTCATTATTGATTTGCTTAGAAAGGATGATCGCCGTACCAGCTTGTCTCATAACCTTTTTGTAAGAGAAGGAAACCCAGAGAGCAGCCCACCTGATGATTGGAATACCGTGACGGTATGCTGCTGCGACTACCGCACGCCTTTTGAAATGATCAGAACTGAGTACCGTAACCCAGACTCATACAGCTTTGTTGTCCCGGGCGCTGCAAAGGCGCTTGTTGGAACAGAGGCTGGTCGGCAGTTCTTTGCTTGGGCTGCGGAGCGCGGCTTGGGTGTAAGACTGTTTCAACATGAAGACTGTGATGCTTACGAGCCGGGGCTTCATGCAGATCCTCAGCAGGAGCTGCAGATCCACCAGCGCGATGCACGCGCCTTTGTGGAGCAAGCAGAAAATCAAAATATTCCCGTTATTGATATGGGAATTATCAGGCTCAACGGCAAGATTGAGCCCCTGTAAAAATTCTCCCGGACTAACCATCTGGGTTTTTTAATTGACAAAACCCATAAGCGTCATCCTGAACGCAGTGAAGGATCTCATACCATCGCGCGGCAGGAGATCCTTCACCTTCGGTTCAGGATGACAAAAAAAGAACACGTGTCAAAGACCACTTGACAAAATACGTTTTTTCTGCTATACTTTAATCCGATTCTTTAATACCATTCAACGTCTGCCCTGGCAGGACCACCATCCACGACCCCGATAAATTCTTAGGGGCAACAAGGAGAGACCGTAATCGTGAGTAAGGAGAGCACTGAAAAACACCACTTTGTGGCTGTGCTCTGGGCTGATCCCCCTAAAGGGACTCCTCTAATACGGCTGAAAATGCTGTGGAGGAATAACGCGCCTGGCGCTCCCAACCTGCTCATAGCTTCCTCGACCCCGTGGCACTACTTAACGGTAGATGCTCGCGGGGTCCTTTTTTTACTCAAAATAAGACCCTAAAATTGGCTAAAATAAGCGTATTTTGTCAATCTACCCCTTGACAAAATGCGTATTTTGTGCTATACTGTGTTAACGGAATGAGCCATGGCTGCTCTTTTCGCGAGGCAGGCGGCATGCTTCCTTTTATCCCCGGGAGCTCCACTTGCAGGCCTAACGCCAAAAAAAACGAACGCAGGGGATAGACCACAGCTGGGACGCCAGCACCCATATAATAGGGAAAGCCGAGAGGCAAGGAGAGACTGATCAAAAGGTATTGAGGACTAATGAGAAAACACCGCCTTGCGGTATTAGTCTGGGCTGATCACCCCAAAGGGTTCCTCATAGCGCGAAAGCGGAGGATAATGCGCTCACAGCGCGCCTGATCCACCCAATCACTACGGCCAAGGGGAGCCTTATCCCCAACAAAGGCGTAAACGCGCACCTACACCGCCCTCGCTGCCTTCTTGTAACGCAGCGGGGGCATTTTTTTTATTTGTAGAAAGTGATACCATCCAATCTATGCAAAATTATGCGCGCGTATGGCTAGAAATAAAACTGAGCGCCATAGCTCACAATTTTAGGACAATCAAAGAAAAAGTAAGTCCACTAGAGGTAATGCCAGTTCTTAAAGCTAATGCCTACGGCCTTGGTGAGCCCCAAATGATAGCCAAGACACTTGCTCATGCAGGAGCAACATCGGTGGGACTTGCGGATCTTCGGGAAGCCTTGTGGATAAAAAAAGCTGGTCTAAAGCCCCATATTGTAGGCACACTTTTAGAAGAGGAAATCCCTGCAGTAATACAACATGATATTGTAGCGCCTATTGGGGATCGCCGCACAGCATACCGCTTGAGTCTAGAGGCTCGCAAACAAGGCAAAACTGCTACCTGTCACTTACTTATAGACACTGGCATGGGAAGGTTAGGAATGACGGGTGGCCATATTGTATCGGTAATTGAAGAAATCTGCTCGCTTCCAAAATTAAATATAGCCGGCATATATTCTCATTTTCCCCACGCTTACGGAGATAGAGAATTTACCATCTCTCAGATAGAAACTTTTACAAATCTTCTGTCAAAGCTTAGGAGTAGGGGAATAACTTTTAAAAATATCCACATAGGCAGCTCTGACGCTATAAATAATATCCCGGAGAGCTATAGTCACCCATTTACCGGAGTCCGTACAGGAATAAACCTATACGGCATTTTTGACATAGAAGGAAACCGAGCCTACAATCTGCTTCCGGCCATGACACTAAAATCAAAACTTGTTGCCGTAAGAAAACTGCCCGCGGGAAGCAGTATTGGCTACGGAAAAATGTACACACTGCAAAAACCATGCACCGTAGGCACCATAGCCGCCGGTTATGCAGATGGAATACCCTTTGCGCTAACCAACAACGGGCAGGCTACAGTGCACGGAATAAAATGCCCCATGATAGGACGCATTAGCATGGATTACACAACGGTTCTGCTTGATGATGTACCACAGGCTGAGGTAGGTGATGAAGTAGTGCTACTAGACAATGAGCTGCGTGTAGCACAATGGGCGCGTAAAAAAGGCACGCATCCGTATGACGTCATCTGCAGCTTTGGCAACAGAGTCCAAAGACGCTTTGTTTCTTGACAAAAAAAGGCGCGTGCGTTATACTCCTCCTGTTAAGAAGGGCTCGCAAGAGGCTAACCCCTTCGCTTTCTTGCTTTGATTGCACGTCATCGTGAAAGTTCAAGAACTGTCACCGAGGTGCGTTAGCCGCCTCACGGGGCACACTCTATCCTGCCGGACATTGTGTGCCTTTTTTAATTTTCATACGCTGTGTTAAACTGACCACCATGGATAGCCTCAACAGCCAACAGCAAGCGGCCGTGTCTCACACAAAAAGTCCTCTTTTAATTATTGCTGGCGCCGGGACAGGGAAAACAACGGTTATCACGAGGCGCGTTGCGGAGCTGCTAAGCAATGGTGCTAACCCACAAAGCATTGTTGCCCTCTCTTTTACTGAAAAAGCAGCAACCGAGCTTTCTGAACGTGTGGATTCTCTTCTTCAAAAACCCGTTGACATCTTTGCGGGAACTTTTCACAGATTTTGTCAAAACATACTAGAGGGATACGGTTTAGATTTAGGATTGCCAACCCCTTTTAAACTCATTACGCCACCCCAAAGCTGGCAACTTTTTAAAAACAACTTGGATCAATTTGATCTGCATTACTACCGACCATTTCAAAATCCTACGTCACTTATTTCTGCACTCCTCCAACATTTCTCGCGTTGCAAAGATGAGCTTATTACGCCAGAACACTACTTGCAATACGCAACAGAGCTCAGAGGCGACACTGATATAGCCGAGTATAGAAGGTCAATGTCAAAAAAACAGATTGAAAAAGAAGACTCTGACATGCTTGAATATGCGCGCATTGATGAGGTGGCGCGTGCATATCACACTTTTGAACAACTCAAGCTAAAAGAAAACCTTCTTGATTTTGGGGATTTAATCAGCTACAGCAACACCTTGCTTGAGCAAAGACCAAACATAAAAGAAGCTCTTCAAAAAAAATACCAGTATATACTGGTTGATGAATTTCAGGATACTAATTACGCACAGTACGAACTAATCAAAAAGTTATCTGGCAATGGCGAGCATTTAACCGTTGTGGCAGACGACGATCAGAGCATTTATAAGTGGCGCGGCGCTTCGGTCAGCAATGTCTTGTCTTTCGCTAAAGATTTTGACGGCGCAAAGACCATTATCCTAAAAGAAAACTACAGAAGCGGTCAGGGTATACTAGACGCTGCATATACTCTTATACAAAATAATAATCCTGATCGTCTTGAAGTTCGTCAAAACATTGATAAAAAACTAACAGCAAACAACCCGTCAAAGGGCGCGGTATCTCACCTACATGTAGACACCAGTGACACTGAGGTACAAACCGTGGTCAAAAAAATTCAGGAGCTTCTTGAAGATGGTACTCCGGCACAAAACATAGCAATACTCGCCAGAGCCAATACGCATATTCAACCTTTTTTACGCGGACTACAAAATGCTCACATTCCTTGCCACTATGGCGCCGCGACTGGCCTGCTTAAAACAAGAGTAGTTTTAGATTGTATTGCCGTGCTGCGCGCTGTAAACAATACTCATGATCAAAACGCATGGTTTAGACTTTTGCGCCTGCCACCCTTTACACTCAGCCACGAGGATCAGAGCATACTGTGGAATTCAAGCGAGAGAAAAGGCAAGACATTATCTGATGTCCTCAAACTTGTCTCTCAAGGGCTGATCATGCTGTCGCAAGATGGTCATTCAAAAATAAAAAAGCTTCTGTCTTCTGTAAGTAATGGCGCGCGGGCAGAGAAAAAGAGTAGCATTACTAATGTACTGCTAATTTTTTTGGAGGAAACCGGTTATTTGAAATCTTTGACGCTCGCTGAACAATCTGGAGAGCCATCGGCAATAGATGATCTGCTCCAGCTTAAAGCATTTTTTGAGATGATAGAGACGCAGGCAGCAGAAATGTCTGCAAAAGAATTTGTACTGTTTACGCAAGATTTACTTGCAAGTGGAGAGCAGGGGAGCAGCCCAACAGATGCAGGTTTTGGACAAGATGCTGTTGCGCTCTTAACGGCGCACAGCGCTAAAGGACTAGAATTTGACCATGTGTTTATAGTAAACATGGTTGAGCAGCGATTTCCTAGCAGAGGACGCAGGGAGAAAATTCAGATCCCTGAGGCGCTTATAAAGGAGAATGTTCCAGAAGGTGATCACCATTTGCAAGAAGAGAGAAGGCTCTTTTATGTTGCCCTAACCAGAGCACGGCTATCAGTAACGCTCACCAGCGCGCAATCCTACGGAGGAAAAACTCAGCGCAAGATTTCACGCTTTATCAAAGAAGCTGGGATTGAAAACACGTTGCCAGAATCTACGTTTGATATTCTCAAAGTAGCAAAAACAGATCTACAACCAAAAAGCCAGAATCCACTGCTGCCGTTGCCAAAGAGTTATTCACACAGCCAACTTAAATCTTATGCCGATTGTCCTTTGCAGTATAAATATGCGCACGTCTTAGGTATTAAAAGTAGGCAATCAGCTGCCATGGTTTTTGGTAACACTATTCACGCAACATTACAGCGTTTTTATCAGCGCGTCGCTGAACTTAACGCAACAAAGCAAGCAGATTTATTCTCTGAGCCCACACCAAAGGGTGAAGGCGTGTTCGTGCCAGCTCTGCCAGAGCTGCTTACAATCTACAAAGAACTCTGGAGAGATGACTGGTTTATTGATGACACGCAACGCGCTGCATATTTTGAGGAAGGCCAAAACATGCTACAATTGTTTTATAAACAACAGTCAGAAAAAGGGTGGACAATACCACTGCTGCTAGAGAAAGGATTTAAGCTAAAAGTTGAATCTCATACGCTACGCGGGTTTATTGATCGCATTGATAAAGAAGGCAATCAGCTAACCATTATAGATTACAAAACGGGTCGGCCCAAAGAGAGACTCTCTCCTACGGATAAGCAGCAGCTGCTTTTGTATCAAATGGCAGCAAAAGAGATGCCAGAGCTGCACGCAAGCGGCCCCATGCAGCTTACGTATTATTATCTAAGCGACGGCAGCGAAAAATCTTTTAGCGGTACAGAGCAGGACTTGCAGACATACAAAGAAACCATTCTAACCTTGATCGCTGGAATCCAAAAGAGAGAATTCTCTCCAAAGCCAAATCCGGTGACCTGCAACTACTGTGAATTTAAAGACATATGCGAATTTAGAGCATGATATGCAACCACTTGGAAAAATTGTAAAGCAAACCGTTCAACAAAAGGGAGATGTGGCCAAAGGTGTAGAGGCTGCAAATATAGTGGAGACGGCAGACAAAGTACTGGGAGAGGTTTTTGATGATGAGGTAAAGTCTATGATGAAACCGCTGTATATTAAAAACAGAACACTCACCATTAGTTGCTCAAGCTCTACGGTAGCTCAAGAGCTCAAATTAAACGAGCCGCAAATTTTGGGCAAACTAGAAGAGGCGCTCGGAGAAAAATTAGTAGACCGCATAAGATATTTTGCGTAGCTATGTCACTTAAGCATTATATTGGCTTCATGCTGCTGGGTACTATAATCTGCTGGGTAGCGTGGGCGCTGGTGGCTGGTTCAACTGATCCTACGCATTCTCCCTGGTACATTTTTTTCTTTTTTTATGCCAGCTTATTTCTGGCTCTTGTCGGCAGTTTTTCTGTCATTGGTTTTACCGCAAGTCATATTAAACACAAACAACCATCAGTATTATTCGCCCATGTAAAAAAAAGTTTTAGACAAGGAATCCTGCTTGCCATGATAGTGGTAGCATCTCTGTACATGAAAGCGGCCGATATGCTAACCTGGTGGAGCGCGCTACTACTTATATTCTCACTCCTTGTTTTTGAATCAGTCTTTCTATCACAAGCTTTTGGTGGCAAAGCCAGATCTAAATAATATGCGTCAATCTCATCTATTTACCAAAACATCTAAAGAAACTCCAAAGGGAGAGGTGAGCGTAAATGCCATACTTCTTCAGCGAGCAGGTTTTATTGATAAAGTGGCCGCAGGTGTATATTCTTATCTACCGCTTGGGCTGCGTGTATTGGAAAAAATTAAAAATATCGTCAGGGAAGAAATGAACGCCCTGGGAGCTCAAGAAGTACTCATGCCAGCGCTTGTTCCCAAAGAGTTGTGGGACACCACAGACCGTTGGGACAAAATTGAGGTAAACTTTAAGCTCAAGGGAAGCGGAGATAAAGAGTATGCACTGGGCTCTACCCATGAGGAAGTAATCACGCCACTGGTTAAAAAATTTGTCACCTCCTATAAAGATCTTCCGGTGGCTGTCTACCAGATACAAGATAAGTTTAGGGATGAACCACGCGCCAAATCTGGCCTGCTGCGCGGCAGGGAATTTTCTATGAAAGATCTCTACAGCTTTCATCTAACGCAGGCTGATTTTGATAGATTTTATGAAAAATCAAAAAAGGCTTACTTAAAAATTTACAAACGCTGCGGCCTGCAGGCCATGGTAGTAGCTGCAGACGGCGGTGTCTTTTCCAAATTCTCCCACGAATTTCAGGTGGCAACGGAAGCTGGCGAGGATCATATTTACATAGACAAAAAAACAAAAGAGGCCTTTAACAAAGAAATCGTCAGTAAAAAAGATCTCAAAAATGAGAAAAAATATTCCATCATTAAAGCCATTGAAGTGGGAAACATTTTTCCGCTAAAATGCCGCTTCTCAAAAGACTTTAACTTTTCAGTTTCCACAAAGAACGGAAAAAAGCAGGATATAATTATGGGCTGCTACGGCATTGGCCCAAGCCGCATTTTAGGATCCATCATAGAGGTAAGCCATGACGAGCGTGGCATGATATGGCCAGGGGCAGTAGCTCCTTTTGGCGTTCATCTTATTGCACTTGGAGATGACAAATCCGTAATTGGCAAAGCCGAGAAGCTCTACAAAAAACTACAAAAAATGGGAATAGAGGTACTCTATGATGACAGAGACGTAAGCCCTGGCGCAAAGTTTGCTGACAGTGATCTGATAGGAATACCGCATCGGCTGGTGGTCAGTAAAAAAACAGGTACAAAAGTAGAATACAAAAAACGCAGCAGCAGCAAAACACACCTATTAACAACGGAGGGGGCAATCAAAAAATGCTCCCATGCTGGGTAAATTCTTCGGAAAATTTAGCAGAGATATTGGCATAGATCTTGGAACGGCCAATACCCTTGTCTACGCAGCAGACAAGGGTATTGTGATACAAGAACCAAGTGTGGTGGCCATAAACGTGCGTACAGAGCACATTTTGGCCGTTGGAAAGGAGGCGCTAGAGATGGTGGGCAAGACGCCAGGTCATATTCAAACAAGCAGACCGCTTGCCGCTGGCATCATTGCCGATTATGAAGTAACGGAGAAAATGCTTAAGTATTTCATAGATAAAGTGCATGAAAAAAGCTTTACGTTTGTTCCAAGACCGCGCGTGGTCATAGGCGCACCTCTGGAAATTACAGAAGTTGAAAGAAAGGCTATTGAAGACGCAACACTAGCAGCCGGCGCTAGAGAGGTGTATATAGTAGAGGAGCCAATGGCGGCCGCCATTGGAGCACGTATGCCCATAGAAGAGCCTGTTGGAAACTTTATTGTAGACGTAGGCGCCGGAAACACCGAAATTGCCACCATCTCTCTTGGTGGTGTGGTGACATGGAAATCAATTACCATCGCAGGCCAAGAAATGAACAAAAATATTGTTCAATACGCACAGGAAGTTTTTAACCTGCTTATAGGTGAGCGTCATGCAGAAAATATCAAAATAAAAGCCGGCAGCGCCACAGCCCTCAGAGAAGAAATTAATTATCCCATGCGCGGAAGAGATCTTATCACTGGACTGCCAAAAGAAGTAACCATCAGCTCTGGCCAAGTAAGAGAGGCTCTTAAAAGATCCATCGCTACTATTATAGAAAGCGTAAAAGCGGGGCTGGAAAACACGCCACCAGAATTAGTTGCAGATATACACGAGCGCGGTATGCTTATGACCGGCGGGGGAGCGCTGCTACGCGGCTTGCCGCGCGTCATTGCAAAAGCAACCGGCATTCCCGTTCGTCTTGCCGACGATCCGCTCACCTGTGTTGTCCGCGGCACGGGAGTACTCTTAGAGGATCTACGCATGCTCAAAGAAGTCACCTTAGACAACACGCATGAAAAATAACCCTGTCTCAAGCCGTCACATAGGATTTATAGCAGCACTAACCATGCTGCTTCTTGCACTTCACTACTCTGGAATACTGGCCCCTGTGGAAAGAGGGCTGCAACGGGTAACCAATCCACTCATTGGAACCATATCTAAGGCAGCACATTCCGTTGGCGGGGCGAGCGCCTATTTTAGGAACAAAAAAGAGTTGCTACAAGAAATTGAAGATGCCAAGGAAAGAATAATGCTGCTGCAACAAAAAGCCGCAAACACGGCACTCCTGCAAGAAGAAAACCAAGAACTCCGTGAGCAGCTCAGATTTCAAAATAAAACAAACTATGAAACCGTCATAGCAACGGTGGTAGGAAAAACGATAGATAACACCAGCTCTGCGCTCATAATAAATAGGGGAGAGCAAGATGGAATAAAACAAGGAGCCGCAGTAATTGTCTCAGAAGGAGTCCTTGTAGGTACCGTGGCAAAAGTAGACAAGAGAAGCTCAGTGGTACGCCTTATAAACGACTCCCAAAGTTCCATTGCAGCGTCTGTTCTCAGTGCAGATAAATCAATCGGCATTGTACAAGGTGGATTTGGTATAGGCATAAAATTAACAACCGTCTTGCAAGAAGAGCAACTCAATGGAGGAGATCTTATTATTGCTTCTGGATTGCAAACACATATTCCCCGTGGCTTGCTTATTGGTGTGATTTCAAGTGTTAAAAAAGAGGATTACGCGCCCTTTCAAGAGGCAACGCTTAATCCGAGCGCAGATCTATCGCGCCTCTCAACCGTAGCTGTTCTCAATACAGATTTATGACCGCTTTTTTATATTTATTCACGTTTCTGGGTGTAGGCGCGCTGCATATGGGATTTAGCAGCACAGCACCTTATCCGCTAAATGCCATCAACGTAAGTCTTCTTCTTATTGCGCTTATGGTTATATCCACCCGCTACCGACTTGCTCTTTTTACCACCATGCTTATGGGGGTGCTTATGGAACTGTACGCCATCACCCCCTTTGGCCTGGTGCTAAGCTCTATGGTTATCAGTGTAAGTGGTGGAATGATTATAGCAACCACGCTGCTCAGCACGCTTCAATTATCTGGCGGTGTACTCTTAATTGCTTCTATGACCGCGCTCTTCAGAGCAAGTTTTGCGCTCATGCTGTGGATCGCATCCGCATGGACAACCACCGCCCTGCCGAGCGCTCGGGTAGTTTTTCGTCATTCTATTACAGAAATTGTTGCAACATCCATTGCGGGAGCGCTTATTGTTTTCCTCTATGCCCTGTGGAGCAGAAAAACGCGTCACGCCCGACTCAGTCTAGACTTAAGCGATATATGAAGCGCGACGCCGTCAACAAAAAAAAGCAGTGGGTTGAACATACGTACAGCGGAGCTCTCTCTAGCAGTCACAACAGAAAAAGATTTGTAAGCAACACGCAGTTATCTGGAAATGTAAAAATGATATCAATTTTGTTTGGCATTTTTGCCGTGGCAGTTGTTACCAGGCTCATTTATATTCAAGGATTTATGGGCGCAAAACATTTGCAGGCGGCAGAACATAATCGGGTACGCATCATTCCTATTCCTTCAAACCGCGGCATTATATATGATCGCAATAACCAGCCGCTTGTAGGCAACACCACTAGTTTTTCTCTTACTATACTTCCACAGGATCTGCCAAAAAAACCCGAAACAAGAGACGAGGTCATTCAGAAGGCGGCCGGACTAGCAGGGATACCAACAGAGAATATTATAGACATCTTGGAAGAATACCGTAACTACTCATATGAGGCGCTCCACGTTGCAACCGGTATTGATTATCAAAAAGCTCTTAATCTAATAATTGAAAGTGCAGATTTGCCCGGCATCAGAGTGGAAAACACAACACAAAGGCTCTACAGCCCACTTGACCCGGCGGTAAGTAGCACGCCCAGCAGCCTCTCGCACATTCTAGGATATGTTGGAAAACTCTCTCCAGAAGAGCTCAAAGATAAATATGACCTTGGCTATCTTCCCACCGATACGCTAGGGAAAACAGGGATAGAAAAAAACTATGAAGATTTCTTGCGTGGTCATTATGGCAAGCAACGCGTAGAAGTAGACGCCGCGGGTCGCAAGAAACTCACATTGGCACAAGATCCTCCCACGCCAGGCAGGCACGTAGTTCTTGGTATTGATAAATCGTGGCAGCAAAATCTAGAAAGAATAACAAAAGACGTTTTAAAAGCAAAAGGAGTCACGCGCGCAGCCGCTATTATTTTAAATCCAAACTCGGGTGTTATTAACGCCATGGTAAGCATCCCCACCTACAATAATAATGATTTTACCGGCGGAATAGACACTGCCACATACAGACAATATGCCGATGATCCAGACAACCCTCTCTTTAACCGAGCGGTGGCGGGAACTTACCCATCAGGCTCCACCATTAAACCGCTTCTTGCAGCCGCCGCTTTGCAAGAGAACATTATAAGCCAGAACTCAAGATTCAAAAGTGAAGGAGGGTTGCAAGTGAGCAGATGGTTTTTTCCTGACTGGAAGGCAGGGGGCCATGGAATCACCGGCGTTATAAAAGCCATAGCAGAATCTGTGAACACCTTTTTTTACATAATTGGTGGTGGATATGAACAGATAGAAGGTTTGGGTGTGGATCGTATTAAACAGTACCTTGTGCACTTTGGCCTCACTCAAAAACTTGGTATTGATATACCCGCAGAAGCAAGTGGTCACATTCCCTCGCCAGAGTGGAAACAAGAGGCAAAAGGGGAGCGTTGGTACATAGGAGACACCTATAACTTGTCTATTGGTCAAGGAGATGTACTAGTGACACCGCTGCAAATGGGCACAGCTACTGCAGCGCTGCTAAACGGTGGCACAGTCTATCGACCACACTTAGCCATAAGAGTTGTTGACCCAAGCAGCGCAGAGGTTCAGCCTATTGATCCTCAGATAATTACCACGCTTCCCATAGAAAAAACCCACCTTCAAACGGTTAAACAAGGGATGCAAGCATGTGTGGAATACGGCAGTTGCGTTTCTATGAGTACGCTGCCGGTTTCCAGCGGCGGAAAAACCGGAACAGCACAATGGTCATCCAAAAAAGCACCTCATAGCTGGTTTGCTGGTTTTGCACCTTACGATGATCCAGAGCTAGTAATAGCTGTTGTAGTAGAAGAGGGGGAAGGAGGAACAAAAACAGCGCTGCCCATTGCCAGAGAATTTCTGCGGTGGTGGTCAACACAATAGGTAATATGCTAGAATACGCAGGTATTAATTTGATCTATGGATGAACAACCAACATATGTAACTCCGGCCGGGCTGCAAAAGCTGGAGGCAGAGTACAAAGAGCTCAAAGAGGTAACCATTCCCGCCATGGCCGTCAGAATTGACGATGCAAAGCAACTGGGAGACCTCTCCGAAAACGCAGATTACCAAGAAGCAAAGGATGAAATGGTCTGGCTACAAAGCAAACTAGCAGAACTGGAAAACAAACTGCATAAAGTTAAAGTAATAGACCAAAGCAGTGGAAGTGATACCGTTCACATAGGATGCACCATCACGGTAGAGTCAGATGGGAACGAGCGCGTGCTTACTATAGTGGGAGCCTCAGAGGCTGATCCAGCTTCTGGCAAAATTTCCAACGAATCACCTCTTGGAGCAGCATTCCTAGATCACAATATGGGAGATGAGGTTGAAGTGGACACGCCAGGCGGAAAAAAGTCATATACGATAAAATCTATATCTTGACCGGCCGTACCGCGCCATGAGTGTTTGGCTATATGCAAGATGCTGTAGGCTGTAGGCTTTATACTGTAAGGTATCGACATGTCATCCTGAACTTGATTCAGAATCTAGGGTAAAAATTGAGTAAGTCTTAGTTTCCTAACTGGATGCTGAATTAAATTCAGCATGACGCTAAAAGGGCATACAGCATAAAGCCTACAGCCTACAGCATTATTCAAACAACTTCGCGCCAAAGATGCAAAAAAGCACCAACCAGCCACACACGGTCGGTTTTCTTATTGACTAAATTCAGCTAAAAAACTATACTGCTTGCATGACAAAAAAAGCGCATCAATCAGAACAAGAGGAGAGGATTGGTAAAATTCAATCACTGAGGGACGCGGGCATAGATCCGTTTCCGTCTTGGAATAAAAAGCGCAGAGCGATCGGCGACTTTTTGGATAACTTTGAGATGATAGGGGACAGCTCTGTAACGGTGGCCGGACGCGTGATGAGCATCCGCAGACAAGGTGGCACAACGTTTGCCCATGTGCAAGATGAAACCGGTATCGTACAATTTTTTATAAAGAAAAATGAGGTAGGGGAGGAGCAGTACGATCTGCTTAAAAACAACATAGACCGTGGAGACATTATTGTGGGACATGGGTCGCCCATGACAACCAAAAAGGGAGAAAAATCCCTTATGGTGTCATCTCTTGAATTGCTCACCAAAACCATCATGCCGCTGGCAGAAAAGCGTGCAGGACTAAAAGATAGGCAAACGCAACTAAGAAAGCGCTATCTGGATATGCTGAGCAATCCGGAAGTTTTGGAACGCTTTAAAATGAAAAGCAAGCTGATCAACACCGTCAGAGAATTTTTAGATGACCAAGGATATATTGAAGTTGAAACGCCCATCTTGCAGCCATTATACGGTGGCGGATTTGCGCGTCCATTTTCTACCAAACATAACGCTCTAGGCATAGACATGTATCTGCGCATCTCAACAGAGCTCTACTTAAAAAGATTTGTAGTCGGTGGACTAGAAAAGGTGTATGAGATTGCAAGGATGTTTCGCAATGAAGGTGTGGATAAAACGCATAATCCAGAATTTACCATGCTTGAGACTATGGCCGCGTATCATGACTACACCTACAACATGGATTTAATTGAGCAATGTTATGAATTCTGCGCTCAAAAACTACTTGGCGGCACGGACATTGTTTGGGATGACCAAACCATAAGCGTTGCAAGACCATGGAAACGTATAACAATGGTAGATGCAATCTCTGAGCACACTGGTATAGATGTGAGCTCATGGAAAAGTGTAAAAGAAGCTCATGCGGCGCTGAAAAAAACAAAGATTCCGGCAGATAAAATTAAAACGGCGCACAATGTTGGGCTTTCTATCGCATTACTATTTGAAGAGAAAGTAGAGGAGAAGCTCATTCAGCCAACTATTGTTTACGAATATCCCGTAGAAACATCACCTCTAGCAAAACGAGTTCCCGGCAAACCAGAATTTGTAGAAAGATTTGAGCATTTCATATTGGGATCTGAGCACGGAAACAATTATTCGGAACTTAATGATCCGCTAGAACTAGAAGAGCGATTCATAGAAGAGAGCAAAAAGGCAAAAGCCGGAAGCACGGTAGAGGACATCCATGAGCCCGACCACGACTTTGTAGAGGCTATGAAGCACGGCATGCCGCCAACCACGGGCGCGGCCATAGGAATAGACCGCATGGCCATGCTATTTACTAACGCACAAACCATCAGAGATGTAATACCATTTCCCGTTCTAAAACCAAAAAAATAGACACATGCAGCGCCTTCGTTTTAGAGATGTATTTACCGACAATCCAGATGGTACTCTTAGTCCTATTAGAAAAATAAATGTTAATGGCATTGTATTTAGCCCAGGTGTTTCGCTGGGATCAGGTGTGGCCCTAGGAGGAATAAACTTTCAGGACTTCAGAAATATGGACATTGCGGGTGACGAGCTCAATGGTGTTTTTGTCATACGCGGCTTCTACCAACCATAAGTATGGAAAATGCAGAAAAAGAGAAGCCGCAAGCCAGCACACTCATTACACTTGAAGAAGCGTCATTACGATCGCTTTCAAAAGATGTTGTACACCTAAGAGACGAGATCAAATCTTTACGTATTGAAAATAGAAATATTATCATTGGATCGGTAATTGCTGTAATATTAATAGTAGCAACAGTCGCAGTTGAAGTAATCTTTTTTCATGCATAAAAAAACAAAAACCGTTCTGGTTACCGGCACGTTTGATTTTTTTCATGCGGGCCATCTGTATCTGCTCAAAAACGCAAAAAAATATGGCGACCGATTGGTCGTTGTTTTGGCTCGTGATAAAACGGTAGAGAAAATAAAGGGGCGCAAGCCGCTTCACACAGAAAAAGAACGCAAAAGTATTCTAGAAAGCATTGGGGTAGTGGACAAAGCTATCTTGGGCGATCAAAAAGACCCCTATAAAGTAATACGTGCCGTAAAGCCAGACGTCATTTGCCTTGGCTATGATCAGCAGCATACTTTTGCTTTGGAACTAAAAGAAGAATTAGGTAGACAAGGAATGAAAACCAAAGTGGTTCAGCTAAAGCCATACGCGCCAAAGAGAATTAAAAGCAGTAAATATAAAGCTGCCATAAGCAGCGACTCCATCACGCCGCGCCAATTTGTAGCCATTGTTGCTCTCATCGTAAAAAACGGAAAAATCCTCATCTCAAAAAGAAACGATCCCGCCAACAAAAAATTTCACAGAAAATGGGAATTTCCGGGTGGGGGAGTAGAGCACGGAGAGACCATACATCAGTCTTTGCGTAGAGAAGTAAAGGAAGAAACAGGCCTAAAAATAGAAATAGGCAAGCCAGTACCCATGATATATATGGGCACGTACAATGGCAGATCTGGCATAGGTCAGCTCTATGTGATAACCTATCTTTGTAAGCCTATTGGTGGAAGACTGGCGCCACATGACCAAGAAGTCTTGGAATGCCGATGGATAGAGCCTAAGGACGCCAAAAAATATAAAATGTTGCCAGGCAATCAAAAAATAATCAAAGCAGCACTACCCTTGATATAAATGTTAGATCCGCAGTTTGTCAAAGACAACCCAGACAAGGTCTCAAAAGCAATAAAAGACCGTGGCATGGTTATAGACATGCCTGCCTTTTTGAAATTAGACGAAAAAAGAAAAAAGCTGCTGCAAAAGGTAGAAACACTCAGAGCCAAACGTAATAGCGGCTCAAAAGGAAAACCAACAGAAAAGCAGAGGACTCAGCTAAAAAAACTCTCAGAAAACATAAAAAAAGAAGAAGAGAAGCTCTCAGTTTTAGAGTGGGAACACAAACAAATCCTGTTATCCCTGCCAAACATTCCTCATAAATCTGTCGGTGTTGGCGTAGACGACACAGAAAACAAAAAACTTAGATCATTTGGCAAAAAACCAAAAATTAAAAACGCAAAAGAGCATTTTGAAATAGATTCTATAGCTCAGTATTTTGATCTGGATAGAGGAGCACGCGTTAGCGGTTCGCGGTTTTATTATCTAAGAGGGCCTATTGCAAAACTAGAGCACGCACTCATGCGCTATGCGGTAGATTTTATTACAAAAGAAGGGTACGAACTTTTAGTAACGCCTATTTTAGTGGGGGAGAGCGCACTGGAGGGAACAGGATACTTTCCAAACGGAAGAAGCGAGGTCTACAATGTAAATCCAGGAAAAGATGATCTGTTTTTAATTGGCACCTCAGAACAGGCCATCACTGCCTTTCACGGTGGGGAAGTGCTTGATGAGCTTCCGGTAAAATACGCCGCGCAAAGTCCCTGTTTTAGAAGAGAAGCGGGAAGTTATGGAAAAGACACGCGGGGCGTTCTACGCGTTCATCAATTTAACAAAGTAGAGATGATGGTCTTTTGCGAGCCAGAAAAATCATGGCAAATGCTTGATGAAATTATTGCCCTCTCTGAAAAATTCTATCAATCGCTTGAGATCCCATATCAAGTAATGCAACTCTGCACAGGAGATCTAGGATTCCAGGCCGCAAAAACAATAGACATAGAAGCATGGTTCCCCGGACAAAAAAAATACAGAGAGTTGGGCAGCGCCAGCAACACCACAGATTTTCAAACCAGAAGGCTCAAAATAAAAAACAAAGAAAAAAAATTTGTACACACCCTCAACAATACGGTAGTATCAGACAGAACACTCCTGGCCGTTCTGGAAAACTATCAAAATGAAGACGGATCGGTAGACATCCCCAAAGCACTGCAAAAATACGCAGGATTCAAAAAAATCAAAAAGACGTAGGAGCCGGCAACATGCCGGCTTTGTAATTAAACAAGCCTGCGATACAATACACCCATGAAATATAGAGGTTATAGCCAGAGCGCTCGGCAAACACGCCCAAAAAAGTTTGAGAAAAGAAGCTACAAACAAGAGTCTGTGCGTCGTGAAAATCCGTATCGAAAGCCACGAGCGGAAAACGGAACTCTTAGAACAAAAGCAGCAGGGGTGATATTTATTTTGACGCTGATTGCCTGGGCGCTGCTACTCATCTACCATCCGTTCTTTTTTGTAGAGCACGTGTTGGTAAGAAATGCCGTCAACATTGACGAGCAGCAACTATCGCAAAAAGTAAAAGATGTTATACAAAAAAAGAGATATTTAGTGTTTCCCGGCAACTCATACTTCTTCCTAAATCATGACAAAATAAGCTCTGCCGTCACGGCAAATTTTCCTGTAGACTCTATCACGATAGAAAAATACTTTCCCAGCACTATCAGTGTAACCGTTACAGAACGCCTGTCATTTATCATTCATGACAACGGCGAGCAGTACACCTTGATTGATAAAACAGGCACCCCAATACGCACCCTAAGAAGCGTTGCCATACATGAGACCCTTACCCGTGGGGGAGAGGAGGAAGGAATTCCTACCAGTACCGCGCATTATCCAGATATTGTAGCCCTAAAACAACAATTTGGAGATTATCCAACGGTGATCGTTGATGATAACAATACACAAGAGGGGAGTGGGCTTATAAACAAAACAATGGGAAGCGCCATTTTAGAGGTGGCAACCTACCTAAAAGAAAATACAAATTTTGCGACACATCATTTTATAATACCAAAAGAGCTTAAAACGCTTCTTGTTGAACACAAGGACGGCGTGCGCGTATCATTTAATCCGCATGAAAATCTCTCTGAGCAACTCTCCACTTTTAAAGAAGCTTGGCAGAAAGAGCTCAGGATAAACACCTCATACGGCATTCTCATAAACGCACGGTACCCAGGAAGGGTATACATTGAGGATTTGTAAGGTCATAGAATTTACGTCAGGCTCCACAACATAAATAAGTGATATCATCATACCTATACTTTTCAAAGGGGGTTTTGGTAGTGTCGCAAAATCTGCATATTGACGAAAGATATAGCGGCCACTATCCCAAGTAAGCACAAAATAATAGAAAGTAGCAGAGGGCTATATATACCTTAAAGTAAGGTGTGTATAACACAGATTGAAGGGTCAAAAATGTGTTATAATAAAGTGAGTATAATATCTCTAACACTCAGTTATGAGCAAAAAGTTATCCACAGGTAACCAATCTCTTCATCACTTAGATGACTTCTTATTGTCACTGCAAACTAATAACTATTCCAAAGAAACGCTTTATAATTACGAGCGAGACTTGCTGGTCTTTTCACACTTTATGACAGAGCATGGCCTTGCGTTTAAAAGCATTGATAAAAAGGTCATTGAGCAATACAAGGCCTACCTCTACTCTACCGACAGAGTTACCCCAACAAAATCAAAATCAAAGCAAAAGCTTACACCGTTCTCTGTTAACCGCCACTTGAGCTCACTGCGCGCCTACCTCAAATATTTGGTAGAAATGGACCTCCCCTACCCTCTTGCTGCGGGTGCCATTAGATTAGTTAAAACCGATAAGAAACATGCGCGCGTTGGTGAGCTCAATGAACTTGTGGCGCTTATTGAGTCCCCATCAGAGCTTGAGAAAAATCCCCTCCTCGCCCAGCGTAACCGTGCCATGCTTGAAGTACTCTTCTCCACTGGCATGCGCATTTCAGAGTTGCTGAACCTTAACCGAGATCAAATTGACTCCTCTGGTCGCATTTTTATAAAAGGCAAAGGCCGAAAAGAGAGATTTGTGTATTTAACGCCACGTGCGTATAGACACCTGCAAGCATATCTAAAACTCAGAGATGATGAAGCACCGGCAGTTTTTATTCCGTACCGCGGCTCAGGATCAAAAGATGGCAGTAAAAAGCGAAGAATATCGCCTAACTATCTTCAGTCAAAAATAAAAAAATACCGAGAGCTTCTTGGTATTAATGTACCCATCTCTGCGCACACCCTCAGACATGGTTTTGCTACGTACTTGGCAGAATCCGGAGCGAACCCGGCCGCCATTCAGGTGCTTTTAGGCCACGAATCTCTAGATACCACAACGCGTTACGTGCATGCATCTGACCGCTTTGCAGAAAAGACACATACAGACTTTCATCCTCTCAAAAAGGCAGATTAAAAAAGTCAGGCTTGCCTACTTAGCCTGACTTGACTTTACCTACGTCCAATTCTTCTCATACTCATGCGCCGCAGATATACAATCCTTGGCCTAACTCCCCTACGCCTTACCTCAGGCTCGCCAATTTGTCGGCTTAGCAAAACCTGTCTGTGTCGCCAGAATTCTAAGCGTAGCCTCACATGTCCTCCCTCATGGTGAGAGCAGATCGTACCATTTTAAGCCCCGAAAGTCAACCTAAATAAAAACCCCTCGTGATCATGTTGACCACAAGGGGGGTTAACTAACTGTTACTAAAGACCTAGGAGAGCTTCAGGACGAAATCGCCCTGATCGCGGCGAGCCACGATCTCTACGGTCACTTCACGACCCACAGGACACTTGGAGCGAAGGAACGACATGGCGTTGGCTGCTGAGCCAACTCCCTTGATCGTCTCCACACCGATCAGACCCTTCTGACCGTGCTCGTTTCGCACCAAAACGCCGGAGCGCAGGTGCTTGACGACCTTGGCCACCACGATCTTGCCGATCGCAGGGTCACTAGAGGCGCTAGGCTTTGCGCGACTGATGATCTGCTCCATGTGCACCGCAAAGAAGATACCCGTACGAGCGATTCCCCGCAAGACGGCATCCCAGCCGCTGATGTAAACGATCTGATCGTCAGAGATGTCCCAAGCCGTGGCCTTCACCACAGCAACACCACGGACATCCTGATGAATGTAGACCGAATGCTCAGAAGTGGCCACCGCGTGCTCGCCGTCAGAGACGGTGATGTCCACGTACGTCTCTTCCTCACGAGCTACGGTAGTGGAAATGACCGTCAGCCTACGCAAGCGGGGCTCCGGGTCGGTTGAAAAGGACTTCCACGCCTTGGCGCGTCGGGCCCTCTCCTGGGCGTCCAAGACGTCCATCCGATCCCAGTAGTCCACGTCAAGCGCTTCTAGCTCCGGAGAGTCAGAGAGCGCCTCCAGACCACGAAGGTGATCCAGATCAGAGAGCTCCCAGCCAGCGTCTGCCATGTCCTGGGCATAGAAGACCGCTCCGCCCTCAAAGCCATCATCCTCTCCGAGCAGACTCTCTACCAGCTCGCGGTCCACTTCTGGATCCTCTCGGTCCAGAGCAGCTTCCACCAGCTCGTCCAAAGAAGGCTCGCAGACTTCAAGCTCCAGCTCGGCCGGAACAATAGTCCCCTCCTCCACCAAAGCGATCATGTCAAGCTGCTCTAGCATGGCCGGAGCGTCAAAAACGCAGGCCTCTTCCCGCACCTGAGTGCGAAGGTGCTCCAGTGCACCCTCAACGCTCATTTCATCGGTACCCGTGAGGGCGTCAAACTCTTCACGAAGGTTAGTGGTCACTGAATCCCCTAAGGTGTGTGTGTTTTGTTAGATACGTCACCCTCAAAACGGTGCCAGGTACGGCTATCCCATTTTGAGGACTATACTACTATAGCACATTTTGCCCATTTTGTCAAGTCATAAACTAAAAAAATAGCTTAATTTAGCCATTTTTAAGCACTATTTAAGAATTACTACTTACTATAGCAAGTAATTTAACGGATTAACCGGAATACCATTCAATCTTGTCTCAAAATGAAGGTGAGGCCCTGTCACAAACGGCCCAGCACCAACCGTTCCGGGTGTGCCGCCTGTATACCCAATTATGTCTCCCCTGCCCACAAACTGATCCTCTTGTATTGCAATAGAGCTCATGTGCCCATAAAGCGTAGAGATACCTTCTCCATGAATAATCATTACGTAACTATAACACCAAGAAGAACTACATCTTTTTGCCCGCGCCACATAACCAGGAGCAGAAGCACGCAATGGCGTACCATGACCAGCCCTCAAGTCTATTCCACTGTGCTCAAATACATGCCGGTAGGGATAATCCGGATCATGAAAATAAGAAGTAATGTACCTGCCAGAGGTAGGCCAGGACAATATGACGTCTCCATCTACATTAAGCTCATCGCTGTCCTCTAGCCTATTTCTGATGGATCGCTCTATGGATTGTATCTCACTCTCTATCTGCTGATACTCTACTCTCAGATCAGAGAGCATCTGCTGAAAGAGCCGCTCGCTCTTTCTTGTTTTATCCAAAAGCTCCTCTTTATAGACACGCTGACCAGAGAGCTCTTCTGCCTTTGCCTGAAGCGCAATTTTAAGCTCTGCAAGAGAATCCTGCTTCTCCTCTATTCTCTGCTCCTGCTCAGAAAGCAACTCCTTTGCGCCACGCAAAGCTTTTGCCTGCGCTCCTACATCAGAATATATATCCTCTAAATACTGAAGCGATGAGAAAAATTCCGAGAAACTCTCTTCTGAAAGAAGCATCTCTATGTAATCGCGCTCTCCTTCCCTATGCATGGATCTAATAAGCTCAGAGAGGAGCGCCTTATGCTGATCAATCTGCGCGTTTTTTAAATCTATCTGAAGCTGTATTTCTTGAAGCTCTAGCTCCACCGTTTCTATCTCTAGCCCAGTGGATCTAATATCTAGCTCAACACTGTCTAACCTTCCATCAATAATTCCAATTTGATTGTTGAGCGAGAGCACTTCCGTACGTTTTCTGGAAATACTACTTTTTGCCGTGGATATCTTCTTCTCCAGCTTTGCGACATCACTCTTCTTTGCCTTTATCTCATCTTGCAGGCGCAAAATATCATCTTTAGTATTTGAATCCAGCGCAGTAGCTGGCGAAACATAACCAAAAGAACCCACCACCAGGAGGACTGCGGTCAATTTTAATAATGACAAGCGGACTTTTTCCATCCAGATATAGTATAGCACATTTGACTATAACGATGACAGGTGCTAGTGTGGAAATAGAACAATTACATCACCAATAACAAAAGGAGTACTCCATGGAGGGTCTACTTTTACTATTCTTGATTCTTCTTCTCCCTGCTACTCAATTTCTGTTTGGGTCGGGTAACGAAGATTACCTCATTGGCGTAACAGTTTTTTCCATCATTCCTATATGATCTCAGCAATTAGAGATATATTCCTTGCACCACACAAAGCCAAAATCGCGCAACATGAAGCAGAAAAGGCGCGATGGGAGGCACAAGGCAAAAGCAAGGTAGCTAACCGTGCGAGCGACCAGGCAAAAGCTTCTTCTAAGGCAGCGTAGGATGAACTCCACAGACAATCCACAGCCAAAAGGCGTCATATCAAGCGAGACAAAACCGGCTGTACGGCCTGTCATGGCACTACTCATGCTCGCCCTTATGTTCGTATCTGGAATAATTGGCGTGCTGTTGATTCCCCTCTATCAAAACAGTCATTATCACTCACTAGTAGGGTTATTCACTGGAATAATCTGTTTGACTTTTGGCTTTGCTGCAGTCGCTGAGCTTTCTAGATCATAGCTGCCATAGCAAAAACCGCCGGTAATCCGAGCGGTCTTTTTTTTACAAACTTGCGATTGCGTCTTGTATTCTCTCTTGAGCCTCTTCCTTTCCCAGAAGCCACAATGCATCAAACGGACTAGGAGACTTTGCTTTTCCGGTGAGCGCTACGCGCAATGGCCAGAGCGTTGGTCCATTTCCCAGATCCTCTTTTTTGATCCATCCAAGCATATCCTCCTCTAGAGCTTCTCTGTCTTCAAAACTATCCACGTCACTCAAATAATCTTTTACCTTCTCTAGTCTATCTTTTGCTTCGGTTTTATCTGATTTTTTGCCAACAAGAAGCGCGGGATCGTACTCAATGCTATCAGTAAAAGCAAAATCAGTGTCCTCCCCTATTTGAGAGAGTCTTGAAATACGTTGTTGCTCTATGGTGATTACTTTTTCAAGCCACTCTCCTCCTCTTTTCTTTGCCACTTGTTGATTCTTTCCTAAAAACGGCATAGCCATTGCGGCAAGCTCTTTTGGATCCGCACTTTGCATGTGCTGCTGCCCTATCCACTCTAATTTTTCCTCTGAAAAAACAGCTCCGCCTTTATTTACTTTTTTTAAGTCAAAAGACTCTATAAGCTCTTTAAAACTATACACTTCCTGATCTCCTCTAGGATTCCATCCTAAAAGTACCAAAAAATTTATCAACGCCGCTGGAAGATAGCCTTCATTTAAATACTCTTCTGCTGATCGGGCTCCGTGACGTTTAGAGAGTTTTCCTCCACCTTCACCCAAAATCAAGGGCAGATGAGCATACGTGGGCAATTCCCAACCAAGAGCTTCATATATAAGAATGTGTTTTGGCGTAGAAGATAGCCACTCCTCTCCCCTGATCACATGCGTAATCCCGCTGGCGTGATCATCTACAACATGGGCCAAATGGTACGTTGGAAATCCGTCAGACTTCATTAATACTTGGTCATCAATATCCTCAGAATTAAAGCTTACCTTCCCTCTGATTACATCATCCACCACAATCTGTCTGCCTTGTGGTACACGCAATCTAAGCACGCCGCTCTCTAATTTTTTATCGGCACACTGCCTATCGTAACCAAGGCGTCCTCCGTCTTTTTTTTTCGCTTCTCTAAGCTCTAAAAGCCTCTCTGGGCTGCATTGACAAAAGTATGCTTTGTCATTTGAAAAAAGCTCCTGCGCATGTTGCTTGTAGATATCTAATCTTGCTGACTGCTGCAGTATTTCCTCATCAGATTTAAGACCCAATGTAGCAAGAATTCTAACAATTTCCTCTTGCGCGCCTTCTTGTGTTCTACTCTGATCCGTATCCTCTATCCTAATCAAAAAAGAGCCATTACTATGTTTGGCCGTCATGTAAGCATAAAGCGCTGCGCGCAACCCTCCAATATGTAAATGCCCTGTTGGGCTTGGTGCAAATCTGGTTTTGATCATACAATATTCAAGTTACTGATTTCAGGTTACTAGTTACTGATTACTAGTTACAGTACTAAAATCTGTGGTATAATGCAACGCATGAAAAAGGAGAAAGACAAGCCCAAGCAGAGAGTTAACAAAGATGGTCAACCTATCATGCCCAGCGCAAAGGCCGGGTCTGCATCTGCCAAAGCGGCAGATAGGGTTACAAAAATTGTAGGAAGCTGGTGGTTCTTAGGAATACAATCCATTGTCCTCATGTGTTGGGTGTATCTCAACATTATTGGCTGGATCCGCAATTGGGACCCCTACCCGTTTATATTACTGAACCTTATGCTTTCTTTTCAGGCAGCATACACCGCGCCTATTATATTAATGAGCCAAAACAGGCAGTCAGAAATAGATAGGCAGCGCACAGAGTATGACTACATGATAGACAGAAAGGCAGAGCGAGAAATTGTGATGGTACGCAAAGAGCTTGCCTCAATGAGAAGAGCAATGGATAAGCATTTTAAAAAATAATATGAAAAAAGCTAAAACAATGGCGCTTTCCATAAAAGGATTTGCGCTAGCAGGAGGACTTCTATGGATGGTGGCTCTGGTATTTTGGGCCGGCGTCAACATAAAGTGGTCGTGGGGAGAGCCTTTCTTAGACCTCATAGGAAGCGCTTATCGCGGATTTGCTCTGACGGGAGATGGAATCCTCATTGGCGCCGTTTGGGCGTTTGCAGACGGATTTATCGGATGCGCGGCGTTCGCATGGCTCTACAATAAATTTAGGAAATAGCAAAAAACGGGCAATGCCCGTTTTTACTTTAACACCGCTACTTGCCACTCCCACGGTCTGTGATAATTGAGCTGTGTGAGCGATGCTGTAGAGCTATACTCAATATTGTGTGAGTTCTTATTGTAGTTTAGATAGTTGTACCTGCAGACGGCAAATGAAAATTCCGTGCCAGGCGCTGGCTTAATACCTATAGCTGACCACGGCACAAACAAATGAGCCAGCCATGCCCCTTCGCTCACCATTGTCCTGGACTTAGCCAAGCTCTGATACTGATATCTTCTCTCCCAAGCCTCAGCTACCTTGTCTGCAGACTCAATACGCAGATCAAGCAGGACATTGTGCGGGGTGACATGAAATTCATAATACTGGCTGCCACCAGAGGGTTTTACAAAAAATTCTACCACATCTCCCAGCTCCCATGTTTTTTCCTTGGGACCCAAAGCGTTGTTTGAGATGCTCTTGTCGCTCATCGCAACGCGAGCAGTCAGCCCTTGAGAAGACCATGAAAAGACAGCCACACCATTTTGGGACGGCACGGCAGCGCTCCAATTCTGACGCAAAGCGCACCGCGAACTCTCCTTAACATTTTTAGAAACAATTACTTTGCTTTCCATAAAAAAACTATAGTGGCGCGCCATATCCGACGCCACCGCCTTGGCTCTACAATAAGACGAAAAAGCCATTCAAGACCCCATTTCTGCATAAGCTCTGGCGCCCTTTTTACCGCTCCACCCATAAAATCAAGCGCTCCACCCACACCCATAAACAATTTCACGCTTGGTATCCTGCCTCTGAATTGATGTATCCACTTCTCTTGCTTTCCATGGCCTAAAGCAACAAATAGTACGTCGGGCTGAGCTTTATTTATGGTATTGATCAGATCATCATGTTTGCCCTCATCAGAAACAACAACGCCATCAGGAAATTCCTGCATTTTGGTTGCCGCATGCATTCCACATATAATAAGAGAGGGATATTTACTACGCAAATGGTTAGCAGCGCTCAGCAGTATTGACGTGCTCCCTGTCCCCAACAGAAATACCCGCTTTTGCATATCACTGGCAACAGAACATACATAATCTACCGCATCCACACCGGTAAATCGCTCAACTCCTCTGAAACCCTTTAGTCTTGAGACAAAAACAAGACCAGCGCCATCCACAAGATGAAGATGAGCTCTATGAATGATGGATCTAAACAAGCTATCCTTAGATGCCTGAACTATCATCTCTGGATTCACGGTAACAACTACGTTTTGCCCTGTGCCTACAAGTGCTCTTCTGAGCGCCTCGCAGCTTTGCGGCCTGGGCATTGGTCTGAGCTGTACTCCGGCTATTTGCATACCTCATTTTTACCTTTTTTTACACATCTTGACAAATTAGCAATCAAACTGCTAGACTGCTAAGTATGAACCCCAATAATTTTACAACAAAATCTCAGGAGGCAATCCAGAGAGCGCACTTATTGGCTCAAGAAAACGGCCAACCACAAATTGACCCCCCGCATTTGCTTTTTGCACTCCTTGAACAAGAAGATGGCGTTGTTATTTCTGTGCTCAACAAACTCAATGCCGACACCACCCTACTGAAGACACATATGCAGGAGCTTATTGATAAGCTGCCTAAGCACACTGGCGTGAGCGGCGGAACCGGCATTGGACAAATCTACATGAGTCACGACATGGCCCACGTTCTTAACTTTGCCGCGCAAGAGAGCAAAAGACTTGGAGACAAATATATCAGCACCGAACACCTACTTATGGGTCTTTTAAGATCCAAGTCCACCATCGCTCAAATTTTTAAACAACACAATATTGCCTTTGATGAAGTACTTAAAGTACTAGCTACGGTACGTGGAACTCAAACGGTAGACTCCCCTGAACCAGAGGCACGCTACAACGCTCTTGAAAAATATAGCGTTAATTTAACCGCGCAAGCACGAGAGGAAAAGCTAGACCCTGTAATTGGAAGAGATGATGAGATAAGACGCGTCATGCAGGTACTCTCTCGCAGAACAAAAAACAACCCCGTTCTCATTGGAGAACCCGGCGTTGGTAAGACAGCTATTATTGAAGGGCTTGCCCAGCGTATTGCAGATGGCGATGTTCCCGAATCGCTCAAAGACAAAGAAGTGATCTCACTAGATATTGGCTCACTTGTGGCAGGAACAAAATTTAGAGGTGAATTTGAGGAGCGGCTCAAAGCCGTAATTAAGGAAATTAAACAGGCGCAAGGCAGTTTTGTTTTATTTATTGATGAGCTTCATACTATTGTAGGAGCTGGAGGCAGCGAAGGCGCCATTGACGCCAGTAATATGTTAAAACCTGCTCTTGCTCGTGGAGAGCTGCGCGCTATTGGGGCAACTACGCTTAAGGAATACCAGAAATACATTGAAAAAGACGCAGCGCTAGAGCGCCGTTTCCAGCCAGTGCTTGTGTCCGAGCCAGATTTGGATGACACTATTGCCATATTGCGCGGTATCAAGGAAAAGTATGAAGTTCACCACGGTGTACGCATTACGGATCACGCCATCATTGCTGCAGCAGAACTATCAAACCGCTACATCTCTGATCGCTTCTTGCCAGATAAGGCAGTAGATCTTGTGGATGAAGCAACATCAGCTCTAAGAATGGAGATAGACTCTATGCCAGCAGAGCTAGATAAACTGAAACGCAAGCAAATTAAGCTAGAGATCGAGAAACAGGCATTAAAAAAAGAAAAGGATGATGACTCAAAGGAGCGCCTTTCAAACTTAGAGAAAGAGCTGGCAGAAATCACCGAAAACACAAAAGAGTGGGAACTCCATTGGAAAAATGAAAAAGAAATTATTGGTTCTTTGCGTGAATATCAAAAAAAGATAGATGGATACAAACAAGGAGCAGAAATTGCAGAGCGTCAGGGAAATCTTCAGAAAGTAGCTGAAATTAGATACGGAAAAATTCCAGCTGCGCAGGAGGCTGTCAGAGAAGCGCAAAAAAAACTTGCAGAGATTCAAAAAGGCAGAAAAATCCTAAAAGAAGAGGTGACCGAGCAAGACATTGCCGCAGTGGTAAGCCGGTGGACCGGAATACCCATCAGCAGAATGCTTGAAGACGAGGCACACAAACTGACGCGCTTAGAGCAAGAACTCCAAAAGAGAGTAATCGGACAAAAAGAACCCATAGCCGCCATCGCAAATGCTATCCGCAGATCGCGCGCGGGCGTAGGAGAACCAGACAGACCCATTGGATCCTTTATTTTTATGGGACCAACCGGCGTTGGAAAAACAGAGCTAGCAAAAGCGCTTGCTGAGTTTATGTTTAATGATGAACAATCATTGGTACGCGTGGATATGTCAGAGTACATGGAGAAACACGCCATTTCCAAAATGATAGGCTCCCCTCCCGGATACATTGGCTATGAAGAGGGTGGACAACTCACTGAGATAATTAGGCGCAGGCCCTACGCCGTGATTTTGTTTGATGAGATTGAAAAGGCCCATCCAGACGTATTTAACATGCTTTTGCAAATTCTTGACGATGGCCGTCTTACCGATGCCAAGGGGCGCACGGTAAACTTTAAAAACGCGGTTATCATAATGACGTCTAACATTGGGTCAGACGCGCTGGTGAGCTCTGGAAGCGGTCTTGGTTTTGGCCAGGATAATGGCGATTCAGCAGACGAAAGAATCAAGGAAAAAGTCACTGATGCCCTCAGAGATCACTTTAAACCTGAATTCCTCAACCGCGTTGATGAAATTATTACCTTCCACGCTCTTAAAGAAGAGCACATTGGCTCCATTGCGCAGCTTCAGCTAGATTTGGTGGCAAAAAGGCTTGCGGAGAAAAAAATAATTATTGAACTTACACCTCCTGCCAAGAAATGGCTGGCAGCAAAAGGTTATGATGAAAAATATGGAGCGCGCCCGCTCAAGCGCGTAATCCAGCATGAACTACTAGACCCTCTTGCTTTGCAGCTCATTGAGGGCACCATCTCCGAAGGAGACAATGTACTTGTATCTGTAGCAGATGATAAACTCAGAATTGCAACGAGCATCAAAACAAAGACAGAAAATAGAACCGCATAAAAAAAGACCAGGTCGCACCAAACCGACCTGGTTTTTTATTTACTGCTGTGCCCGCTCCGAGCATGCTTGCGTTAGAGCTGCAAGCTCATTGGTTGTTAAGCCACTCGCCGAACGCATCTGCGCCACACCCACGGCAACTTCTACGGCCCCTGCGTTTACGCACGCAGCAATCAGAGCGTCCAGCACCTCTCTGGCTACTCCGCGCCTTGCTACCGCTGCAGCATCGTTGTAGCGCTTATGCCTATCTGAGATAAGCTCCACGACAAGAAAACTGTTTCCCCGTGCAGAGGCGCCCAATGCGCTAGCGCGCAGAGCCTGATCAATGCGTTGCAACGGCACGCAACTAACAATAAGCTGGTCAGCCTCTTCTGGGGTCACGCCCTTATTCTTTTCTAATCGTTTCTTAAGATCTTTTACGGCAAAATAGTTTTCTCTGATTTGCCGCAGCTCTGGACACGTCTGCAGATCCGCCCATGCAGCGGGCCTCTTGCTTCTAAGCCACTCGTCCTTTTTGTCAAAGTCGCTATCAAAGCCGCCTAGCTCTCGCATCTGCTTATGCAGATTTTCAATGACTCCTTGTGCCATCTCTATTCTGAGCTTAGCAACCTGCAACACTCCGTCAACCCAAGCGCTGCGCGCTCTGCGCAAGGCCAACTTCCTAATTTCTCTTAGACGCAGCCCCGGTACGCTTCTAAGCTGAGAGGCGGCAACAGCCTGATCCATCTTGCCGTTTGCCACACACTGAGCGACAAGAGCTTCAATTTGAGCGTTCATGTATCCTCCTTTTTCAACCAGATAGAGTAACACAATTTTGACTTTTTGTCAATGGATGCTAGCGTATACTCATGATATACTACTCCCATGAAAAAAATAATCCTCCTGATTGGACTTTTAATGTTACCCGCAGTAGTAAACGCCGCAGAATTTGACCCTAATTTTTTGATTTCAGATCAGCAGCTTACCAATCACAGAAGCATGACGCAAAGTGCGATTCAGGCATTTTTAGAGACTAAGAATAGTTTTTTGGCCACCTATAAAACGGCGGATCACAATAACCTTGTCATGAAAGCGTCGCAAATAATTTATAATGCGGCCAAGGAATACTCCATTAATCCTCAATATCTGCTAGTACTTTTGCAAAAGGAACAGAGCCTTATTGAAAGACGAGGAAATCCATCTACCAAGGCACTAGATTGGGCGACGGGATACGCGGTCTGTGATGACTGCTCACTCTCTGATCCCTCTATACAAAAATATAAAGGCTTTGGAAAACAGGTAGACGCCGGAGCTGGCGCCAACCGATTTTATATTGAAAACCCGTCGCGTTTTTCAGTAAAAAAAGGTATAGCCACTACGATAGACGGACAGCGGGTAAAACCCGCAAACCAGGCAACGGCAAACCAATATATTTACACACCTCACATCCACGGCAATAAAAACCTGTGGTCAATTTGGCAGAAATGGTGGTCGCGCACTTATCCCAACGGCGTAGTCCTCAAAATTGCTAACAACAATAATCTTTGGCTTATCAAGGGAGATAAGCGGCACAAATTTTCAAGCATGGGCGTGTTTTTAAGCAGAAGTCAGCTTAAGGATGTTCTAGAGGTTCCGCCGCACGAGCTTGAGCAGTTTGAAGAAGGTGCGATGATAAAATTTTCTAACTACTCCTTAGTGCAATCCAAAAATGGGATGAAATTTTTACTGGTTGACGATGTAAAGCGTCCCTTTTTAACGGAGAAAACATTCAAGCAATTAGGATATCACCCAGACGAGGTTATCGCTGCCACAGATGACGAACTCTCAGAGTATGATAACGGCAGATTCATCTCTGATTTAGACTTGTTCCCTCTTGGCGCTGTGGTTAGAAGCCCTGTTAGCGGTGATCGGTACTACGTTCACAATGGCGAAAAATCTGTTATCATGAGCGATTCAATAATTGAAAATCGTTTTAGAGGACAAAATGTGGTAGACATCGCGGCCGATCAGCTACAGTCCTTCAAATTAGTCCCACCGCTTAAATTCAAAGATGGGTCGCTCGTAAAAGCCGCGGAAGAAAATACCGTGTACGTAATTTCAGACGGTACCAAGCGCACCATACCCACGGCTGAAATATTTGAAAATCTTGGCTGGAAATGGGAGAATATTCAAACCGTGGACAGATTAAGCTTAAAGATTCACCCAACCGGACCTAACATAGAATGAAATTTGCAAAAGTAGCGCCACTGAGGCGCTTGCCGAACAATTTCTCCATCCTGGATTATAAAATTGATTTTAGCGTGCAGCCAGGTTCGCTTGTTAAAATTCCGTTCCGTCGGAGTGAGATTTTTGGAATTGTTCTTAATATACGGGGAAAGCCCGATATTCCTGAGGATAAACTAGCAAGCATTAAGGAGGCGGTCTGGGACACGCCTCTTTTGTCTGATACTTATCTTAAGCTTGCGCAGCAGATAAGCGCTACATATGGCGCTCCCATTGGCCCAATACTATCATCCATGTGTCCCCCTCTTCAACGCAGGAAACTCGCCTCGCAGGAATTGGAACACTATTGCGACTCAAAATATGAATATAAACGATCCTATCTCTGGTACCAGAGGCAAGACCAGAAAAAGGCGTGGAATGAAAAAAGGTCAAGCCATGGCCAGACACTTATAATTGTTCCTGAGCATCGGCATCTAGAGCAGTGGAAGGCAGATCTATACTTTCACTCCAACCTCACACAAAAACAAAAATTTGAAGCCTACTTTAAAATCAGAAATGGGCAGGCTCAAACCGTAGTAGGAACAAGAGCTGCAGTATTTCTGCCATTTCTAAATCTAGAGCGCATAATTGTAGATTTTGAACACAACGCACATCACAAAAATTGGGATCAAGCGCCACGGTACCACAGCGCAGAGGTAGCTCAGTCACTCGCTCTCTCACTCCCCTGCCAACTCACCCTCGCCAGCCACACGCCGAGCATAAAAAGCGCACGCAAATTAAAAAATCACCAGCTCATGCATTTGCCGCCAAAAAAGGCAGTAATTCTCATTGACCAAAAACAGGAGTACCAAAGAAAAAATTTCTCCGTACTTAGCGATGACCTCATTGAGCACATCAGACAGGCAAAGAGTCACGGCAAAAGCGGTCTTATAATTACTCACAAACGCGGCTCTTTTTCTCTGGTTAAATGCGCGCAATGCGGAAGAGCCGAGCAGTGCGCCATATGCCTACTACCCCTTATTTATCATGCAGACACGCAGACGCTTGACTGCCACCCATGCAATAGAATCTATAAACCGCCAGAACTTTGCCCCAATTGCGGTGGAGTAGCACAAAAATTCCACAGTCCAGGCAGTCAACATGTTGCCTCAGCCGTTAGTGCTTTGGATATACTGCCGATTATCCGAGTAGATGGTGATACAGATACCCCCAAACCAGCAACGCACCCTCATGTGCTGATTGGTACGTCGGCTGCCCTTGCATGCACACCGTGGACAGATTTGGCTTTCGTCTGCATAGTAGATGCTGACGGCATGTTGGGAATTCCGGAGCACAGAGCAAGTGAGGAATTTTTCAGTCTAGCAAGGGAAATTCAGTACATGATGCCAGCTCGCAGTCCCCTTCTTGTTCAAACAAGAGAACCTCAAAGAGCAATTCTTAGATCACTCACTGATAAGCCTCCACAATTTTGGTACTCAAGAGAGCTCCATATCAGAGAAAAACTGGGTTATCCTCCGTACTCAAGCATGCTTAAATTGTCGCTCTGGGAAGCCAGCACCGGCATGGCGCTCTCTAAGCTAAGATCTGTAGCAGAGTCTGCCTCAAAATTGACGGCTAGAGAAAAAAACGTTATAGTCACACTGCCGTACGTATCGCACCCTCTCATAAAAAGAGGAAAATATGGCGCCGTTTTACTGATTAGAGCAGAGAATAAAGAAATTCTGGCAGATCTCCTAAACCAGCTTTCACTGCCGCGCGGAATCAAAATAGATGTAGACCCTATTGCACTTCTAAGCTAATGAAAACTCAACTACCCATAACCACGTATCCAAAAAATAAATCGCTCCATGAGCGTAGTGTTGAGGTATCTGAAGATCAGCTTAAAAGCAAAGAATTTAAGCAACTGATACGCAACATGATCCACACTATGTATAAAGATGATGGTATAGGTATTGCAGCTCCGCAAATTGGAAAAAACATTAGAATGGCCATCATTGGCAAGCAAGCATTAAAACAAACCAGCGAGCCCTTTCCATTGCCAAAAAGAAAAGATTTGGTAATTATAAACCCAACTTTTATACCTCTGAGCACCGATAAAGAAACAGCTCAGGAGGGCTGCTTATCAGTGCTGGGCAAATGGGGAGATGTAGATAGGCACCTTACTATTCAAGTACGATTTATTACACCAGACGGAAAAAAACACGCTTTTGTAGTGACAGATTTTTTGGCGCGCGTTTTTCAACACGAAATTGACCATCTAGATGGAACACTTTTTATTGACAAAGCAAGAGACATAAAGCAATCTAAAACAATTCCTTCTTACCCCACAACATGATCTTCTTTGGTACCGGCAATCTGGCATGCACCGTGCTCTCAGAATTACTTGAGAGCGGTTTTTCATTTGATGCAATTGTAACGCAGCCGGACAAGCCCGCTGGCCGAGGAAAAAAACTACAAGCACCGCCTATCAAGCGGCTGGCGCAAAAGCATGAGCTGAAAGTTCTACAGTATGAAAAACTAGATGTCAAAGCGCAAGAGCAGTTACGATCCTTCGGGAGCGTGCTCTATATTGTCGCGGAATACGGCCTACTCATTCCACCTTCTGTGCTAGAAACTCCCGACAGAGGAATACTCAATGTCCATCCGTCACTTCTGCCGGAATATAGGGGCGCCACACCAATCCAAACCGCTCTTTTGGATGGCAAAGATGTGACGGGCGTCACTATTATGCTTTTAGATGAGGAGCTGGACCACGGCCCTATCATTGCACAATCAAGCTTCTCAATTTATGAAGAGGAAACCTATGTTACGCTAGAAGCCAAGCTGGGCAGACTTGGCGCAGAACTGCTGACAAAAAATATCAAGCCATGGCTTGAAAGTACCATTTCTGCCACCGCCCAAGATCACTCTAAGGCAACCTTTTGTTCTAAAATAGCTAAGCAAGATGGTCTTATTGACTGGACGTCTCCTGCAAAAAATATTAGTAATATGTGGCGAGCCTATGCAAAATGGCCTGGCGTTTATACTCATTTTAAAGAAAAACTACTGAAATTATCAGACATCCGCGAGGCAGACCAAACCAACAAGCCTCCCGGCACCGTATTTGTTGACAGCTCAGAGAATCTCTATGTTGCGTGTGGCGATGGCAGCATATTAGTTGATCGTCTCCAACTCTCCGGAAAAAAAAATCTGCCTGCCACTGATTTTTTGAGGGGTCATTCTGATTTAGTCGGGAGCGTGTTAAAATAGAATCATGAATCTTAATCTGCGAATAATCGCTTTTTTTGTTGCCGCTTTTGGCTTGCTGCACACTTTTTCTCTGTGGGCCTATTTTGATCCCTCGCTCTCCCCTATTTTTTTCCTTATACTACTGGGGGCTTCTGCTTTTTTTGTTTTTTACAAACCTTCTCTTGCTGCTCTGCCGCTCATTTTGAATCTCCTACTAGACTCCAGCGGCCATTTGTTTGAGTGGCACGATATATCCCTTAGATTATCGCTTCTAGCCCTTGCGCTGCTTGGCTGGCTCTATGGAGCCCTGAAGGAAGGTAGCTTAAAGCAGCAGCTAAAAACTCCTTTCAAGAGCGGGATAGGTTTGGTTTTACTGTTTGTCTTATTTGCAGTCTACAATGGCTGGATGCAAGGTCATCAGAACAAATCCGTTATTGCCGATGCTGTTCCTTTTGCCTATTTACTTTCATTTTATCCCTTTAGATCCCTCTTAAAAAAATGGAAGTCGCTACCTCCTGTCGCCAGCTCTGCGATTATTGCTTCTTTTGTAGGCGCGGCACTCTTGTCTACAGCCATGCTTTATTTGTTTTCTTCAGAGACAGTACTGCTTCAGGAGCCGCTGTACAAATGGTTCCGTGATGTGGTGGCGGGCAAAATAACGAGCACAGGAAACGGCTTTTACAGAATTGTTACCCCGCTTCATTTGCTTTTGACTGCTTTGGTGCCGGCTGCTGTTTATCATTTGCTTTATAAAAGTAATAAACTGACAAAAAGAGCGGCCTATATTCTGCTATTGCTTATCCTTGTAGTTCCGGCCATAAATTTCTCTCGCATGTATTTTCTGGCGCTTATTCCCGCAACACTAGTTTTTGCTTTTTACTCAAAAATTGGCCTCAAAAAGGCCGTTAATACGCTGGTTATCATTGGCCTGTCTTCTATTGCTATATACACTGGAGCAAATCTCTTATCCTCTCTTGGACAATCCTACGGATTTGAATTTCTTTTTGGGCAGGCCCAGGGAATTGTTGATCCGCAGTCAGAGGCCAGCGCAAGCGCGCGCGGTGCCATACTCCCTCATCTTATAGATAAAATAAAAACAAGACCAATCCTTGGAGAAGGTCTTGGCTCAACGGTCACCTACTACAATCCTTTTTTTGAGAAGAAGCTTACCACTCCCCATTTAGATTGGGGATACCTAGAAATTTTTGTTGAATTTGGACTGATGGTTGGAATTGCTCTACTTGCGCTGCTATTCACAGGCGCCTGGTCCGTAAAAAACAGCCCTTTTGCCATCTCGTCACTTGTATTTCTTTTTTCTGTTACACTAACCACACCAGCACTATTTCACGTCTACGGAGTAGTTATTATCTCGACTATTTTTTCGTCCAAGCGTTTAGACAAAAGATAGAAAATTGAATGTTTTTTAATGCAAGGCGTGCTTGGCGACAATTATCTCGAACCCAGCGCGGTATTTTTTTATTTCTTTTGGTGTATAGCCAAAAAGAGGCCACGGAATTTTGTAAAGAAAAGAAGGTAACCACGTGCTCATGCCGGTTTTTCTTGGTGTTGCACTAAAAAGCACTTCATCTACCCATATGCCCGGATGCCCGCGCGAGAGCATAGTAAGCCACAAATCCCAATCCTGAAACTTGTTGAGCGATTCATCAAAACCAGGAAAATGATGAGCGCGGATGAGGCTAGTCGTAGTAATAAAGGGCATTTTTTTCAAGCGCTCAGCCCTAAAGGGTCCGCATCTGAATTTTTTGAATCCAAACATAAAAGAGCTATAGGAGAACGACACCTCCTGATTGTCATCTAGCGCCTTTTTCATCTTTTCAAGACAATCTTCTTTCATCACTACATCAGCATCGCAAAACATTACATAGTCCCCCTCTTGCGAAGAGCACTCGTCAAATCCCCTGTTTCTGGCTACACATGCTCCCGCATTTTCCTGTCGTATAAAAAAGATGGGCAACTTTTCCTTCCATTTCTCAATGATGGCAGAAGGATCGTCTTCAGATCCATCATCTACTATCACAATTTTCTCTGGCTCTAGGGTTTGCCTACTCAAAGAAGAAAGACACTCATTGAGTGCCTCCCTATGATTGTAAACTGGTATTACTATTTGTAGCATTATTTCTTTCTGGCGGCAGCATTTGCGCGCACCTCATCAATTACTTTTTTCATCTGAACGTCCCACCTAAATTCTGTGTCTACTCTTTGCTTTCCAGCCGCTCCGTATTGTTTTCTTAAATTCTCATCTCCCATGAGCTTAAGAATTGCCGCCTTCACCTGTTCCACGTTGTTTCCGTCTACCAAAATACCGGTTTTGCCATCCACTATGGCCTCTGGGCTGCCGCCAGCATTACCCGCTATAGTTGGCTTTCCAAAAAAGGCTGCTTCTGTAAACACAATCCCCCACCCCTCTACATCAACTCCACCCTTTGGCAGTGGTATGGCAATAGAGGGCATTGCAAAAACCTCACACATGGAAAACCATGCTGCTAGGCTTACCCAATCTTGCCCACCTATAAACCGTGTTGCATATTGCGTGCTGTGTTTACCAATTATCTTGCCGAGTTCCTCGCTGTAGTCCCCAACTCCAACAATACACCATACAATATCTGGATCCTCGCCAATGATATCCGGAAGTGCCTGCGCAATTGCCTGCAGACCTTTACGCTCCACAAGCCGCGCAACGGACAGCAGCACCTTACGATTTCCCAAAACATATTGATTGCGCAAATTGTCCATCATATCCTTGTTCACCTGAACCTCCATGAGGTTGCGGTTTGGACATGGATACACAATCAGTGTTTTCTTTGCAGGGAATCCGTCAAAAGCAGATTTGGCAAACTCACTGTTAGCAACGACAAATTCTGCCTCTTTTATTATCCGCTTAAGCCACCAACGCTTCCATCTACTCTGTTTTGCCATCATGACATCAAGACCGTGAATATGCAAAACATATGGTACTTTCTTGAATTTCTTCATCAAGTAGCACACCTGACCAACCGGCAATACGTGGTGTGTTATCAGATAGTCATAGTCCCCTTTTTTAACATCTCTATAGACCTTAAAAAAGAGTTTGAGCCACCGTGGCCTCATTAATCTATAATAAAACGGTGTGCGTTTTAGATACTTATCCTCCTCAATCTTTTTAAGCTCGTCAATTTTTGCATTCTGCTGCTTCTGAACAATGGCCGATGCGTACGGTGAGGGTTTCTTAAAATTTTCTGCATTTACCGGCTCTCCAACCACCCACACTTCTTCTCCGGCACGCCTAAACTCTTCTACTTCATTTCTAATGTACGTAGAGATTCCACCCTTGTCAGGTGGATATTCAACGGTTATAAGTAAAAAACGCATAGATTAACCAAATCTGTTTTTTAGATGCGCAAGATCCTCTCTTTGCACCAATTTAAGTGAAAAAATACACACTAAGTATACCACGGCTCCCAGGGGTATGGTAAGTGGCCAAGACATATAATGCAGTGCATACCAAACAAGAGCGCCCATTACTGCCCCACTGATAGCTCCTTTTCCAATTATAAGCCACAAGACGTCATGTCTCACGGTAGTGACTGTGTGCAAAAAAAAGTACCCACCAAAAAACAAAACGGCGTTTCCAACAAAGGCAGCTATTGCAGCTCCGGTTACTCCCCACTGAGGAATCATGACAAAATTACCCAACACATTAATAATCATAGCCAAACCCATAATACTTGTCTGTGTTGATTGCTTGTTACAACCATTGAGCACAGCTCCAACAGGATACCCCAAAAAAGCAAACACCAGACTGGCCAAAAGTATCTGGAGTGGAAGAATAGAGGCATCATATTCTGCTGTATAGAGCGTGTATATGATATCGTTAGCAAGCACTCCAATGCCTACAGAGATAGGAACAACTAAAACAACAAGATATCTAACAGCGTCCTCAAAAAGTTTGCTTACTTTCTTTTTTTCCTTTATAAAAGCCTCGGAAATGCGTGGGTAGAGACCTGCTACGAGCGCTAGCGGCAAAAATTGAAACGCAAAACTAATTTTATTTGGAATGCTATACCATCCAACCGCCACCTCATCCATGAGTTTAGAAAGCATTATGGTATCCGCAAAGGAATAGACACGTGTGAATATTCCGGCCAAGCCAAAGGGTAGCGCAATTAGCAACATCTTTCTTCCTAATTCCCAATCCCACCGAACTGACACCTCTACACCCTCTCTCTGAAGCATAGTAAAGCTGTAGAGCACATTGAGGGCGCTTGCAATGGTAAAGGCGGCTATGAGCCACAGTAAATGCGCTCCGGTAAGTAGTGCGGCAGTACCTATTAATAGGGTAAGCAGTTGGCTTCCTACCATTCCAACAGATTCGTATTTAAGTATCTGTTTGCCTCTTAGCGTGGCATAAAAGCTTAAATGGATAGAATCAAACAACATGGTAAGACCAGAGAGATATATAAGCTGCTTTGTGTCAGCTTGGTACCCCAAAAGATTAGCTGAAGTTACGACCAGCACATATGCCCCAATCATAAAAAAGCCCTTGAGGCCTAAAATGGTAGCCAGATAACTACGTGCTTTTGCCGCGCTGCGAGCCACCTCTCTTGAGAGCGCGGGCGCTAATCCCGCATCCGTAAGGACAGCAAATACAGTAGTAAATGATAATGCTAAAAAATACTTTCCCGTAAGCTCTGCGCCCAGCATACGGGCTAAAAAAGTAAAATAGGCAAAAGAGAGGATCTTTTGCCCAACTGCCGCTACCGTCATAAAGGCCGTATTTCTGGCGAGTGTTGCCATGGCCATATTATAGCTAAAAAAAGGCAAAAAAAATACCCCCCGGCTAAGCCAGGGGGCCTGTTTACATGTTGGCAAATGCCTTCTTGTAAACATCGTGCGCCTTGGAAAGAGGCGCTCTTTCCTTTGGGGTGATGCTTGTCATCCACTTCTTGGCAGGGAAATACCGCAGCTTGGCTGCCATCTGAGCAATCCAGAAGCGGTAGGTGCTAATGAGCACAGCTCCGGCACCCTTCTGCCGCACTTCAGCCGCGATGTACCGCCGTGCAATCCGCCCTTCCCACCTGCTCTCCCGCTGATACTGCTCCAAGGCGGTAGATTCTTCCCAGTCAGTGTCCGCGAGAAGATTCCATGCCTGCATCAGCATCTGCGTTGTCCAGTCCTGCATAGGCTCTGGAAGGTCAGCAACAGCATCTACGGCCCAATTGCCGATCGGGACAATAGTCTTAGGATCGCCCTCAAGAATTTCAGAAATGTAGAGCGTCAGATCAGAGACATAGCTGTCTGATCCGCTAGATCGCGTAAACGACGCGTAGTAGGGAATAAGGCCACTATCAAGCCGCTCTCCCAGATCATGGAAGGACACATCTCTGGCTCCCTCTTTGCTATACATAAACGCATACCAGGCCTTAGCAAATGACAACACCTGCTCCCAGGACCCTTGCGTTCTTCCGGTGAAGTTGACGTACTGCGTATCAGGCTCAAAGAAACACATTCCGTGATTTCCCTCTCGCGCCCTGAACGTTGTGTGATCAAACGATCCATGCACTGCCGTTACCGGGAGCTCTGGCATGGGAATCGCCGATGTGGTCTGCGCAACAGAGGCTTCAACCAGCTCCTTGAGCATGGCAGCCATAGCCTCCGCCTCTTGCTTTTCCGTCTTAGCGCGTGCCAGTTTTTGGGCTCTCTCTGGCTCTTGAGTGGTCAACTTCTTAAGGGAACAAGGCTCCTTTCTTAGAGCCTCTCTTTTTTCTCGCTCTCCATCCGTATGCGTCTTCAACTCAGACACAGCCTTGTCACGCGCAGCCTCGCACTCAGTAACCTGCCTGCTCAGGCTTGCACGCGCTCCATCACTGGCATCACAACCAGAAAGTGCCAACAATGCGGAGACGAGGCACAACACCAACATGCCCCCGAACAGCTTGGTCACCATAAGCGGCCTAACTTCCTTCCAGAATTCCATCTGACACTCCTTTTCTAGATTTCCAGATGCGAACTTTTGCCTATTGAATTTCCCGCAGCATAACACAAAAACACGCCCCTGTCAAGGGCGTATGTCATTGCGAGCCGTGTAACTGGCGTGGCAATCCCGTCAAGAAGCGACGGGTTCCTTCGCTGCGCTCAGGACACCTACTACGTGGCGTTTTTTGCTTTGTTAAGCGAATTATCGCTTGCTCCATTGTGGCGCACGGCGAGCTTTTCGCAAACCCGGCTTTTTTCTTTCCTTCTTACGTGGATCCCTGCGCAAAAACCCTTCTGCTTTTAGTGTTTTTCTAAAATCTTCATTCCACGCCACCAAAGCGCGCGCAATTCCATGACGTACCGCTTCTGCTTGCCCTCTGCTACCACCGCCTTCTACTTTTGCAGTCACATCGAAAAACTCTTCTTTTCCGGTCAGTGTCAGTGGATCAAGTACTGCCTTTTGATATTCAAAAACGCCAAAATATTCTTTATATGGCTTACCGTTTACGGTAATCTCTCCTTTGCCGCTTGGGTGAAGCCTAACACGGGCACTGGCCTGTTTACGGCGCCCAACCGCTCTTTGATATTCAGTTTTTACTTGATCTGCCATGTATTTACGCCTTAATAGTCAAGAGCTTCATGCGCTCATTTCTTAGTTTATTTTTTGGAAGCATGTTCCACACTGCCTTACGCAGAATTTCTGTTGGATTACTTTCCATCACATCTCTCATTTTTTTCTCGCGCAAACCGCCAGGATATCCGGTGTGGCGTCTGTACAGCTTTTGATCTAACTTTTTGCCCGTGTATTTCATAGCACCCGCACCGGTAACGCTTACTCTGTCTCCCGCAACCACATGTGGCTTAAAATCAGGACGGTGCTTTCCAAGCAAAATAGTTGCAACTTCTGTTGCCACTCTACCGGGCGCTCTTCCCTCTGCATTTATTTCTATTGTTTTTGTTTTTTCTGCCATATTATACAAGCTCTAGCTGAACCATTTTTGCTCCATCGCCCTGTCTTGGGCCAATTTTTACAATACGTGTATAACCACCAGGACGCTTTGCGTAACGCGGTCCCAAAACCTCTAAACATTTTGCAATGGCGTTTTTAGTATACAACGTTTTATGAAGCTCTCTTCTGTTATGCAGAGTTGAAACTTTAGATCTTGTAATGAGTTTTTCCACAAAAGGCTTTACGGCTTTTGCCTTTGCCTCTGTAGTCTTTATTTTTTCGTACAAAATCACGCTTTCCGCAAGATTCCTAAGCATGGCCTCCCGTGGGGCTTTCTTTCTATCAAGCGTTACTTTTTTCTTGCGGTGTCTCATATTTTGGTAACTCGTAACTGGTAATCAGTAACTAGTAACTATTTATTTATCTTCTTCGTTTGTATCTTCCTCTACAACAGCATCACCCTCCTGAGAAACCTCGTCTTCTTCCTCCACTTCTTCCGATTCTGGATTCTCTACGCCGTTTTTTATGATAGCTAGGTGATCTTGGAGTATATCAACAGATTGCAATATTGCCTCTGAAGGGCTCATGGTGCCGTCTGTTTCAACGGAGATGGTAAGCTTTTCAAAGTTGGTAACATCTCCCACACGAGTAGACTCTACTGAGTAACCAACATCTTTTACCGGCGTGTAGATAGCGTCTACTGCTATTGTCCCCAAATCATGCTGCTCCTCTTCTCTTTCCTCTACCGGAACATACCCACGTCCTTGCTGAACCGTAATTTCCATATCAAGTGTAGCTTTTGGATCCGTAATAGTCGCAATAACCAAGTCCCCATTTATGATCTCAACGTCTGAGGTAACCTCTATTTGACTTGCCTTTACGGCGCCTTCACCCTTTGCAGAGAGTTTAATCAAAACCGGCTCTTGCGAGTGAACACGCATGTTGAGCTGCTTAAGGTTAAGCATAATATCCACCACATCCTCTTTAACGCCGTCTACCGTAGAGAACTCATGCGTCGCCCCCTTAATCTTAAAGGCAGTAACGGCAGCTCCGGGCAAAGAAGACAACAAAACTCTACGCAATGCGTTTCCTAGCGTAGTACCGTAACCGTGGTAGCATGGGGTAATAATTGCCTTGCCTAGCAGCGGGCTGTCACCCTCTTCTACTCTTATAGTAGATGGCAAAAGTAGGTTTTCCATAGTCTTGTTTGGGTTGGCGTGTGCCATCCCTCCTATTTTATCGTGAATAAAATTCAATTATTGGTTTTGCATCAAACAGCGATGCTAGCTCGTCTTCTGAGGGCTTTCCCAGTACCGTTCCTTTATAAGCCACCGGATCCAGCTTAAGCCAGCTTGGCGTCTCGTGCGATGGTAGCTCCTTGCGCACGCCATCAAACAGTTTGCTCTCTGCCTTGCCATCCTTTACAGCAATCTCGTCTCCGGATCTTACTGAATATGATGGGATATCTACTTTTCTACCATTTACCAGCACATGCCCGTGATTCACTAGCTGTCTTGCTGCTGCACGCGTTTTAGTAAGACCAAGCCTGAACACTACATTATCTAGTCGGTGCTCCAGCAATACCTTAAGCAAGATGCCCGTGTCTCCTTCTTTCTGAGCAGCCTTTTTAACATAATTTCTAAACTGCTTTTCCATAATACCGTAGGCGTAGCGCGCTTTTTGCTTTTCTAAAAGCTGAAATGCGTATCCAATAGGACGCTTTCTACGTGCGTTTGGCCCGTGCATTCCAGGGGCAAAAGGCCTGCGCTTTACGGCACATTTTTCTCTACCACAAACACTGGCGCCAAGGCGTCTGCATGTTTTACATTTTCGTGCTGATATTCTTGCCATATTTATACTCTGCGTGGTTTGGGTGGACGGCATCCATTATGAGGGATAGGTGTTACGTCCTTTATAGTTGTAACGTAGAATCCCTGCGCGTTAAGGGCGCGAATTGCGCTCTCTCTTCCACCACCAATTCCTTTTACAAAAACCTTAAGTTCTTTTACACCGTATGGCGCTGCCTTTTCTGCCACATCTTTAACAATCTGAGTAGCTGCATAAGGCGTAGCCTTCTTTGGCCCCTTAAAACCAACCACGCCAGCCGCAGACCATGCAAGAACGTCTCCTTGCTCTGTGGTAATAGTAACAATTGTATTGTTATAAGATGCGGAAACATAAGCATGCCCGCTGCTAACGCGCGCAACGCTTTTTTTCTTCTTAGCAACTTTCTTAACAACTCTTTTTGGAGCCTTTTTGTCTTTCTTTTTCTTAGCCATACTTAGGTCTTAGATGCGGCCTTAGCTCTTCCAGATCCCATGGTGGATCGCTTGTTACCGCGTATAGTTCTGTTATTTGTTTTGGTGCGCTGTCCTCTGGATGGCAGTCTTTTTGCGTGGCGCGTGCCTCTGTATGCCTTAATATCACGCAAGCGTTTCACATTTCCGCGCACTTCTCTGCGCAAGTCTCCTTCCGTCATGTGAGCTTTATCAACAATTTGCCTAATAGCATGCTCTTGCTCAGAGGTAAGATCCTTTGTTCTTATGCTCTGATCTATCCCCGCCTCTGCCAAAATTTTCTCAGAGCTCTTTGGCCCTATACCATAAACATACGTAAGCGCAATTACGATTCTTTTTTCTTTTGGTAAATTAATTCCTGAAATGCGGGCCATATGTGTTCGGTTGTCAGTTTTCAGCTATCAGTTCTCAGTTTTACCAGATCTACTTCACTGGACTCTGATAACTGACTTCTGATAACTGACAACCGGATTATCCTTGTCTTTGCTTATGTTTAGGGTTTTTGCATGTCACAATAACACGCTTCTTGCGGCGTGATACTTTGCAGTCTTTGCACATTGCTTTAACGGATGATCTGACTTTCATACAAAAACGAACAACCGATGCCGCGATATCATGGGCGCCCTGTGGGCTGCCTCCACCGCAACGGTTGTTGTTTAAAATCTATAGGTTATACGACCTTTAGTAAGGTCATAGGGGGTCATCTCTACTTTCACATCATCCCCTACCGTTAATCTAATTCTAAATTTGCGCATGCGACCGCTTAGATGAGCTATGATCTCCTGTCCGCTCTCAAGTTTTACCCTGAAAGTGGCGCCGGGAAGAAGCTCTTCTATTGTGCCTCGCATTTCCAGTACGTCTTTTTTTGCCATGAATGGTTTATTTGCCTTTCCTCTGCGAATAATACGCAAAAGAAGCTGGCGCTAGTTTATCAAATGAGTTAAAAAGTGTCAATAGTTTATCCAAAACACTTGTGGATAGTATTATTTGGCTTAATTATAGCCAATAAAACAACTTTTTACCATTAAAAAAGCCCGGAAAACGAAGTGTTCGCCGGACTAGTGTCGTCAGAGCATAGGGCAAGCTGTGCTCGCATGTACGGGTTTTTCACTGATGCTACAGCTATTACGCCTGTTCAGGGTGTGTTCTTGCTTAGGATGCCTCCAGCCACAAATGGATATGCCTATCCACACACTCCTACTTACGCAAATTTCGCACACCGTACCCGCTCAGCAGCCTGCTCCCGGTACGGGCCTACAGGCAGTCCCCTATTTCTCCGGAGTTCTCTGGCGACTTGCATATAGCAGCAAAGGCGATTTTTTTTGTCAAGAAGATCTCTACATACCTGTGGATAAACTTCTCGACTACACATGATTGACAGTACAACTTCTGTCTGATAGTCTCAAAACAGCAACGGAGGATTGATGAAGAAAAAGAAAAAGAGGCGCACCGAAATCTCAGGAGTAAATTTTGTTCCACTGATGAAGGCGACACTGAGAATTCTAGGGACTCAGTACAACACGCATTTTAATCCTGACATCTTTGATTTTAATCTTGGCCGTGACTTTACTCAGCTTGATCTGTATTATGCCGTGCGAGCCATTGCCACGCTGATTAATCACCAAAATAGGGTCTGTGCCGGTGTATTTCCCCAGGGTCCACACCTCCATGTAAGCCACACCGATCTTCCTCCTCTAAAAGCTTCCTGGTTGGCAGACTTTCTTCATCGCGCTATACAGTCTAAGCTACAAGGGCTCGTGGGTGATTCACCAAGCGAACAAAAGCTTGGTGAGGATATGCAGTTTGCGCAGGCAGCACACATACTCGCGTTGTTCGTTAGAACGGTAGCTGCAATACCGCCACTTATAGCTGAGCAAATCGCAGCAGATGCTATGGCACGCAAGCAGGCTGAAATGATGGCCACGTCGCTTACCAGCAAAGACATCATTTAGAGAGCAGTAGAGATGAGGCACCTCCTCATCTTTTTTTGTTTTAGCTTTATTTATTCTCAATCTCAGAATACTTGTAATCAAAAAAGACGCTCAGGGCGTCTGTTTTTATCTGTAAACCCAGTATCTATACAAAAGGAAATTCCAGCTGGTGGTCATGGCAATTGCCACAATACGCACGGGAACCGGGTCAAATCCCCAGATTTTGTTTCCTATGTGCATGCTGATGAGGCCAAAAATGTAATTCCAACCAAACAGCAGTGCAAACTTTACTAACTGCTTGCCATGAGGAGACTTTTCTCCAAAAGACCAATGCTTGTTTGCCAGAAATACCCACAGCCCGACAATAATCTGGATGGCGGCAACAGATATCACTGAGTCTGCGCCATAAACATTGCTGGCTAAATACAGCAGCCCCACGTCCATCAGCGTGCCGCTGGTTCCCACAAACACATACTTAAAGAACGACTCCTTGTGAGTCAGGCACCAGTTCCTAAAACACAAAATTTTATGTCTCATTTGCACTGATAGTAGCCTTGATCCTGCGGACGCCGGCCGATACAGCTTGCTCTTTTGCAATTTTTAGCCCTCCTAGCTCTCCGGTTCGCTCCACATGGGGGCCGCCGCAGATCTCTGATGAATAATCTCCAACAAAATAAACTTTTAACTTGTTGCCCAGCGTAGCATACTTATCATCAAAATAGCCAATCGCGCCGCGCTCTTTTGCCTGCTCTGGCGTGAGCTCTTCAAAATGCACGGGCAGATCTTTTTGAATTATTTCATTGATTTGATCTTCTATTTCTTGCAGCTTGTCTGCTGGGACTTTTTCTGGGTAACTAAAATCAAATCTTAGGCGCTCAGCAGTGATATTGCTGCCTTTTTGTTCTATTTCATCTCCGAGTACGTTTTTTAATGCGCGATGCAGCAAATGCGTGGCAGTATGAAGCCTCACCACCTCTGCACTATCATCAGCAAGACCGCCCGCGAATTTTTTTTCAGCTCCGCTTCTAGATTGATCTTTGTGGCTCTGCATTTTTTCCTCAAAATCGCTCACATCAATATCTATTCCGCGCTCAGCGGCCATTTCCTGTGTGACTTCTACTGGGAAGCCGTGGGTGGTGAACAAATCAAAAGCAGAGTCACCGGTTATTTTACCGTCGCGTTTGGCTACTTTTTCAAACTGCCTGAGACCTTTCTCCAGCGTTTTTCCAAACTTCTCTTCTTCCTTTTGATGCTCGGCATAAATTGTTTTTTCGTTATCAAACAATTCGGAATAATAATTTCCGTACAGATCCACCACAACACCAGCTATCTCAGAAGTAAAAGCCGTTTGAATACCTAATTTCTTACCGTGCATGATGGCTCTGCGTATGAGCCTGCGCAACACATAACCCTGGTCCACATTAGATGGAACAACGCCGCGCTGATCTCCGATAATGAAAACTGCAGTACGTATATGATCTGCAATGACGCGCATGGTTTCTTTGTTTTCTGCGTATTTCTGGCCAGATAGCGCTTCAATATTTTTTATTATCGGTAAAAACAAATCTGTCTCAAAAGGAGATTTTTGATTATTTAAAACGGCCACTACTCTGTCCAGACCCATGCCGGTATCTACATTTTTTTGCTCAAGTGGGCTATAGCTGCCATCTTCATTTTTGTTGTACTCCATGAAAACGTCGTTCCAGATCTCTACCCACTGCTCATCCGATGGGTCATAAACTTCAGGAACTTCTGAATCTCCTGCCCAATAAAACATCTCTGTATCTGGTCCACACGGCCCGGTTTTGCCAGCAGGCCCCCACCAGTTATCTTCTTTTCCTAAAAACGCAATTCTTTTCTCGCTCACCCCCAAATCCATCCACAATTTTGCAGACTCATCATCTTTTGGCGCGCTATCATCACCAGCAAAACACGTAAATGCTAATTTTTCTAGTGGGATGTTGAGCCAATCTGAACTCGTCAAAAACTCAAAGCTCCATTTTATGGCGTCTTCTTTAAAATAATCACCAAAAGACCAATTGCCCAGCATCTCAAAAAACGTAAGGTGAGTGTTGTCCCCCACCTCATCTATATCTCCTGTACGAATACATTTTTGAACATTTGCAACACGGCTTCCGCCCGGATGCTTCTCTCCCAATAAATACGGCACCAAAGGATGCATGCCGGCGGTGGTAAAGAGCACCGTAGGGTCATTCTCTGGAATCAAAGAAGCAGAAGGGATAACGGTATGCCCCTTTTGCTTAAAAAATTCTAAATATTTTTCTCTGAGTTCTTGTGCTGTCATAGCGCCATGATACCTCATGGTCTGCCTTAGGGCAATACCCTTGACAAGAGGCTAATGTTGTGCTATAGTCCTCAAACAGATAGCGAAGCGGAGGAATAAATGCCCGATGTTCAACGATTTCTGATTGATGATGACATCAGCGAGCCTATTACCATTGGGGATCGGATCCCTGTTTTATTTGACTGGGATTCCCTGCTGGAATCTGAGCTCAGATCTCTTGCTTACTTTCTGATCCAAACAGCCGCGTGCGTCTACAATCAGGCAAGCGGCCAGCATCACAACGGCAGTCCGCTGATTGTTGATGGAACATCCCCAGCAACGCAGCTGATTCGCACTCACAGAGCAGTCAATGCGGAAGGTGATTGTCCTGAGCAAGCTTTCTACGCTCTGCAGGCCCAGGCAAGGTTCCTGTACGATTTTGTCCGTTTTGAATGCGAGCGCGGGTCGATGGTCTTTACCAAAGGTCCTATGCTTTCTCTTGCCAGCCGCAGAATCATTGCAGCCGCGCTTGAGTTCTTTGAAAAAGGCCATCGCGGACTGGTTGAACGCGTTAGGCGCGAATTCAAAACTGCCGCACCTGAGCTTGACGACATGGACACCAACACGCCGTTTATTTCCATGACCGCAACGGATCTCATGCTCCCCTGCTGGTCAGAATTCAATGAGCAATTTCTTGCTCTTCACCCGTGTGAGGAGTAACCATTTGGCGCCCCGGCGCCTTTTTTTGTTGACTAAAAAAAGAAAGACTGCTACGCTTGCCGTAACACAGGAGGTGGCGTGTCATCACATTTTACGATTGCCGAGATTACGGCGCCAGCGCACGGATTCATACACAGCACAGTAAAACTAGGCGGAGAGGATAGGTCTTTAGAAGTGCCAACGGGAGTGCCAACAACCGTTAAAGTTAGAGTACCCACACCAAACAATATTCCGCCACATGCCAAAGGAATTTTCTTTGATGGCCCCATAGTAATTGTAAGCTTTGGAGCGCGCGGTACGCTTTATGCAGAACTGACCGCACACGATCTGTACACTCACCGCTTCTTCATCAGTCACGAAAGCGGAGATGCCGATGATCTGTTTAGAATGACCAGAATTGTGATGCATGCGTGTGAAAAGGAGGGTGATATCCCAGTAGTTATTACCCAACCAAGTAATAGCTGTGGCAAAACTTGTACCGCCTTTTCAGCAGAATGGACAAAGTCATGAGCCTTCGGGCTCTTTTTTTGTGAGATACTTGACAAATAATAACTTATGTGTTATATTAGGAGGTCCTTTCATCCTAGGAGGACACATGACAGAAGCAAGCAGAGAGACTACAACCGTCACTGGCCCCCTAATGGTTTCTTGTGGGTACGGGGCGGACATTGTTGAAATCACACTCTACCCGGTGGATGGCGCAACCACAACAAGAGATGGTGCCAAACTAGAAGTTCCATCAATCTGCAAGGTTGGAGACAATTTCGGCAGCACAATCTGGTTCATGCACGCGGGCTGCGTCTACTGGTGCCACAAGTTGCACGACGATGAGCATTTCGAAGTCATTGCGAGAATTGAGAACGAGGGACAGGGCGTGGGGTCACAGGACGATCCACACGCACCCGGACTTAAAATCATTTTGGGTGGGTGGTCGGACAAGCACAGCGTTCCAACTGTACAGGCACATTCAAGTAGAACTGGTACAGGATATGGTCTAAGCGTCACTCTATCCGTTTAATCCTTGAGGGCATCAGCCCTCTTTTTTATTTGATGACTCCCCCACCCAGACATTTTCCATCTTTGTAGAGGACGGCAAATTGGCCAGGCGCGATGGCGCGTTGTGGTTTTTTTGTGTGAAGGGTGTTTCCGATGAGAGTTGCTTCTTGTAGATCTTGTCTGTGACGGAAGCGTACGTGACATTCTAGCGTTGTCTTTTTTTCTGTGAGATCCCGGATATTTTGCTTCGCAAAATTCCGGGATGACGGGGTGGGATGCTGTGCCGACCTCCGGGATGACAGGGTGGGCGATAACCAGTGAACATCTTCTAATTGTATCTCTGTCTTGTAAAGTGATGGATGATTTTCTGGTGCAACTATAAGCTGATTTGTTTTCGTACTTTTGTCAGCTACATATAGTGGCTGCCCACCGCCAGCAGATCCCACCCCATGTCGCTGCCCGATGGTGTAGTAGGCCAGACCTTCATGTTTTCCTACTCTATCTCCGTCTACAGTTATAACGTCTCCGGGCACGGGCTTAATTTTTTGTTTTAAGAATTCTCTTACGTTAATGTCTCCAATGAAGCAGACCCCCATAGACTCTTTGCGATTTGCTGTTGGTAGATCAAAATTCTTTGCTAGCTGCCTTACTTCTTTTTTTGTGTATTCCGCGAGTGGAAACAGTGTTTTTGATAGTTGCTTTTGATTTAATCTATGCAAAAAATACGTCTGATCTTTGTGTTTGTCTTTTGCTGGCATGAGATGGTAGACATTTTCTTGATATCCCGGATAATTCGCTTCACGAATTTCCGGGATGACAGGTTGGGAGGCTTGCCCCTTTTCCGCGATGACAGAGGAACTAACGCCCGCATAGTGTCCCGTTGCAATTTTGTCGGCCCCTAAACGCTGTGCAGCCTCCAAAAATGGGCCGAATTTTACGGCGTTGTTGCACATGACATCTGGATTAGGCGTTCTACCTTTTGAATACTCCTCAAACATATAATCTACTACCTGCTCTCTGTACTCTTTTTGATAATCTAAAACAATAAGCGGAATTCCTAATTTTGCCGCCACGCGCTGTGCGTCCCGCTTATCATTTTTCCAATCACAAACACCCTCCACATCAACTGTGTCGGTCCAGTTTTTCATGAAGGCGCCGATTACCTCATGTCCTTGCCTTTGCAGCAACGCGGCAGCCACAGATGAATCTACGCCGCCGGATAATCCTACTATTATTTTCATACTTTTTTGTCATCCCGGACTTGATCCGGGATCTCACAGAGACGGTAGCCCGCTATGTTTTTTCTGTGAGATTCTGAATCAAGTTCAGAATGACGTAATGGGGCGCAGCATATCAACAAAAAAAGGGCGTGTCAACTGACATGCCCCGCAGCTAGATACTACAACCTCCGCCAAGCGGCGAGGGAGCAGACGTAAGCGCTCTGTACTTAGGCTCCGGGCGAATCACGCGAGTTTCAACACCTTGCGCAACATACCGCCTATCAAACCAGAGCTGACCACCCCAGATTCTCTTTACGTTAAACAGCGGGAATCCCAGGATCTCAAACTCCGGGTTATCCACAGGCTGCTCGCAAACCAGAAGCATCTTTTTGCAGTAATCTGGATCGTCAGAATCCACATAGGCGATGACACCATCTTCCACCTCAATGCGGTGGGTAGCGCTTCTAAATGACTGACTTCCCAGGAAATCTTGCATGGAATCAGACGTTGAGCTTCCTTCTACCCAGACAATTTGCAGCGTCTCAAAAATCAGGTATTGCACGTGGCACTCCTCTTTGGCTTTGTTTAGCGATAAACAAAAACTCACGCACCGGGCGAGAGCAGTTTTACGCGTTTGTTTTTTGCCAGCTACATTAAAACTCTATTGCGTAATTAAAATCTGCCCTCGCGGCGCGAGGTGCATTTTCCAAAAACGGCAATACGTTTTGCTGTAGTTATTCATTGAAGAGATTATATCATATGTAAAAGTAGTGTCAAGCAGAGACTTGACTTATCTACTTCAATGTGTTATAACAGCTTCAGGAAAGACGAGGACTATGAAAAAGATGGATCATATCTCCTCCTGTCCAATCCAAGAATCAGGACCTTTCTAATACTGGAGGGATATGGATTGGACTTTTATTTTGGATTACCCATAACTGATGTTGGTTTTTGATCGGGTTTTCTATAAACAACAGCGTCTTTTTCCACCAATCTCTTACCACACCTGATCCAATAATGAGCACCTACACAATACGAGGAGGATGGATCAGGTTTTTATATTGACTTTATTGAGCGGACATGCTAGAGTCTCTTCGGAGGCATGATTCCACAAGTTTAATGAGCAGCAGGCTGGCTCCAGGTCTGATTTAAAACCTCAGGCCTTTTTTATTTCTAGTGCGCAGACTCGCCCTGGCACTCTGTGATGCTTAACACATCTGGCCTCATAGGATTCCTGGGCGCCTATCAATTTTATAGGATCATGGTAGTTTGCAGGATTTTCGTTAACGAGACGCTGAGTACGCGTAGCTTCTGCTCCGCATCGCATTCCTTTTTCATCTCTGTCTGTACACACGCCGGACAATTTTACTATAAAATCTGCCCGCACCAACAAATCTGCCATGGTACGCCTGCCGCCACCCACAAACGGAAAGGGTTCGCCTCTAAAATCTAAATTTAGTCCCGCGCACATAACACGCCTCCCCTCCTCCACTAAATGACAGACGTAATCAATAATAATGTCATCAAAAAACTGAATCTCATCAAAAACCACAAAATACGCCTCGGGGCGCATTTGAGCTATTACGTCATGAGTATTTAAAACAGGAAGAGCGGTTATGGCGTGGCCATCATAACTGGCAAGCTCCTCCGGTGCGGCATAACGGGCATCCTGCGCATACTTAAAAAGCTGCATTTGTGCTTCTGCAATTTGCGCTCTTCTTATTTGTCTTATGAGTTCTGTGGATTTGCCCGAGAACATCGGGCCGGTTATAACCGTTAAAGACATAGGGCTAATTGCGCCCTCCCTTATTATTTTTTCTTCTGTCGCTTCTTTTTTGAGATCTGGTTCTGTTTGCTGTATTTTCTGAATCTTTCTTTTGGTCTATTCCAACTACCCTTGGCTTACCGGAAAACTCACCACCATCTTTTGGCTGATTCTTGTTATCCTTGTCCTTATTCTGCTCTGGCGGCGCAGTCTGCTTGTTATGCTGCTGCTTTTTCTTTTCCTCTTCTGCCTTTTTTGCAGCCCGCTCCTCTGCCATTCTATTATATTCTGTATCAATAGCGCCACTTGGCAGCTTTTTTGGCGGCCCTGCTGGCTTCTCTGGCTCTTTATCAAAAACGCCGCTCCACTTGGCAACCTTTTCTTCAATTTCTTTGCGACTAACTGAGTATTTCTCTCTAGAGTATGCGATGACTTTTTCCTTGTTTCCTGTTATCTGCGCGATTGGCGGCAAAGTAGATGCAGAAAAAGGAGTGCTTGCCACGCCATCAATCATTAAGCGTAAATAGACCTGGTATTTAGGAAGGTTAACTAAATCTTCCATATAAAAATGCGGTTCATATTCTTTTGCCAGCACCTCTGCATCATTTGCCCCAACACGGAATGTTAGAATAGTACCAACGTTTCCAAAAACTGCTGCTGCCACCGTCTCATCTAACTGCTCAATGTACTGGTGAGCCATAACAAGTCCCAGGCGATACTTTCTGGCCTCAGACAATATATTTGCAAAAGATTCTGTTGCAAAATTCTGAAACTCATCTACATGCAAAAAGAAATCCTTACGCTCTTCCTCTGGCGTATCAACCCTCTCCATGGCAGACAGCTGTATTTTGGTGATAAGCATCCCACCAAAAAGTCTAGAATTATCCTCTCCAATTCTTCCTTTTGACAGATTAACGATAAAAATCTTTCCCTCATCCATTATCCGCCTAATGTTAATGGTGGATTTTACCTGAGCTACTACATTTCTGATCATCACCGTTGCCAAAAACTGACCAATTTTATTTTGAATTGCGGCGGTAGCCTCACGCTCATATCGCGGCTCCCAATTGGCATACTCATCTACCCAGAATGCTTTTACCACAGGATCCGTAACCTGGGCCACAATGGTTTTTCTAAATTTTTTATCCGCATACATTCTGTTTATTCCCAAAAGCGTGCTTTGATCATCATACATGAGCGCCAAAATAGTATTGGTAAGAATATACTCCATTCTTGCGCTCCACTGATCAACCCAAATCTTTTTAAACACTCCCATAAGACCGGCGGCTACTAAATGCCTGTGCTCCTCTTTTACAGTCTCTAAAATATTAAAACCTATGGGATTATCAATATCCGCTGGATTAAAATACACCACATCATTAATTCTATTGCTGGGGATAAAGTCTAGAAAATTCTCAGCAAAATCCCCGTGAGGATCCACCAACGCTATTCCATGCCCCGCGTATATGTCTGAGAGTAGCATGTTTTCCATAAGCACCGTCTTTCCCATGCCGGTTTTCCCGATTATGTAAAAATGTCTGCGTCTATCATCTAGTTTGATTCCGAATTTCCGCGATTGATTTCTAAAATTGGTCTGCGCAAAAACCGTTATGTCTTTATCAAATTGTGGTGTCTCTTCGCTCATACAATTGGCAAATTAGCGGGAGGAGCTCCGCGTGGTGTCTCTGGCTCAGCTTCTGACTCACTGATTTCATGTGCAGGCACCGCAGGTGCTAGCGATCTGTCTGCTGGTGCTGCTGGCCCAATATCCGTTGGAATAACCTCTGGCGCTTTAGGTGCTAGCGCTGCTGGTCGACCATCCACACTTGGCGATCCGGCGGTTGGCAAATAAGATGGCGGCTGGGCAACTTTTCCTTCTGTGGCAGAAACAAGCGGCGTCTTAACCGTTGAAAGTGGAAAGTGCCACAGCGTGGCCAGCTCTTCAGTATTTAAAATAAACTCTTGGCCTCCTAGCCATGTGCTTCTTGTCTTGTATCCCCTCATTATATTGGTTTTTCTTGTGTTGAGCCGAGCCTCTTTAAATATATAGTGGGCAGATGTGCCCGTCTTGGAATAATCTGGCTTAAGTGAGTTGGATCCCTCATCTGCAAATTGTTTCATGGCGCCAACCAAGCCGTACATTACGTGCGCTTTATTAAAGACCTCTTTTTTGGCCACATAAACGGCTCTAATTTTACATCTAAATCCAACTTTGGAAACTTTATTCTCTATTCCCTCGATTGTAGTACGTTCTCCTGGAGTTAATGCAAACATCCCAAAGTTAACGCCATCGTCCTTCCCGTTTCCATCCATAGTAAATTCAGATCCAAACGCCTCCGCAAAAACCTTAAGAATCATTATAGGAATATCGCTAATTTTGTGAAGCCACGTTTGCTTTTTCTTTACTTCTTTACCAAGTAGCTCTTTTGCAAATTCAAATCCGCCGGCTTTCCACCCCTGTCCCATCGGTTTTACTAAAATCTGAAACCACATTTGCTCACCGGCGCCAATTCTGGTAAATGATTCTAACAAAGCTGCCATGGGATCCTTAAAAATGTCCTCCGCACTAGAATCCTCAAAATCTCTATATGTCCTGATGGGATAATAATTGTTGCTGGTGAGTGTCCACTCTGTGCCCCATACATCGTGAGTCTCGCTGGGGTAATCATCTGGAATATTGCCGGTATAATCATCTATTTCCGTTATCATTGCCTCTGGATACTGAGCATAAATAGCAGATTCAACTAAATCGCGCAGTTTTAGCTCTGTTCTTATTATAAACTGGATGTACCCTTCAATGCTCACAATCTCAAAAGAGAACCATCTTTGATACTCACCATCCCAATACCGCTCTGCCAAATCCATAGTTCCGTGTCCTCCAGCCAAATGCGCAAAAATATTCTCCACTGCACGCGGACTCTGCAGATTTTCTCTTGGCACATCTATAGCAAGATACACCCACTTAAAGCGCGCCATCCTCATGCCTACGCGCCAAATATAAAATAAAATAAAGGCCAACTTTAGAAAAAGTGGAAACAAAATAAGCCAGCCTCCCAGTACGAGCGCCTGATACATTATTTCCCACGTGCTCAAATCTGGCACGCTGTTCCAAAAATGTCCTAAATGATCAAAGTAATCCATCGTAATACGTAATGCGTAACAGGTAATGCGTAACGATTACTGCTATTATACCGTACTTATGGTAAACAAAAAAGACGTTGTGCGTCTTTTTACTAAAGCTAATCTTTGTGTGGTGCTACTAATGAGAAAATGGTGATAAATGCTACTGGCACAAATATAAAGCCCATCCAGTACCACCCCTGTTTTCCTGCGTAATAAGCGCCTACAAAAAGAAGCAAGAACATGATTGTTGCTAGGCTGCTATAAACTAATCTCCAAATTTTATCCTCCATACAAACGTTAGTATATCACAATCAAGATGTCCTACCTAGACCTTTTGAACCACTCTACCAAAAGTGGGCTTGCCAAAAACAGTGAAGAGTATGTTCCTATAACTACACCCAAAGACAACGTGAGCACAAAATTTTTCGTCGTTGCGCCACCAAAAAAGTAAATAGCTAGCAGCGCCAAAAGCGTGGTAACAGAGGTGTTAATAGATCTTGAAATAGTTTGGTTTACGCTGTCATTAACAATATGCTCAAAGTCATCATGCTTTCGTTTAAGCAAATTCTCTCTTACGCGATCAAACGTAACAATAGTATCGTTTACAGAGAATCCTAAAATGGTAAGGAGAGCCGTCACAAAGAGCACATCTACCTCAACCCCATAAAAATGACCCAATACGGCAAATATTCCCGTAGGTATAATTACATCATGAACAAGCGCTGCGATGGCCACAATGCCATACTTCCACGATTTAACCGGCGCAGATACGGTCCTGAACGCCCAGGCAATGTAGAGGACAATGGCAAGTACCACTATGGCAATAGCAGAAAATGTCTTTTGTCTGAGCTCATCTGAAATAGAAGGCCCTACTGTTTCAAACCGATCTTCTCGCCAATTCTCACCATAGGTTTCTTGGAAGCTACTGATCAATTCATTATGCGTTTGCTCCTCAATAAAAGGCATGCGCACCAAATAACCATTCTCTCCGAATGGCGCTATGGCGCTTCCTTCTATTTCTGCGCCTGCTAGTATCTCCTCTATTGCAATCTTTTCCGGCCTTTCTCCTTCAAAATGCATTTCAGAGATAGTTCCACCAGTAAAATCAATTCCTAATTTCAATCCCCATGTCCCAACTGCAATAAGACTTGCCACAACAAGCGCTATAGAGATAGTGAAAAAAGTTTTTCTATTTTTTGTAACGGCTAGCATATTAGCTACGTTTTTTGTTTCCTAAAATAAGCGGGCTTCCGTCTTTTACAACCGGCTCTACATATCGTACCAAAATTCTGGTAATCGTTATGGCAGAAAACATAGAGAGTAGTACTCCAACAGCAAGCGTAACGGCAAAACCTCTTACAATGCTGGTACCAAACCAATACAAAATGGCGCACGTAATAAGTGTGGATACATTGCCGTCTCTAATAGATGTCCAAGCGCGCTCAAATCCCTCTCCTATGGCTCTGCCGAAAGATCTTCCTTCTTTAAGTTCTTCTTTAATACGCTCAAAAATCAAAACGTTTGCGTCTACCGCCATTCCCAAAGAAAGAATAAATCCGGCAACGCCTGCTAGGGTGAGCGTAACCGGGAACCACTTAAATACGGCGAGCACTAATCCCACATACAGTACCAAAGCTACACCAGCCACAATTCCCAAAAGACGGTAATACGCAATCATGAACAAGAGCACAAGGGCAAAACCGATCATGGCTGCCTTCAAACTTTTTTCAAGAGAAACTCTTCCCAATGTAGGCCCCACGGTAGATTGAGAAACAAGCTCTACCGGAAGAGGCAGCGCTCCGGCATTGAGCCTTTGCGTGAGAAGTTTTGCTTCATCAAGCGTAAAGTTTCCGTGAATAACAGCCTGTCCGCCGGAAATACGCTGATCTACTCGTGGAGCGCTTATAATTGATCCATCTAGAAATATAGCCACCTGCTGGCCTATATTTCTCTCTGTTATATCAGCAAACAAATCTCCTCCTTCGCCATCAAACTCCAAACCAACCTGAACATCTCCAGTCTGGTGGTCAAACTGCACACTTGCTCTATCTAGCTGAGCTCCAGAGAGTTTTGTAGACATCCACCCGTCCAAATGAGGCGCTACATCATACGGCTGAACTTTTTTTATAAAAATGTGAGACAGATCGTACTGCGTCTCCGATAATTCATCGTATTTGTAAATGATGTGGAATCCAAATGAACTCTCCACGGTATCTATTTGCCCAAGAGGCATCTCAAAAACTTTCTCATTAAAAGCCGGCACCATCACGCCGCCCGCGAAAGAACCCAAATCTCCTCCTTTTTCCTTAGTTCCTGCGTCGTCTGAATACTGCGCCACCAAAGAAGAAAACGTCTCTGGCGTGGCAGCTCTGAAGACCTCTGCAGAAAGTGCCGATGCCTCTTCTTTGCTGCGATCCGCCTGACACCCCTCTAAATCTCTCCAACAAATAAGCACGTGCCGAGCGGACACTTCTAACTCCTCTTCTTTTGTTCCGTCAAATTTTATAACATGAAAGCCAAGATCTGTCTCTGCCAATTCTCTTGCTACCTCTCCCTGCCGATAATTTTTTTGTGAAAACGTAAACAAATCCTGTGTTATAGCATAATCAGATGTACCTACCGTTCCTAATTTTCCAGCCCTTTCTTTGGTCTGCGCATCCTCTGACAGCGCAAGCGCATGATCCGCAAAACCTTCCGGGTCACTCAGTACGGTATTGAGCGCTTTTTTTGCCTTGTCTCTTACAATTCTATTTTGCTCATCTAAATCTTTTTGTTCCTGAGCTGTTAGATCTGTTGCCGGATTTGGATTAACCTCTTTAAATTCTAAAAGCGGCGTTTCTCCTATTTGCTTTATGGCATCTTGCACATTTACCACTCCCGGCAGCTCAACAATTATTCTGTGCTTGTCCCCCGCTACATTTGTCTGAACACGCGGCTCGCCAACACCAAAAGCGTTAACCCTACGCTCTATCACATCTCGCACGCCCGCTACACCATCTGCTCGCTCAGAAAATGGTAGAGATGAAACATCTATCTCATAAACCAAATGCGCGCCGCCCTGCAAATCTAATCCTAAATGATACGTGGGAATCTCAGGCCGTGGCATCACAAAACTTACCTTGCTCTCTATGGCGTCTGCCACCTTATTATATGCTCCGGGGATGCCGTACCCAGCAGCAAAAAGAAGCATCAAAAAAATACCAAAAACGCCCCAGCGAATACTGGACCGCGAAGCCTTTTTATGAGACTTTCTGGACATTGGGCATTAGTTTACCGAAAAACGGTTTTTTTGGCAACAAGCAACGCGCTGGATAAAAAAAGCCACGCTTCTTCAGCGCGGACTTCTGTTATTCTTCAGAAGGTATTGGAAACATTCTTTGGTGTTGATACCAAATACTTAAGAGTGCACCGAACACAAAAATAGTATGTATCCACAAAACAATCAGGCTAACACTAAGACTTGCGCAAACGACTGGACTCAAACCAAGTACCCCTAAGCCCAAAATTGCGAGCAGCCAAGGTCTATGAAGACCACCTACTTCCTCCATGCCTGCAATCGGAAAAAGAAGAAGAAAGGGTGAATAAAAAAGAGCGATCACAAACACGAGGAGAGGAATGATGGGCGCATACCGACCCCCCTGCTCTACTATCGGCCATAGCGTTATGGCTAAAGAGCAAAGCAGAGTTGAAGCAAAGATGTACTGCAAGCATTCCAATACTACTTTTCTAGCTTCCCTGATATTTTCCATGTCACCTCCTGCGCAACGTCCCTAAATAATACCAGTACTTAGTGCTTTCTTCAAAAACTCCTCATCTTTTCGGTGTGTAATTCTATCTACTGCATCCTCTGGGGTAAGCCATTTTGCCGAGGGATTATCTTTGTCTTGCGGAGCAAGGGCTGTAAAAGTTGTTTTGAATAAAAACATTTGTATTTTCTTAAGCTCTGTCTTGTCATCGGGCTCATGTAGTCCGGTTCTGTAACGTTCATATGATCCAAGCAACTTTATAAATTTTAGCTGATCCTGGGGAATACCTGATTCTTCCTCTATTTCTCTTTTTGCAGCGGACAGCGCATCCTCTCCTTCATCAATCCCACCTTTTGGCAAAGACCACACATCATTAGCTTGCTCTACCACAACAATACGTCCATCGGGGCCCATCACCACACCGCCAGCAACTTGTTTAATTTTTGTTTCCATTGTATGGTTATTTTAGCCGCCAGGCTACGCTGCGCTACGCCCGGCAGGCACGTTTTTTTTGCTATTTAGGCCTGCCCAGCGAAGCTTGTAGCGCGAAGTCGGGTGTTTTTTTATTTACTACCACCCTCATCTCGACCGAAGCGAAGCGGAGTGGGCTGAGGCCTTCGACTCCGATGACGTGGGACCAGCTACTCCCCATGACACTTCTTATACTTCTTTCCACTCCCGCAAGGACAGGGCAAATTGCGGCCTACTTTTTTTATTGATGACGCTGCTGCGGCTTGTATTCCGCCTCCATTTGATGTTTTCTTGGCACCACGCATAATCAGACCCTCTTTTTCCATAAGCGATGGTGCCAAAACGGTAGCAGCTCCCATCTTAAAGAACGCGTGCGTTACATCATGCTCAATGGCTCCCTGCAAATTTTGGTACATGCCGAATGTTTCTTTTTTATATTCTACCAGCGGATCCCTTTGGGCATAACCGCGCAATCCAATGCCGGCACGCAGCCTATCAATAGCCACCAAATGATCAACCCACAAAACATCTATGGTTCTTAGCAGCAGCGTGCGCTCTGTTTGTCGCAGATGATCCGGATCTTCTACGTTTTTTTCCAATTCCTCATATGCGTAATCAACAGCATTTTGTAGCACTTCTATTGTCTGCTCTACCACGTCCTCAGGATTACTTTTTGAAAGCTCTTTGAGCTTATCTTCTACACCAGATGTCACCGGAAACATAACCGCAACAGACTTCTGCAATTTATCTATATCTAATTTCTCATCAACATAGCTCATGTTGACGGCATGGGCTATGCCGCCGCTAAACATATCTAAAATAACGGATTTCAAACTTTCATATCCATCGCTGGTTTTTTCTATCTTCCCCTCATACATTTTTAAAATTTCTATGCGTTTTCTATAGGTGCTCTCTCTATGCTTATTAAGCACGTCATCATATTCCAAAAGATGTTTTCTGATATCAAAGTTATGTCCTTCCACTTTTTTTTGCGCGGTTTCAATGGCCTTGCTTATCATTTTAGCCTCAATCGGCATATCTTCTGGGACATTGAGTTTTTCCATCATTGATTTTATTCTGTCGCCCGCAAAAATTCGCATGAGGTCATCTTCAACAGATATAAAAAACTGCGTCATGCCGGGATCTCCCTGCCTACCGGCACGACCCCTTAACTGATTATCTATGCGCCTGCTCTCGTGACGCTCTGTTCCTATCACAAATAAACCACCTAATTCTTTTACGCGCTCTTGAGAATCTCCAACAACCGGATTTCCGCCCAAAACAATATCCACTCCACGACCAGCCATGTTGGTAGCCAGTGTTACAGAACCAGGTTTCCCGGCCTGAGCTACAATTTCTCCCTCTCTTTCGTGATTTTTTGCGTTGAGCATCTCAAAACTAATCCCCTCGCGCTCCAAAAGCAGGGCAAGTTGCTCGTTTTTATCAATAGATGCGGTACCAATAAGCACGGGCTGTCCCCGCTCCTGCAAATCCTTAACTTGCTGCACTACGGCTCTGTCACGCGCGTCACTTGTTTTGTAAATCCTGTCTGGCCCATCGTCTCTTGCATCGGGCCGATTTGTTGGAACCGTAACAACTTCTAAATTATAGATACTGCCAAATTCTTCTGCCTCTGTTACAGCCGTACCGGTCATTCCAGAGAGCTTGTCGTACATTCTAAAATAATTCTGGAAGGTTACCGTTGCCATGGTGCGACTCTCTCTTTGGATATTCACGCCCTCTTTAGCTTCTATGGCCTGATGAAGCCCTTCAGAATAGCGGCGTCCCTGCATTTTTCTACCGGTGAACTCATCAATAATAATAACCTCGCCCTGCTCTACCACGTAATTTTTATCCTTTGCAAAAAGAGCGTTAGCGCGCAGCGCCTGCTCCACGTGGTGCACCATTCTTATGCCACCTTCTGTGTAGATATTCTCCATTCCTAGTGCCTTTTCTACTTTTTTTATACCGCCTTCAGTTAAAATAGCGGTACGCGATTTTTCATCAACTTCAAAATCATCTTCTTTTTTTAGCGTCTTTATAATCCGTGCGTAATCGTAATATTGATCTGTAGCCTCTGCCGCGGGAGCGGAAATAATAAGCGGCGTCCTAGCTTCATCAATTAAAATAGAATCAATTTCATCTATCACAGCGTAATGATGGCCACGCTGCACCATGTCTTCCAGCGTGATAACCATATTGTCACGCAGATAATCAAAACCAAACTCATTGTTGGTTCCGTATGTGATGTCACACAAGTAGGCCTCTTTTCTGCTGATCGGCCGCAAAAAAGCATCTTCTACCTTAAAACTCCCCGTAGCATCACGCGCCTCATCTGCCGGCGACCCTTCATCTGCATGAACTTGATATTCTGGATCATACTGAAAAGTAGTTTGCTGGTTCTGAATAATCCCAATGGACAATCCCAAAAAATGATAAACCTGTCCCATCCATACAGCGTCACGCTTTGCCAAATAGTCGTTCACCGTAACTAAGTGCACACCCTTGCCTGAAAGCGCGTTTAAATAAACGGCCAACGTGCTCGTAAGGGTTTTTCCCTCACCGGTTCGCATCTCTGCAATCTGGCCACGGTGCATTATCACCGCTCCTTTAATTTGTACGCCATAATGTCGCTGATCCAAAGTCCTCTTTGAAGCCTCTCTAACAACCGCAAAAGCTTCTGGCAAAATATCATCTAAAGTCTCGCCTTTTTCTAGTCTTTTCTTAAACTCCTCTGTTTTTCCAGCAAGTTTTTTGTCCGAGAGAGCTTGAATTTGATCCTCAAAACTATCCACCTTTTCAACAGAAGAATCCAAAGCTTTTACAACTTTGGCGTTTGGATCGCCTAAAATTTTATCTAAAATGCTCATAAGAGTGGGCTTATTGTAGCACAAAGTACCTTTTTTGAAAAGATCAAAAAAGGCTGCTTTATGCAGCCATTACTTTTTACTCTCTTTTGATAGCATCGCGCCAAATCTCTACCGGAAGCTTGCTCCTAATCTGCTCTGAAGTGGGATTCCCAGCCAGAGTAGCAGCGTCTTTCATGATGGCCCACAACGCATTCTTTGCCGTCCAACTCTGCGCCACAATGCGGTAATAGTAAAGCCCAATATACTCACAGAGAACACGCGGATTATCCAGTGTGCTTGCGGGGGCGCCGGCATCCGCCATCCAATCCGAGTAGTCGCGCTCTAGCGCTCTAAAGACTGGACGAACGTGCTGGTGCAGCCGCAAAGCCCTGCTTACACCGTCAGATGAAATAGTAGGCCCCTCACAGAAAAGATCTCCTAGCTCTCGCAGCAAAGCATAAAAGTTCTGCTTTTCTGCTCTAAATTTCTCAAGTTGGCTCCAAATCTGAAGAGCACGATCCGGATCCGTAAGCAACGCCGCAGGTGTCAAATCTGAAATCTGCATATCTTCCTCCACTTTTATGCAATTGTTGCATGTGATCTAGATACTGTCAAGCGCTTGACGATCTCTGAATTTCTGCGTACCATCCTGAAAAAGGAGGGAAAATGCTGCGCGACAAAAAAAGGCTTCAGAATATCATTAGAGAGCTCTTGGCAGATAAATATCTTAGTTTGCACATTGACGACTTTGTATATGGAGAGAATCTTGTAAAAAGAGAGGCTCGCATTAGTTTTGGACTTCGCGACAAAGTTAAAAATACCAGTACCGTTTTGGTAGGAAACGGCTCTGGTATTGTGGAAGCTCTTTTTGATGCGCTTACAAGGCATCTTGCAGAGATCTATCACACCATTGGCCACTTTGAGATTAGCTCTTTTACCGTCAGGGGGGATGCTGACACCGGCAAGACCATTCATAAGACAGATGCCAGCGCCACCGTTATAATGCGCGTTCTCAACGCGCGTAATCAGGAATTTGAGTTTCGGCACACCAGTGAATCTGTTACCAGATCAAGTGCCTGTGTAGTTCTTGCGGCCGTAGAATACTTTGTAAACGCTGAGCGCGCCTATGTGGTGGCCTATGAAGCGCTCAAAGCAGCACGCAGAGCCAACAACCCCGACCTTCAAGAGAAGTACACCAGAATCCTCTCTGAGCTGGTGGTCAATACGTCTTACTCTGATCTTGTAAAAGACATTGAGCGCAAACGTAAACGGCTTAGATAGAACGCATGCTCCTGTCATCCCGGAATTCACGAAGTGAATATCCGGGATCTCAAGAGCCTTTTGCCGCGGATCTTTTCTTGAGATCCCAGGTCAAGCCCGGGATGACAATGCAAAGCAGTATCCAAAAAACGCCCGGCAAGCCGTGGCGTTCTTTTTTTACCCTCTATTCATACGCTCACGCGCCAATCTTTTTTCTTTTGAGTCAACCAACTGCCGTTGCAAATCGTGCCGAACACGGTCTATAGCAACGTACAGATCCTCCTCCACTTCTCTTGCTCTCACCGGTTGACTGCCCGGAATAACCAAATGCACCTCACAAAAAAATATTTTTCCCTTTTGATGATGCTCGGTTGTCTTTCCTACTTCTACTGATGCATCAACACCATCAATTCCTCCAAAAAACTTCTCTAGTACTCCTAATTTATTCTCAACATGGCCTTTTATAGCGTCAGTAAGGTCCATGTGAATGCCTTGAATGTGTATATTCATATTTATTCATTGCTCATTCATCATACAGCATACATCACTTTGACATATTGTTGCGTGATGCGTGCTAAATGCTGCATGCTGCATGTTGCATGTTGCATGATTAGAATCCAATATACTGTATCTCCTCCTGAAGATCAATACCAAATTTTTCCGCTACGCCTGCTTTTATTTTTTCTATGAGTGCGCGTACATCGGCTGCTGTTGCGCTTCCATCACTGGTAGTAAAATTCCCGTGCACATCTGAAACCTGCGCGCCCCCTACTTTTGTACCTTTGAGACCTGCGTGCTCAATAAGCCAACCAGCAGAAATTCTCTTTGCGGCCAAAAAATTATCCGGAATCACGCCCTCCCACTGCGGTTTCACCTCTTCAAACTCAAAATTCTTAAAAATACAACCAGAACTTGCCGAACCCTTAGGCTGAGTCTCATTGCGTTGTTTTAGAAACTCAATCATCTTTTTTGCTCCACCGCGCTCCTCATCCATCTTAAGCCTAAGCGTAACACCTAAAACAATCCCGCCATTTTCTTTAAAAATACTATGCCGATAACCAAATTTACATTCCTTATTTGAAAGCTCAACAATCTCCCCATCAATCAGCGCATTTACACTCTCTACCACATCTCTCATCTCTCCGCCAAACGCTCCTGCGTTTCCGCGCACGGCTCCACCTATAGTACCGGGCACGCCAATCCCCCATTCAAAGCCAGTGAGCCCCGCATCTATAGTTGCGCGCGTGAGGGCTGCCGTAATCATGCCAGCGTCCGCCATTACCATCTCGTCCACAACGCTATGGCTATTCATCTCCATCTTTATAGCAATTCCTCGATAGCCTTCATCTGCAACAAGCATATTGCTCGCCCCACCAAAAACAAAATAATCCAAATGCGCTTTATGAGCAATCTTAAGCGCTTCTTGCAGCTCTTCAACAGACCTAACCGGAATCAAAAATTTTACTGGCCCGCCAATTTTGAATGTAGTATACCGAGAGAGCTCCACCCCCTGCTTAGCAGCCGGAAACTTTTCTCTTATTTCTTCCCATAGTTTTGACATATTATTTTGCCAAATTTCTAGCAACCAAATCAATATCTCCAGCACCCATGATGACCACCACATCGTCTGGCTCCACATTTTCCTCAAGCCATTCCTGCGTTTCATCCAAGGTGGCGGTATAGTGAGTTTCAAAACGTTGAGTTTTGCGAACCTCATCCAACATATGCACCGATGAAACATCACTGTCTTTGTCTTCTTTTCTACCGGCAACATCATAAATCTCATTAAGTACCAAAACATCAACCGGCACAACGCTGAGCACCTCTACAAAATCTACGTAGAGCTCTTTGGTTCTGTTATGTTGGTGTGGTTGGAATACAAATACAACACGCTTCTTTGGATAAAGCTGCCGAACCATTTTCATGGTCTCTTCTATCGCGGTGGGGTGATGTCCGTAATCTGAATAAATCAAAGCGCCATTGTATTCCCCCACTTTTTCAAAACGTCTCCATATGCCAGAAAAATTCTCTGAAACATGATTTATCACCGGCCCGGGCACGCCGGCCTGATACGCGGCAATGCCGGCTGCCAAACCATTTTCTACATTAAATTCTCCCGGCACACCCAGTTTACTCTCAACCGTGTGACCCTCGCCTTCTACGGTAGAGTGTACATGATAAGTGCTGAGGCCATCTTCATATTTATAGCCAGAATAGTACACATCTGCGTCTGTGCTCTTGCCATAGCTCATGGTTCTCCCTTTAAACTCTAGCTGAGCGCACCCATCATCCTCATAATTTTTTACCAAAAGTCCATCTAATGAAATGTTATCTACAAACTCCTGATAAACACTGAGTGCATGCTCAAAATTCTTGTAAAAGTCCAAGTGATCCGGCTCTATGCCTGTGACGATGGCAATGTTAGAGCTGATCTGGCGCATGTTACCCTGATGCTCACACGCTTCTACCACCAAAAAGTTTGAATGCCCCACGCGTACATTTCCGTGCTCTAGTCCTGGCACAATAGTACCCACAAAAATAGTAGGATCAAAACCAGCCTCTTGCAGCATGAGGCCAAGCATGGCGGTGGTGGTAGATTTTCCGTGCGTGCCGGTTACCGCAATGGTGAACTTATTCTCAGAGAGCCATCCTAAAAATTCCGGATAGCTCACCTGCATTATTTTTTTCTTGGCCGCCGCTACGCGCTCTACGTGCTTTTCATCTGCTGCAGGCGTGTAGACAACAAAATCAGCATCGTCTGGTACGTGCGCTGCATCATGATCATAAAAAACCTCTATCCCCTCGCGCTTGAGCTTTTCTGTAAGATCAGTTTTTGTAACATCAGACCCAGAAACAGCAATCCCCTGATGATGCCCCCACCGAGCAACCGCACTCACCCCAATACCGCCAATGCCAATACAATAAATTTTTTTTATTCCAGACAAGTCCATGCCACCATTGTAGTGAGTTTGACGCGGTAAATCAAGCCTACTATACTTAATTTAGCTAATTCTTCACGTAATTTATATGAAAAAACTGCTTGCGTGCGACTGTTTTAAAAAATATAAGGATATTGCCCCTTTGGTGCTCCGCGTTGCCCTCGGTGCTGTGTTTATTGTCCATGGATGGGACAAATTTGGCGATGTCTCTTCTGTGGCAGGATTTTTAGGGTCTCTAAGCGTGCCAGCTGCGGGCGTTTTGGCTTGGGTGGTCACTTTAGTTGAGCTTCTTGGTGGTGTAGCACTTGTGCTAGGCGTCTTTACTCATTGGGCCGCAAAACTACTTGCCATAAACATGATTTTTGCCCTTGCCCTGGTTCACTTTAAAAATGGCTTTCTTGTTTCTGCCGGAGGATATGAATTTGTTCTAGTGCTCTTTGCTGCAGCACTTTCACTCTCCATAACGGGCGCGGGAAAACACTCGCTAGACGCTAACTGGAAAAAATAGTCACCCAAAAGAGCCGCCTACGGGTGGTTCTTGATTTTCTGGCAAAAATCCACTACAATAGCGCCATGACATACTAATGACATACAACATTCATCATTCAACAAGTAGCAAAAATTATTGCTGCAAACGATGCTCATTATGATTAATTTGCCTACAGACTGCTCACCAACTAAGGATGATGCATGCTGTATGCTGTATGACGTATGTTACAAAATACCGATCCAAAAATTTTAGAACTTATTAATGCTGAGACGGCACGGCAAAACGATGGCCTTGAAATGATTCCATCAGAGAATCATACCAGCGCAGCCGTTCTTGAAGCACTCGGCTCTAGGCTTACCGATAAATACTCAGAAGGATACCCAGGACAGAGGTACTACGGCGGATGTGAAATTGTTGATGAAGTAGAAAATCTCGCCAGAGACAGAGCAAAGGCCCTTTTTGGAACCGACCATGCCAATGTACAGCCCTACTCAGGAAGTCCGGCAAATATGGCTGTTTATTTTGCTCTGTTAGACCCGGGGGACACTGTAATGGGACTCAAACTTTTTCACGGTGGTCACATGACGCACGGCCTTAAGGTGAACTTCTCAGGAACGCTGTACAACAGCGTACAATATGAAATCCAAAAAGACGGATATTTTAATTATCAGCAGATTGCCAAAAATATCCTGGAGTGCAAACCCAAGCTTATTATTGTTGGAGCCACGGCTTACCCTAGAGTATTTGATTGGGTCAAATGGAAAGAAATTGCCGATAGTGTAGATGCCTTTTTACTGGCAGACGTTAGCCACATTGCCGGTTTGATTGTGGGTGGAGCGCATCCATCCCCAGTGGGTATTGCAGACGTAATCACCACTACTACACACAAAACACTTCGTGGACCACGAGGAGCTATCATCATGTGCAACGGAAACCCCTCAACACCTCTGCGCAAAGCAGAAAGGACAAAAGACAATCTTCCTACACTTATAGACAGGGCGGTAATCCCCGGCCTTCAAGGCGGCCCGCATAATCACCAAACCGCAGCCATTGCCGTAGCCCTACAAGAAGCCAGCACTCCATCATTTAGCAAATATGCACAACAAATTGTAGCAAACGCAAAAACACTGGCCCAAGAACTAATGCAACGGAATTACCAGCTTGTTTCCGGCGGCACCGACAATCACCTAATCTTAATTGATCTCACTGAAAAAAGAATTGCCGGCGCTCAGGCAGAAATAGCACTTGGAAAAGCAGGCATCACGGTAAACAAAAATACTATCCCCCACGATCCGCGCAGACCATTTGACCCCTCTGGAATCCGGCTTGGAACACCTGCTCTTACCACGCGCGGCATGAAAGAAGATCAAATGAAATCTATCGCTGACTTCATTGACCAAGCGCTACAAAATTGGCAGGATGATGCAAAGTTGCAAGCTGTTGCCGCAGAGGTAAAGGAACTAGCAAAAGACTTCCCTATCACCTAAGTATGGTATTTCTAGACGGACGCGCGCTGGCAAAAAAAATGACAGCGCGCGTTAAAGATGATATAGAAAATAGCAACGCCGACCCCGGACTCGGCGTTATTTTAGTTGGAGATGATCAGGCGTCTGCGGCCTACGTAAAATTAAAAGAGAAAGCGTGCTCTAAGGTTGGAATCCGCTTTGAAAAATCTGTTTTTGACGACACTACAGACGAGCAAGAAATTATTGACGCCATAGAGCGCTACAACAGCAGAGATGACATACACGCTATCTTAATTCAGCTGCCACTGCCTGCTGGTTTTAACACCCAAAAAATCATCAAGACCATGGATCCCCACAAGGACGTAGACGGATTTCACCCCGCAAATATTTCTAGCCTCATTAAGGGATCCAGCACTCACCCAAAACCGGTTCTTATAAAGGCAATCCTGGCTCTCCTGAATTATTCTCAACAGCCACTTGAAGACAAAACAGTAGCACTGCTTACAAAAAGCAGCGTCTTCACACAGCCACTTTCTGCCGCGCTTGCACAGGAAGGCATGGTTTTGCAAAAAGATTCTGCTTCGGCTGACATAATTGTTGTTGCCATTGGAGAGCCGTGGTCCATAACAAGCGACAAAATAAAAGAAGGTGCCATTGTCATAGATGTGGGGATAACCCGTGACAGCGGCACCTTAGCGCTAAAGGGAGATGTTCACCCGGATTGTCAAAAAAAAGCGGGCTGGCTTACGCCTGTTCCTGGTGGCGTGGGACCCGTGACAGTTGCGTGTCTTCTGGAGAATACTCTTGCACTCCATCAACTTTCAACCAATCAACATAAAAATCAATAGGATCTACGGCTTCCAGGTACATAAGCGCTCCAAAACACATTAAAGCTACAGACAGCGGAATACTCATGAAAAGAAAAATGATCTCAGATGAAGTCATTTTTCCTCCTTTACTCTAGTCTAACACAACCGAGTCATTGCGAGGAGCGTAGCGACGAAGCAATCCAGTCGCTTATACCACGGGATTGCTTCGCGGTTACACCGCTCGCAATGACAAAAAAAATCATCAAAACTGAAAAAGCACTGATTGCAGAAGGAAAAAAATTCGCCACCACGCTAAAAGGCGGCGATGTTGTGCTACTCCACGGAGAGCTAGGAGCCGGAAAAACTACGTTTACCAAAGGTATCGCGCAAGGTCTTGACATAAAAGACCAGATAACCAGCCCCACATTCACCCTCATGAATGTTTATAAAAATGGAAGACTAGTGCACATAGATACGTATCGTCTAAAAAATGCTCAAGAACTTATAGATATAGGAGCAGAAGATTATATAGGTAATCCTGACTCAATTAGCGTAATTGAATGGCCAGAAAAAATTAAGAAACTTCTTACAACAAAACGGTTCATTTCTGTACATTTAGACCACGGTGAAAACGGAAGAATCCTTCAGCTGCCTTGACAAATTCTGTTTTATCTGACACTCTATAATTGAAGGCAAGACAGGAGCAGTAAATATGAATCGTCATGTGCCTTCGCCATTTGTCTACTCTTTTGTGTCACAAGATTCAAGAAGTCTAAATAGAAGGCCTTTGTGGCACTCCTTTTTTCGCCAAGAGACCATCGTCTTACATGAATGTGGTTGTGGCGATTTGTGAGATACCCAAGAAACACCTACTGAAAAAGAGTTGTGGCTTGGGTATCTCACCTTTTTGTCTGCTCTGCATGCAGATCAGACATGAGGGTAACAATGAGCTTGTAATTAAGACACTCGGTCTGATCCTCACCTTTTTGCGCCATAAGAATGCCGACGTAGCAAGACCGAATCTGTTGGCGCACCCTTTCTATAGCGTACCTTTTTTGTGAGATGCTAAGATGGGATCAGTTAGTAGGCATAGGGGTTTAGCATCTCACCCTTTTCCGCGCAAGACGATAACGGTATCAATAGATAACGGCTGCGCGGTTTTTTTGTCTTAAACCATAGTATAGTTGACAAACATATACCTTTATGCTTTACTTAATGCAGAGCCAAGACGGGTAAGATTTAAAAGAGGGTCAACTGGCTCGCTTTCTTTCTAGACAGCTTGCGCGTAATGAAGAGAGGCTTTAAAATTACACGGTGGTTGCGCGCTTTTTCTTTGGGGCTATGATAGAGCAGATTTTAATATGAAGATTGTACCCACCTTTTGGGAAAGAACGGAGTACTAGTAAGAGTAGCGCCATCCCTCTTGTGAGATACAAACGAAACACCGACTATAAGGACTTCATGCTTTGTGTATCTCACCCTTTTGTCTGCTCTGCATGCAGATCAGACATGAGGGCATGAACTCTGCGATTATCAAGAAGTCCACCGTCCTCTACTTTTGAGATGCTCATAAGAGGTGTCCTAGTAAGAAGGTTGTCTTGAGCGTCTCACCTTTTCTGCGCGTGATGAAGTCGATCTTGAAAATAACACTGTTGTTGCGCGCTACTTTTCTTGCGGGTGTATGACCATGCGAGTCTTTAAGAGGTGACGCCTTGCACCTGCGCTTTTCTGAAGAGTATTCGACCGCTGTAAGATGGCCTGTTTCCCCATCCTTTTGTGAGATGCTAAGAACCACCTTCTCATTAAGAGTACCAGACTAAGCATCTCACCCTTTTGTCTGCTCTTTCTGAGGTCAGACATGAGGGTATGATGAAAGCCCTAAAAAAGAGAGGCCGGGTAACCCTCTACATTTTTTGCGGTAAGAACCACTGCTTAATAATATGTCGGCAGCACCGCACTTTATGGGATGCTTTACATGAAGGAATTCTTTACCACGAAGAACCAGATGTAAGGACATCCCTCCTTTTTGTCTGCTCTGCATGCAGATCAGACATGAGGGATGATTTGGCCGCTAGCAAAGAAGAAGATCATTACCCTCGCATTAATGGCTGAGGCACACTCTGACATGCTAAAAGATCCCCGCAATAAAAATGATGAACGCTTTTAGCATGTCACCTTTTTCTACTCTGAGTGCAAATTGAACATGCGAGAAGAAAGAACGACTATAAAGAACTCTACTTTCTCTCGCTGTGCCCATGAACAGGTACTTAACTACAACCGACGACCTGGGCACTCTGGGCGGATGAAGTGAAAACAATCTTTACTTCATCCGCCCTCTCTTCCGCTCATTTTGTGAGATGCTTAAGGAAACACCCAGCAGTAATAGGTCATGGGTCCGCATCTCACCCTTTTGTCTGCTTTGCGTGCAGATCAGACATGAGGGTCAAGATTCCCCACGTAAAAAAAGCATCAGGGTACACCCTCTCCTATCTGAAACAGTAATCTCATCTACAAGAGAGTATAAATTACTACTTTTCTGGACTAGTCATGACCAGAGCGTTTTTCCAAGAATGCACGTGCGACTAGTCCCTTTTATTCTTCTGCAAAACGTATAAAGATGGAGACGTATCATACCAGCTATTATAGCTGGTCTTTTTTATGGATTTATATCCTGAAATTTCAGTGAAGGAAATAATATATTCTGCTGCATTGACCGGGCAAAGACTATTAACATACCACGGCTTTGATCTATCATGAGGATTAGGCATTCCTAACGATTTCTCATACAACTCCCAACCACACCATTCGTATCCGGCCTGAATCTGATCTGCGCTTATTCCTTGAGAAATCAACTCATTAGCAGCATCCCAACGCACCTGATTCCATCTCAAATAATTTTGCGTTCCTATCATACTGTAAAATCCCATGGCAATAATGCCAACAAGCAAAAATCCGCTATGTATTCTTAATCTCTCGCCGCGATACATTCCCACAAAAGCAATGGTGAGTGCCAAGGCCGGAAGAAAATATCTATCAAACCCTGTAACCAAAAGCGGAAGTAAAAATTGAAACAACAGCATAAGGCCTACAAAAAAAGTATCGGTACTCCACGAGCGCTTTCTGATACCACGCCACAGGGCTCCGGCCGTAAACCGCAAAAACCACGCACCGCCCACGGCGCATCCAAGGGTAGCAACCCACCACATCCACATAGGAAACATAGCACTCTCTACACCAGAGAGCACCTCTCCTGTTGGTCCCAAACCCTGCAGTGAAATTATGTTTCCCATAAACGGAAATCCGCTTCCATGCGCCTTTGCGTACACCAAAACACCAAAGACAGAAACAATAAGTAGCAAAATATTTGCGGGGCTAGCGTGCTGCTTTCTTCTCGCCAAAGCCATAGCGCCAAAAAGCGGCAGCAAAAGCAGACCTAAATACCATTTCTCAAACAAAAACTGCTCTCCAACATGTGATATCAATTCCTTACCCCAGATAATATGCACGCCGGCTTGCGCTGGGAGCAAATCATGCCATCCTAAAAATCCATACACAGCAAACGCCAGCACGCTGAACAAAATCTGATTTTTTAAAAGATCTCTCACGCCCTGTTTTTTTTTGGCGAAAAACAAAGCAATAACTGAAGCTGGGAAAAACAACGCGCCGTTTTGTCTGATGAGCATGCTAGCGATGGCAAAAACACCGCTGAGACTCATTATCCTTGTGCTTCTTTCCTTATAACCTTTTACAAACAACGCACCTGCCATGAGCAAAAAAGACAAGAAGGGCACATCGGTCATGAACGTAAAGGAAAGATGCAAAAACCAAGGCGAAAAAGCTAAAAGTAACGTCATCAAAAAAGCCTTTTTACGCTGCACGTGCCGTGCTCTGAGCAGATAATACAATGACCAGAGCGCCAACATCCCCAACACAAGAGTAACAATCCTGAGCACGACGTGCGACAATCCAAATACTTTTAAAGCCAACCCACCCAAAATTATCTGCGTATACATGGTGGCTCCGGCGTACTCCAAAAGCTGCAAAGAACCTGTTTTAGCAAACTCAAACGCTGGGAGCGCATGAACCCAATCATCATTGAGAGGATAATTCCCTCCCACGCCAATTACAAAAATGAGCGCTCCCCAGATAAGCGCCAATCCCAAAACGTACGCTGTTTTTATAATACCCCTTTTCATTCGCTTACGTATGCGTCTCCAAATCTTTTTCTTGCTGAACTGTTAGTGGTCACAATCTCCTGCTCAAGCACTCTGCGCAGCCTTTCCTGATGCTGAGCATCAGCCCTATTAACATTGCTCAGCAACAACTCTTCTGCAGCCCTCATCCCACTCTCTTTTCTAATCAACTCCAAAGCAAGCTCTGTCATAGCCTGATCTCCATCATAGTGCTCCAAAAATTTCTCTCTGGCATCTTCAGCCACAAAACGGTGACCTCTCTTTGGATCAGTTACGGAAACATGTACAATATGAACAATAAGCTCTCCCGTTTCCGGATCCTCCCAAATATCAGCGCTTCCCCTAAGACCATCTTCATTAAACCTAAAGTTTTTGCCTATTTCAATTTTAGAATCAGTCTTAAGCTCACTTGACTCTCTTTGCTCTGCCGCTGAGCGAAGACTCTCTCGTGCAGCAGCAATAGCATCCTCATCCGATTCTTGCTCAGGCTCAGACTCTGGCTTTCTCTCAGGCTTAACGGCCGCCTCTTCTGCCTTCTTCTGAGCTTTTGAAACAGCGTCTTCTATAGCATTTAATTCTTCCTCTTGATTTCCCTGCTCAACAACTTCCTCTGCGCCTTCATCTGGTCCTTTCCCACCCAATTGCTCGTCTACCATTGCCATTAAATCTGCCTGGACACTTATTATACTTCTGGCATGTGCGCCGGTTGATCCTACTTCAGCAATGACGGCATCATAAGCGGCTCTTGTAGCCGCCACATCTCTGGCCAAATCTCGCCACTGAGCAGATAGCTTTTCTCTGGTCTTTTCATCAACCGTATAGCCCTGAAACAAACTAAGCGGCTTGCTAGGATCCAGCAAATCATCTATTGCCTTATCTGGCACCTGTACATCAGAAATATCTACAGAGAATAATTTACCTGTTTTGGCGTCCAGTGGCTTCATGACAAGCGTGCCACTTACGCCATGCTTGTTATGCTCCGTCACATCTATCTTACCTTCTATGTTTAACCGATCGCCACTGCCAGCATAGTCTACAGAGTCTGAAATACGCTGCTCATACTCGCCCTGCGGAGCCTGCACCACTGATTGTTCGGTCCTTGTAAAAGAAGCAGCGCCACCAAGAGCAAGAATAGCCGCAGCAGAAGCAAATAATCGCCTGTCCTCCAAATCCATGCCTTCAAGCGCTTTTTGGACATCCTCTTGAGCGCTGGTACGCAAAAAATCCAAATGCTTAAACAAGGCATCTGCTTTGGGAATCTCTATTGCTGCTGCATCCATGGCCATTTCTGTTGGACTCATAATTACGCAGTAGTTGCGTCGGCCGCCTCCTTGAGCTCTGTTTGAATAGTAGCGACCTCCTCTTTTAGTATTTCATCAAAATTGGGCACTTGGGTTTTGATCAGTTTGATCAACCGCTCAAAGTCACCGGCTATGGGCCGCAAAATCTGAGGATCAACATCTCCCAAAAATTCTGGCAAGCGCATTAAAATACGCTTTTGCAAAAGCTCCATGATCTGAGCCACTATCTCTGCCTGCTGATCTGCGGGCAAATGAGTAAGCTCTAAATACTCAATAATGTCTTTTGAAAAAGATTCCTGCATAGGTAGGATTTATTTGCGTTTATTATAGCATAAAAAAAGAGACGTTGGTACGTCTCAACTCTCAGAACAAAACCTTATCTTGTCCGGCCAATTTCATAGCCGGATACACATGCACCCCAAAATCTTGCTCCTCCCATACATGTGTTGCGGGCCACTTGTTGTAATTGTTGGGCATAACAGCCCCACATGTCAACCTATATTTTCCATAAGTCGGCTTACTATCCTCTATTCCTGTTGGCCCAAAATCTCTAGGAAACTGCAGCATAATATGTCCGTAATCAGGAAGCTGAGTTGTAATGTAATACTGATGTGCCAGCTGCTCAGTGTTCTTCATGAAACACGTTACAACCGTTTCTTCCCCATTAGCATTAAACGCAATCCGCATGGTAAGGGAACGTCCGGCATTTCCAAAATCTACAGCCCAATGGCTCCGCTCAGTAAAACCCTCGTTTACTTTTGTGCTTTCATCAAAGGCGTCTTTGGCGAAACTGCCCACCACCATCAAGAAAATAACGGCAGCCGCAACACCGACCACATATCCCTCTGGCTTACCTTGAGAGATAGCTGCACAAAAAACCACAATCATAGCCGCTACAAAAAGCACCAAAAGAGTACCCTTAAGCACAATCCATACAGAAAAAATCAGTGCCACCACAAACAAACCAAGTGCAATCGGCATCTTTCCTCCTTTTGCTCTCTTATCTTGATATCATGCACATACTCTAATGTCAAGCAATACCGCTGATGACGTAAACGAGGATCAATGAATTCTTGTCCTACGCAGAATGACAAAAAAGAGTCAAAAATGGCCAATATCATCACGCCTCTATATCGCTAAAATAAGCCAAAAAAAGAGATTTTAGTCTTGACAAAATGGGTAAAGTATGCTATACACGGGTGTCTTAGTATGGTCACAATCACCGCTTTAGAACACCCAGCAAGGAGTGAATACAAGATGCAAAACAATATGCGTTCAGTCGGCTACGTTGCAGTACTTTTGCTGCTCTCGGCAGGAATCGCAGCAAGCCAGCTCTGGAACATCTCTTCCGCTCAGGCGAAAGAGGCTCAGGCAGAAACTGCCACAGTCCCCGGTTGGCAGTGGATTGACGTGATGAACGCCGACAAGCCCGTGAGCAGTGGCAACAGCTCGTTTGGCTTTGGCGACACCTGCGGCATCAAGCGGGACGGAGTCGTGAAGATCGTCGCCGCAGACGGTGATCGCCTGCTGGTAAGCTACTCCATCAAGGGGTTGCAGCACGGCACAGCCTGCCCCAGCGGCGTGATGTTCTTTCTCGCTCGAGTAAGCTTCAACAGCATGACTGCCAAACATCAGAAGGCTGTGTCTGAGGAGAAGGCTCTTAAAGACCTGGTTCGCTCTCTCGCAGCGCAGTAAAGGGCACTCTATTTTCACCAGAACAAGACCTCAAAGGAGTCCGACCTCGTCGGATTCGCGCGAGGTTCTTTTTTTAAAAAAATTCTGCCTCTGTCTATCTATGCCTATCTGCAATCCCATGACCCCACGGGGAGTATCGCTTCGCGATACTGTCTTCGCTCGTTCGGGAAAAGGCAAGCAAGCTTTCATTTTCCACTCTCTCCGCTCAGCCGTCGAACCCAGGGATTCTTGTCCGACGTAGGATAACAAAACCAAAAACCGCCAAAAGGCGGTTTCCGGTTTTGTGACCCCACGGGGAGTCGAACCCCGCTTTCCAGGATGAAAACCTGGCGTCCTAACCGATAGACGATGGGGCCATCGGCGCAAGCAGTATATTATAAAACGGCGCGAATGTCAAGCTTTATATCTGCCAACAAAACGCTTTAAAATAAGCTCTGGAATGACAATTTTCTCTCCGGCAAATTTATCCTTAAGCTTTTGCGCATCATCTGGCGGAAAATAACCCGCGTTTTTATATACATCCACCCGCACGCATATACCCTCATAATCCAGCTCTGGATGAAACTGTGTAGCATACACGTTTTGCTTAACTCTTATCATTTGCACGGGGCAACCAGAAGAGCTTGCCAACAACACAGCTCCCTGCGGCAAATCCTGACATGCTTCTTTGTGCCCTACTATTGCCCTAAAGCTATTTGCAACACCTTTGAGCAACGCATCACTGGCACCCGCCTGCGTAAGTGTAATGTCCACAGCACTCACATCCTCTGAATACTTTTCTTTTGACACAACCCCTCCACATGCTTTTGCAAGCATTCCCAATCCATAACACGTTCCCAAATACGGAAAATCTTTTTCAACGGCGCGCTTTAGAATATCAAAAAGCCATTCTTCCAAAAGTACCTGTTTCTTGCTCTTTTCCTTATCGCTTACATTAAAGGGGCCGCCACCAACCAAAATGCCGGCGTAATCGTCAAGATGTATAACAGGAAGATCGCCCTGCTCCATTCTTATACGCACAACGTCAGACTCACGTAGTCCACCGTACTTTAAAAAGGCCTCAAACTCATTGTCCGATGCAGCATCTTCAGGCCTAGATTGTAGTATTAAGAATGGTTTCATAAAAGAAAACCCCCCACACTCTAGCGCCGCAGCGACAGAGTCTGGAGGGCAATCTAGTGTGATTATGACAAGTGTGGGCTAATCAGCTTAGCCATTTCAAACATAGTCACCTCGTCTTTTCCAAAGACGGCCTTTAGCTTATCGTCAGCTAAAATGTTTCTTTTGTTCTCTGGATTCTGCAGGTTGTTTCCCTTGATGTAAACCCAGAGCTGCTTAATAACCTCGCTGCGGGGCATTGGCCCAGCACCTACTACGGCCTGCAGTTCAGCTGAAAGTGTGAGCGGTTTGCTCAATGCTGCGTTTGGCATAATTTAGCTAGTTAAATAAAAATACGCTTATAGCCCTAGGGTAGCGCTATTGCGCTCTTAGGGCAAATGGTTTCTTCCACAGACTATTACATACTTGAAATATACTTGTCAAATTGATATGCTGGCCTCTCATGACAATACTAGGAATTGAAACCAGCTGCGATGATACCGCCGTAGCGCTATTAGAAGCGAAAAATGGCTCTTTTAAAGTGCTCAAAACACTGCGGTCTTCCCAGATTGATATCCATGCGCAGTACGGCGGTGTGGTACCAGAAGTAGCAGCGCGCGAGCACGCCAGCGTTATAATGCCACTTATTGAACAGGTGCTTGATGGAAGCAAACCAGACCTGATTGCTGCCACCACAGGGCCTGGCCTTGTTACCGCCCTGCAGGTGGGCGCTCAAGCTGGCGCTACACTAGCGATGGCGTGGGATATCCCTTTTGTTTCTGTAAATCACATAGCCGGCCACATCTATGCAAATTGGCTTTGCGCAAGTGACAAGCAGCAAGCAACAAGTAACAAAATTGTTTTTCCTGCGCTCTGTCTGATTGTATCCGGCGGCCACACTGAGCTTATTTTAGTCAAAGATCACTTTAATTTTCAACTTATCGGAAGAACAAGGGACGATGCTGCGGGAGAGGCTTTTGATAAAGTGGGAAAGCTGCTTGGCTTTGAGTATCCGGGGGGACCCAAAATAGCAGAAATGGCGCAGAGCGGTAACCCAGCAGCGATTGACTTTCCGCGACCGCTCAGCACAAAAGATACCTACGATTTTTCATTTGCCGGACTTAAAACTGCCGCGCTCTATTGGGTAAGAGACAACGGAAAAGAAAATGTGGCTGATATTTGCGCCAGTTTTCAGCAGGCAATAGTAGAAACACTTGTGCTCAAAACAAAAAAAGCAGTGGAAGAATTTAATCCAAAAACCGTCTTATTAGGTGGGGGTGTGGCGGCTAATACTCAACTCAGGGAACAACTCTCGGCGACAATCACAGACGCAAACGTAATACTCCCCCCACTCTCTGCAACCACAGACAACGCAGAGATGATTGCTGTTGCCGGCTACTTTATGTTTGAACAAAAGAAATTTACGGATCCAAAACAAATGAAAGTAAACCCAAACTGGAGAGTTGAAAATACTAACGGTGATGAATAAATTTATCGTAACATTTCTTATTGCAGGCCTGCTTGCGCTACCAGTGCCAGCCAGCGCAAAACTTGCACCATCTGCCGCACCGCGCGCAGATATTTTTGGTGGTGGAAAAATAAGTTTGCTCTATCGCGTTTTAGATGCGCACCCAGATGTGCGCGCCAGTGTAGGCTTGGATGGCGGCACTATGTTTTTAGCAAAAGGGTCTGGAGATGCTGTGTATCTGATTAAGGGAAAAGTAGTGCAGAAAAAAATTGTAGGAGAGCGCCTTGTTTTTAAAAACGAGAGGCTTTTTAAAACATGGTTTCCAGATTTTACGCAGGTTCGCCGTTTCTCTGATGCGGCCATAGAAAACACGGCGGCCCGTGGAAGTGTGCTGCCGGCGCCAGGATCGCTCATAAAAAGGCCTAACGATCCCAAAGTATACGTTGCCACTATGGGAAGATTATTGCGCTACATTGAAAACGAACAAGTGGCCGCGCTTTGGTTTGGGGCAAACTGGACAAAGCAAATTTTTGTTTTAAAAGATGGCCCCTTCTATGAATACCAATTTGGACCACAAATAACCGCAAAAACAAGACTTACTGAGTTAGACGTGCCACCGCTCTCTACCAACAAGGCGCGCTTTACGGTTTCTGGCATAGAGCTCTCCGCCAGAATTCGCAGAGATATAGACCAGCAGCTCCGTGACATTTATAGGCAAATCCTAGCCAAAAGATATCTAAACATTTTAGTTACCTGGTGGATGGAAACCGGCGCCTATCCCCCATCCCCTCATGTTACAGAAGGGACGCGCGCTATCCGGCTAGGCGTGGTGCTTGATGATGCCTCTGTTGCCGCGCTTACCACCACCCCAGAGGTTCCCGGCGTCATTAACTACATTCCAGAGCAGCAGTGCAGCGGATCTTTGTGTTTTGCTTTTGTTCCCGATACCCAAGAAGCACCATGCGGCGTGGGGAGATCTCCTTTTATTTACTCAAGCACCGGAGCAGATCACTTCTCATTAGATTTTTGTTTAGAATCTGACAGCGTTATCACTATCCCAGAGGTAATGATAGAAATGCATCAAAGCGAAACCCCAACCCTTAAGCGTGGCTGGTACCGTTTTACAGAGCAAGGCTTTAAAACATTATAAAAAGCGCCCGAAGACGCTTGCATAAAGTTGCCTATGCAGCTTTTTTTAAATCTTTTTTAAGCCACATTTTTGATTTTCCGTGGTCGTTTTCATACAAAACAATAATATCTCCACTTGGCATGTGGTATTCCACGTGATCTGATGCCACCCTAAAGGCTCTGGTACCTTTGGGGAAAATCACAGAATTATCTCCATCTTCAATAAGGCCCATCACCATATCCACACGTCCGCCAGAACCCACAACAGACCCGTGCGCGCTCTTCTCTAGCATACACACTCTCTTTAGGTGAATGGCGTCGCTAGAGGATATTTCAAAAGGTACAAATGTTCTACGCTTATGAAGATCCCACGCAAAACCTATAAAATGAAGCAGAAGGAGCACTAAGACAAAGGGTACTACCGTGGTGAAAAATTCACTCATGACGAAGACGACTTTGCGCTTTGTCGCTGTTTTGCCTTCCAGAAGGTGTGCCAGAAAGAAAGCACTATGTACATCAGCCTACTCCAATAGATCAAAATAGCAGCTTGCATTAAACTTACAATCCACAATTCCCGCTGCACGGCCCGATAGAACAAAAAGAACATCACGACAAAACCCACTATTGCCACAACAGACGAAAAAATAACCCCAAACAGCCAATTCTTTGGCAGCTCAGGTTCATTCCATCCCCGCCAAAAAAAACTGGTGTCAAAGATCATGGTTCCTCCTAGTTGTAATCTCATCATGCACCCAAAAAGACGTGATGTCAAGCCTGAGCAATGTCGCTTGCCTGCTGCGCTATGAGTTCCCAATCTACCTTAAAGGGTGTTTTTATTGTTTGCGTGCTGCCGTTTTGAGAAACACTGAGCAACATTTGAGTATCTCCCGGATGAGATTCAAAAAGCTGCTTAAGCTGACCCGCGCGCTCACCAAGAGCACCTTCTATGTTCAGAGTTGCAGTCTTGGATTGTGGCTGTTTTGGCGGTACCGCTCCTTTTGCTGATGTGGGCGGCGCTATACCGCTAAACTGCCGCGCCAAATGTTCCGCGCTCTCAACACTTACCGGATATACTTTTTCTACAAAAAGCTTGTCATCTCCTTCTTCATCGCTAGATCTGGCCATAATGCAAACCGTTGCTCGCTCCTGCCAACTATCTTGCGTTTTTTCTAATGTTTTCGGGAAAACAAGAAGCTCAGACGTCCCGCTTTTGTCCTCAAGCGTAACAAACATCATGGGTTTTCCTTTTTTTGTAATTTTTCGTTGCAGCTTATCAATAATACCTCCAATAACCACCCACTGAGACGCGCCGATATCTTTTGTAGCGGCAATAGGCGTTATGGCGCTTCCCATGCGCGCGGCTATGGGGTCAAAAGGATGCGCGGAAATGTAGAGCCCTAAGAGTTCTTTTTCCCAATGCAACTTATCCTCTTTGGATGCAGGAGGCGCATCTGCAAAATGCAATTTAGGCGCTTGCAGCTGCCCTGCTCCAAATAGAGATCCTTGATTTTCATTGAGCTTTTCCGCCTGCATTTCTCTGGCAAAAGACAAAATGGTCTCAATGTTTGCAATTATCACACCTCTATCATAACCAAAAACATCCAGCGCGCCGCATTGGGTGAGCGCTACAATAGATTTCTTGTTTAAATCTTTATCTTTTACACGCTCTAGCAGATCCTCAAAACTTTTGTAGGGGCCATTTTCTTTTCGCTCCCGATACAAAACATCTGCAATGTGCGCCCCCACATTTTTCACCGCGTTAAAACCAAATCTTATACGCGCCTCTTTCCCGCTCTCATCCTTTATCATGGCAAAATCTCTGAAGCTCTCATTTATATGCGGCGGCAAAACCGGAATTCCCATGCTCTCACACTCATGTACAACGTTGGCAATTTTATCAAAATCCCCGCTCTCGGCGGTCAACACAGCAGTCATAAACTGCACGGGATAATTTGCCTTCATGTACGCCGTCTGATACGCCACCACCGCATAGCTGGCAGCATGCGCTTTTCCAAAACCGTAGGCGGCAAAAGGTTCAATGAGTTCCCATAGCGTGTCTATTTTTTCCTTTGGCAATTTTCCGTGATTTTTGCATCCATCATAAAATTGAATTTTTTGCTTGGCCATTTCCTCTGGAATTTTCTTTCCCATGGCTTTTCTAAATTTGTCGGCCTCAAGCCAATCGTACCCGGCGAGCTCTATTGCTGTAAGCATAACGTCTTCTTGGTAGACCAAAAGACCGTATGACATTTCCAAAATTTTCTCAAGTCGCGGATCTAAAAACTCTACTTTGCTTGCGTCATATTTTCTCTCAATATATTGTGGGATGGATTCCATCGGCCCGGGTCTGAAAAGTGCAACCATGGCCATGATGTCGTGGATGTTTGTGGGCCGCAGCTCTTTTAGCCAACGCGTCATGCCAGAGCCTGAGAGCTGAAAGACACCCATGGTCTGGCCTTTGGCAAGCATCTCATATACTTTTTTATCATCCCATGGCAGATTGGTAATATCTATTTTCTTTCCGGTGGTAGCCTCTACAAAAGAAACGGCATGGCCCAAAATAGATAAGTTTCTGATCCCCAAAAAATCAAACTTAAGGAGCCCTGCCGCTTCTACTGATTTCATTTCATACTGCGTGGTGATGCGATCTCCTCCGCTTTCTCTGCGTGCCGGCGTAAAATCCGTAAGAGTGGTGGGAGAGATCACCACGCCAGCGGCATGGATAGAGGTGTGCCTTGCGCAGCCCTCTATTTTCTGAGCCGCCTCCAGAAGCCGTTTTACATCAGCATTGCTATCATGCAACTTTTTAAGCTCTGGCTCTTCTTTAAGCGCGCGCTCTATGGTCATAGGAAATCCCTGCGCTCCAAAAGGAATCAACTTTGCCACCTGATCGCAAAAATTATAAGAAAATCCAAGGGCTCGTCCCACATCTCTTACGCTACCGCGCGCTGCCATGGTACCAAACGTTATAATCTGAGCTACGGCATCTTTCCCAAACTTCTCCGTTGCATAGGCAATAACCTCATCCCTACGATCATCAGCAAAATCCATATCCACATCTGGAGGAGACGGCCTGTATGGGTTTAAAAACCGCTCAAACGGCAATCTAAAAAACATCGGATTCACCGATACAATCCCCATAGCATAAGACACCAAAGATCCGGCGGCGCTCCCGCGGGTGGTCACTACAATATCATTATCTCTTGCAAATTTAAGAAAATCGGCAACCGCAATAAAGTAAGGCGAGTATCCTTTGGTCTTTATAACATCTAGCTCATAGTCTATCCTCTCTGTTATCTCTGGTGTCACCTCTACCAAATCTTTAATTCTGGCATAGACTTGATCATGCAGCTCTTCATCTGCGTTTTTACCCTCTGGTATGTCTACGGGTGGAAAATGCCATTTGTTCAATGGAATTTCTACATCAATTCTGTCCGCAATTTTTACCGTATTTTCAAGCGCCTGCGGAATGTGTGAGAATCTGCCTGCTATCTCTTCTGCTGTGCACAGTGATCTATCAACATGAGCAAGCGAGAATCTGTTGGGCTGATCTACCGTCTTTCCGTCTTTAATACACGTAAGAATGTCCTGAGCCTGAGCATCTTCAGGATTTAAATAGTGCACATCTCTTGTTACAACAAGCGGAACACCGAGCTCTTTCCCGGCAGCAATTAAAGCAGAGTTTACATTAATCTGACCATTAATTTCTGGATGATCTTGAAGCTCAAGAAAAAAATTATCGCTTCCAAAGATGTCCACATACTCTTGTATGACTGAATGCAGCTGCTCTTTAGTGGCTTCGCCATTGATCAATCCTGACAACTCCCCCGCCATGCATCCAGAAAGCGCAATAATTCCTTTGCTGTGAGCTCGCAGCAATTCTTTGTCAATTCTGGGACGATAATAAAAACCATCAATATGACCGATGGTTGAAAGCCTCATTAAATTTTTATACCCCTCATAGGTTTCCGCCAACAAAACAAGGTGGCTGGTTTTATTATCTACTCGCGGTCTCTTCGAAAGATGGCCGTTTGGCGCCAAAAAAGCCTCAAAACCTATAATGGGCTTTATCCCCTCCGCCTTACAGGTTTTGTAAAACTCTATTGCTCCGTACAGAGAGCCATAATCCGTCAAAGCAAGCGCATTAAAACCCCGCTTTTTAGCAGTTTTTACCAACGGTTTAATTTTTGTTAGACCAGACAGCAATGAGAAGTGGCTGTGGACGTGCAGGTGAACAAAGTTGGACATGGATCAACTGTGTTTAATTTTGTCTAGCTTGCAGCTCGTTTCTTTTGGCTCACATTAAATCCCAGATATTTACCTCTCATCAAATGCGTCTGAGCGTCTATGGCCGGTATGGCGCTTACCAGAATAAGTGAAACCGGCAGCAATATCCACTGAGCTATCATCATCAGCAAAGTATGATTTTTTACATGTTTTGGCGGCGGTGGCAATAAAGTAAGGCTGAGCGTCATAGATACCACAATACCAACCATCGCAATTCCCATAAGCCATTCTAATATATGAGGTGTATTCTGAAATAGGGCAGCTTTCTCTACGCTCTCACCGGCTACCCACAGAGGCAACCTTCCAAAAATAAGAATAATCAAAGCCGTGGTTGCCCAGGAAAACTTTCCCTCTAGCTGATACCACATTTGGCGCCATCTAAGCTGCCAGGGAATTCTGTGCTTATTCTTTCTAAACTCCCAAAGCAAATACGGAACGTGCTCCACGCCCCACGCCCACCTTCGCTGCTGTTTGTAGATATTTTTTATGCTCTTTGCCCAACTGTCATCACGCACGGTGTCCATAGAAACAGGAATATACAGTGGATGAACGCGATACTTCCCGCCATAATGAACAAATCCCTGCAAAAAAATTCTAGAGTCCTCTGAGACAATATCCTTCTGCCAAAAACCAACATCCACAAGCGCCTTAAAGCTAAAACTGTGAGAAGAGAACGTGGTAATGGTGTCCGGCCTTCCCAAGGCAAACATAAGCCAAAAAGTGGTACCAAAAGACATGATACGCAGCACTGCCGGCGACTCCCACATATTATTGTTGTAAAGCGCCAATGGCTGGAAGGCGGTATGTGTTGGATCTGGATGATTCAAATACTCATGCGCAACGTACGCAAAATACTGAGGATGAGAGATGGTATCAACATCAAAAGAAGACACAATTATTCTATCATAGGGAATTCCCAACTCATCAATGCGCTTTTGTACTTCCTTGCCGGCAAAGTGCAGATTAGAACCCTTGCCATCAATCTCGCCAGGCAATCCTGCTGGGTGTTTTGTCGTCCAAAACTTGTAAAAAACGTCTTTATACTCCTCTTTTACCGCGGCTACCACACTATCAAAATGCTCACCCTTTCTTTCTTCACCCGCAAGAACAATAATCATTTTATCAAGTGGGTACTCGCTTTTTCTAAGATTCTCCAGCGTATCTCTTACCACCTGGACATCCTCGTTGTACATGGGCAAGAAAACTAGATGATAAATTTGATCCCATCCTAATATCTTCTCTACTGAGCCGCGCCAATTAACTTTTTCTGCTTTTTTGTACTGAAACCATCCGTGAATTAAAAATATACTAAAATACATCACTCGTGCCACCCAGTACACGGAAAAAACTATCATAAAATATACCACCCAAAGCGGAGCCAAAAAGGACAAGATTACACCCAAAAACAAAACGCCCCACGTTAGAAACCCGGGTAACATTTCATACATTCTGTAGCGTGTGTAATCGTTCATAATTGAATACAATATGTACTCAAACCTTTGGTTTACTTATTGACGGTGGCGCGCTGTATTGAGCAAGCGCATAGCGATCCGCCTCTCTATCAAGGGCTATCTCTGGCTGCTCACCAGGCATCATGGTGTGGACTTTCGCGCCCACGGCATATGCAATCGCGTTTGCGGTGACAATAGCAATGCGCGTTGCGCTAAACCTTCCTTGCTGCAAACGTACTACAATTGATTTTATCTCTTTCAGAGCAGTATTATTTTCTTGCAAGAGCTCATCTATTACAGCAAGTAGCTTGTCTTTCTCTGCCACAACGCTGCTGAGCGTTCCTTCCACACCCCGTATCTGCACCACAATTCCTTCTGGCTCCTGATCTAATACCAAAACACTCATACTCTCTCGCCTGCAATAATTACGTATTGACTATCCAATATATCGTATAAAAATTTATCCATAATCTTTTTTCTGTCTTGATACTCCTCTGAACTAAAGAGGGTGTAACGCAGCGGTTCAGATAGTTTTTCTTCAAAACCTGACACCACATTTTTTAGCTGAGCCTCAGATACATCTCCCGCCACCAACAAGTCCACTGGCAAATCAGCATCTCCCACAAAAATGCCACTAGCTAAGATGAGCTGCGCTCCGGGCAAATTTCGTAATTCCCGCAGCAAGGCCTGTTCGCAGAGTAGCTGATTTTTTGCGAGAAGTGCAGAGAGCTCTTTTGCAATGATTGACTGCTCATTAAGCGCATAAAATTTTCTGCGCACGTCTTGCTTGTCTTCCATGTCTTTTTCTTGCACCAAACCCGTATTAAGCAGTATTTGCAGCTCTCGTCTTACGGCATTAATTTGAACACCTGCCGCTCTACTAAGCTCTCTCACAAAAAAAGGCTTTTGTGGAGCAGAAAAGAGAACATCAAGCACTTTTACTCTTGTTTTTGACCCAAATAATTGATCTAGCATAGGGTGTCTACTGTACACAATTTGTACTCATTTGTAAAGGGCTCACCTGTGCAGGCACAACGCGCGTTTGAATACAATGCCTCCCTGCAGTATAATTATGTATAGAGGTTCTAGCCATGAAGCCTATTTTGAATACACAACTACACACCATTGCCGTGAGCGGTCGCTCTGACGCGCGATCGCTGTGCATTTTAGACCTGCACCAACCCACGTCTGCACAGCAAGAAATGGGACGTTTTTTTACTTTATTTGAACTGGAGCATTCATCTGAGTCACTTATAAAACAATACACAGATCTAGCTCGTTTTCTTGGTGAATACTACTACGAACAACACATTCCAGAGCGAAACCATTTTGAAGATACTATCATGCACGCCAACGGACTACTCAAACATCTTGCAGATGCGGAGCAAGCAGACGTGCATGCCATAATTGGACTTTTCACCGGCTCACATATTGCCTTCAGTACTCACGGCTCTCCTGATGTTTGGCTCTTTTTGGCTCGATCCAGACAAGTGCATCACCTCAGCGCAGAACATCAAGACACAGAAACTTTTTTTGGAGAATTGGTAGAAGGAACACTGGGGGTTCAGGACGTTATTTTTCTCTCAAGCTCTCATGTTAAGGATTACTACACATCGGATCGCCTCGCAAAAATTGTGCACGGGCACAATGGGGCTGAAATAGCACGCCACCTGCAAAGATCTATCTCAGAGCTGGGCAGTAGTCTGTCTTTTGCCGGTGTACTTGCAGAGGCACGACCAGCAGCAGTGGTAAAAACTAAAGAAAAGCCGCGTGGCGGATCTCATGCTTCAATAGAAACATTGCTGCGTGGACAAGACATAACAGATGAACTTTTGGAGCCCACCGTGATAAAAAATACCCGCGTATGGTTTAAGGAGCAGTGGAGAAAAAGACCAAATGCATCGCACAAAAAATCACACACTCCAAGAGCAATGCGCCCAGAAACAGAGAGCAGCTTTTTATTTGGCCACACGCTTGTATACCTTCTGCGCACTGGGGGAATTCTGATTACTCGCCTGGCCCAGTCATCAGTTGTTGCTATATGGCGCGTAGGACGCGTTACCACTGCCATGATAAAAAGCTCGCCATCAGGCAGAAGCAAGGCAAGTGCAGCTTTAGGCCAGAATGTAGGAAGCACCATGCAGGGATTTAGGAATAGGTATACCGCCCTCACAAGAAAAAAAAGAGTGTGGTATGGGGCAATGGCTGTACTGCTTCTTGTCGGAATCATTGGCGGCAGTGTTTGGTCATGGTCTGCTTATGGACAAAAAAAGGGTGAACTTTTTGACAAGGCGATTACATCTGCCTCTACCCTTCTGGAAGAAGCTAATGCAGCAACTATCTATGGCGCGCAAGCTCAGGCACACCAGCTTTTAGAGCAAGCCCATCAGAATCTTCTTGAAATTAAGCCACGCGGATCGCAACAAAGAATTGCCCACGAAGATCTGCTGGCAATTATCAAGGATGCACAAAAAGGACTCCGAAAGGAAGTGCCTATTATTGCTCAGCGCTTAGCTGATATTCCAGACACTCTCATCGCCGGCAGCAGATCCCTCACCTTTTATGAAGATCAGCTTCTCATTACAAGCGCTACCCAATCAAAAAGCATCACCTCCACACTGTCTGGCCAACTTGGGCAACCGCAAGACACTTCTGCGCCCCTGATCAATGCCCAACAAGGAGAGCAAAATCTTATAGGACGATCAGGCAATGACCTGTTTGAATTTTCGCCACCAAAGGCTAGCAAACTTACATCTCTTGAAAATCTTACAGACTTTGCGCTTTTTTCTAATCGCGTTTACACCCTATACGCTGCTTCAGGGCGAATTGAAACTCACCGACTCTCAAACACAGGACTCTCTCAAAAGGGAAATCCGTGGTTACAGAATTCTGTCCTTTTCCCTCTCAATGCTCGCTATATTGTAGTTGACGGGTCCATCTACATAATAGGAACCGGCGGCTCTGTAACAAAACTACAAAAGGGACAAGTGGTACCTTTCACCCTGACGCCAGCCCAGCCGGCTATTGATAATATCAATGCCATCTGGTCAAACATTGATTCGCAATACTTATATTTTCTTGAATCCTCGCAAAACCGCATTATGGCTTACAGCAAAGACGGAAAGCTTGTCGCCCAATATTTGAGCGATGAACTTGCCCTTGCTACAGATTTTCACGTGCATGAAGAGAGAAAAACAGCATACTTTATTACTGACAAAAATCTTCAATCCTTTACGCTCTCGCACATAAATTGAGAGTACCAAAAAACCAGCCGCAGCTGGTTTTTTGAATCTTATTTAAGCTCTACGCTTCCACCTGCCTCTTCAATCTTTTTCTTCATCTCTTCTGCTTCTTCTTTCTTTACCGCTTCTTTTAGCATAGATGGAGCTCCGTCTACCAAACCTTTAGCATCTGCTAGACCAAGACCAGTGATTTCTTTAACGGCTTTGATCACCGCAATTTTGTTATCACCAAATCCTGAAAGCTCTACGTTAAATTCTGACTTCTCCTCTGCGGCAGCTGCGTCGCCACCAGCAGCAGGACCAGCCATCATCATGGCAGGAGCACTTGCGCTCACACCAAATTTGTCCTCAAGAATCTTAACAAGCTCTGAGAGATCAAGCACACTCATTTGCTCAATCTGCTCTACAAGCCCCTTAAATTTCTCAGGAACTTCTACATCACTTTTTTCTTCAGCTGCAGGCGCAGGAGCAACAGTTTCCTCTTTTTGCTCCTCTGCTACAGCGGTTGTTTGATCATCTGACATATAATTGTTATTAAGCTTTTTGATCGCGAATTCCATCAAGAACCGTTACCAAACCACGCACGTTTCCGGCGAGCACATTGGCAAAGCCAGATACCGGCGCGTTAAGTGTGCCCACAAGCTTGCCAAGTAATTCCTGCTTGCCTGGCAGCAACGCAAGTGCCTTAATCTGCTCTACGGCAATAGCTGAACCTTCCATGGTTCCGCCCACAATTTCAACCACTTCATGATCCTTAGAGAATTCATGAACGATTCGGGCAGGAGCAACTTCATCCTCAAAACCAAAGAAGGTTGCCACTCCACCAGCAAAAGCTCGTGGAGAAACATCTCCTAGCTCTGCCTCTTTAGCAGCGCGCTCAAGCAGTGTCTTTTTGGCAACATATACGCCAACGCCAGACTCTCTGGCCTTACCGCGAAGCTCTTCAGCCTCAGCTACACTAAGTCCTTGAAAATTCGCAAATACAACAGACTTGGCCCGCTCAAAATCACTTTTGAGACGTGCTACAATCTGCTCTTTTTGCTCTTTTGTTTTAGCCATAAATTAAAATAATCTGTGGAAATACACAGATTGGCAAAAAATCGACCGTCTCGCCACTTTGGCGAGTATTTTTACCTATGCAGCATATTAAGCCTAAAAGGCTGCTGCAGTCTGTGGTGCGCATACTATATCAAGGCTGCGTATTTCTGTCAAGATAAACAAAAAAAGGCCGAGATAACTCGGACCTTTACGCAACGCCGCACATGATCTGATAGATAAGCGCAGCAAGTTTGTCGCCATCGTGTCGAATTCGGTGATCATCATCAAAGACAATCAAATCTCTGCTGACCACGCGGCGACCATCCCAAGAGCTTACTTTAATGGGCTCAACAAAGTGCTTGCCTTCCTTCTCATATCGCTTGAGGACTGACCGAGCCGGCCGAACATTATTGCAGATGACAACATCTACCTTCTTGCCGGCGTACTTTTCAAACTCCCTAACAAACTCGTGAGCCTTATATTTGAACGTCTCGGCTCTCTTGCTCATGACATTCACCACAAAGACCAGCTTACAGCCAGAATTTTGCAGCGCAGCCTTCATCTTGGAGACCAACACGTTGGGGATGATGCTGGTATACAGATCCCCAGGGCTCACCACCACAAAATCTGCGGATAGAATTTCACCCCTAGCGGCCCCGAAAATCTTCTTCTTACCCTTCTTGTGAGAATGGTTATGCTCGTTTTCGCTGTGCAAAAGCTCCAACTTGATGATTCTACCCTTGCCAGCGTGATCCCCGGTATCAATGAGGTGCTCTCCTATTACCGGCTCCCCATTTTCAAACGTTGCTTTCAAGTCAACGGGGCACAACGTTACAGGCCAAGCATAGCCGCGTGTTTCCAAAAGATCCTGAATGTCCTTGAGTCTGGCCTTAATCTCACCACGGTTCCCACTTACGTGGTGAGCCAGAGCAAAATTAAGCATGGGGTGTCCTGTAGGGCGCTCCTCATCAAGGAGAACACGACGCAAAATCGGATTTTGCGTCTGTGCAAGCGCCGTAATGCACCGCCTCAAATCGCCAACCGGCAAAACACCAAATTGATCGCGCAGCTCTCCCGTTGATCCGCCAGAGTCTGAGCTGGTAACAATAGCCCCAAGCTCTACTGCTTGCGGCAACACATTCACCAACCCCTTTAAAAGTACTGATTGCCCTGAGCCCCCACCCACGGTGACTACCTTTGGCATGAACCCTCCTAATTTCCTTACTTCCAGTACACCACAAAAAACGGTTTTTGTCAACCTATGAGTGTTCCTTCAAATGGCTTTCCGGCGATAGCTGCACTTAGAGCCTTGCTGTCCCCGCCGTCAACAATACTCACCACTATTTTCCCTGCGCCTGCCAATTTTGCAGCAGGAATGCCAAAGGGCGCACTCATGCCCGGCTTCCATTTTACGCCGAATTTCTTTAAATACTCATCCCAGCTCAAACGCTCTATTGGCCTTGCACTCTTATACTTGTTTGGGTCTTTATCAAAAACATGAGAAACATTGGAAATATTTATAACAGAGTTGGATCCATAGGTCTTTGCGGCTAAAACAGCATCCTTGTCAGATGAACAGCCCGGCTTCCATCCAGATCCAACAATTATCGGCTTACGTGTGCGTATTTTCCCTGTTGGATTCATTACCACTTCTTTGTAAGCAAGATCCCCAAACATAAGCCTTACAAATTGTGCATTGTAATAAGTGGTGTGAATTCCCATCCAATCTAAAATAGAATCATCTACTTTGGTTACTTTGCCCAAGGCGTTCTGATAAGCTCTACACGTAGCTCCCCCGCCAACAATAAGAACAAACTTTTTACCTTTCTTAATCTCACCCTCGATAAGCTTCTTAAAACTTTTTAAAAAACGAATATCAAAACCGCGTTTTGGGATCACCATTGACCCTCCTAATGAAATAATGGTGTACATAATTAAAGTTGTCCTATTTTTTCTCTATAGTAATTGTTGTAATACTGCTGATACTCGCCGCTTTTGCACCGCTGCCACCATTGCGGATTATCGCGGTACCAATGGATGGTGTCGCGGATTCCCTGGTCAAAATCTATTTGTGGCTCCCAGCCCAGCTCTGTCTTTATTTTGGTGGGATTAAGCAAATAGCGTTTATCGTGCTGCAGTCTATCGGGAACGTAGGTTTTAAGCGTATGAGGCTTTTCTAAATGTTTAAGCACCGCATCAGCGATATCCTCTACGGTTTTCTCTGTTAGCGTTCCCACGTTATAATCATGCCCAATTTTACCGCTGCGCAAAATAAGATCAATGGCCCGGGAATGATCATCAACATGAATCCACTCTCTTTTATTTTGACTACTCTTAAAAAGCGGTAGTTCCTTGTCTTCAAGAGCGTTAGTGGCAAAAACGGGGATCACTTTTTCTGGAAACTGGTAAGGCCCGTAGTTGTTAGCGCAGTGACTGATAGTCACAGGCAGCTTAAACGTATGAAAGTAGGACTGCACCACATGATTTGCCGCAGCTTTGCTGGCGTTATATGGCGTCTTGGGCTCATAAGGGTCTCCCTCGGTGAATAACCTGTCTTCATCAAGCTCTAACTCCCCAAAAACCTCGCAGGTAGAGATATGATGCACACGCGCCACACCCGCGTCTTTGCATGCTCTAAGCAAAGTCTGCGTTCCTAAAACATTAGTCTTTAAAAAAATACTGGGATCCAAAATACCGCGGTCATTGTGGGATTCTGCTGCAAAATTTACCACTGCGTCTACTCCTTGCAGCGCTTCCATCATGGCAGAGTAATCGCCAATATCTGCTCTTACAAAACTATATCGCTGATTATCAGAAACGTCTGACAAATTTTCTAGATTTCCCGCGTAGGTAAGAGAATCAACGTTAACAACATCATCCTGAGGATGCTCAGAAAGCCAATATCTAATAAAATTTGATCCTATAAATCCTGCTCCCCCTGTTACTAACAATTTCATACTTGCCAATTCAATTAAAGTGTATTATGATTATGCTCGTTGCCAAATATGAGACACGTGAGCGGTAGACGTGGATTCAGTCAGCCTCACTTGCGCGTGCCGCAGACCTCCTTCACTTTCGTGACTTACAGGGAGTGCGGAGCAACGGCGTTGCTGTGGATCCGATACGTAATTTTGCGCGCCTCAATATTGGCAGCCCCGTCACTACAGTGACGGGTTATTTTTTTTAAACAAAGCAGCCACGTCCTCAAGCATCGTATCCGCATCCTTTCCATGAACACTATGCATTCCCCCACCACCATCTTCTTTCCATCGCGGTATCACATGAACATGCAGATGCGGCACGGCCTGACCTATTTCATGATTAATTCCAATAGTAAAGCCGTCTGGATTAATGCTTTCTTTCACTCGCGCCACCACCGCCTGTACTGATCCAAAAAAAGATTCCATAACTTCTTTGGAATAATCCAAAATAGTCCCTCCGTGCTCCCTTGGAATTACCACCGTGTGCCCTTTTGAGAGTGGATTTATATCCAGAAAAGCAACGGCAGTTTGATCTTCATAAATTTTACTACTTGACACTTCGCCAGAGGCAATTTTGCAAAAAAGACAATCCATATTACTTATTTTTAGAAATTAACCATGCTAGAGCACTAAAACCAAACAAAAGCCAAATCCAGCGTGTGTTGATATGATGCACCACAAACCCCTTTTGCGCAAGCTCAGCAATGCCAGAGACTAGCAACCATAAACCAGACCAAAATGCCACAGGTCCAGCTATTTTTTTCAAAAAAATTAACATATTAATCCTTCAAAGATACGCTTATGTGTTTCACCCAAAGAGTATTTCTATGTTCCAGCAAAAGCGGGCTATCAATTTTTGCGGTATACCTACCCGCATTAGATCTAAACCAATCATTCATGTCTACTGCTGCCGTTGCCTTCCAAAAACCGTTTTCCATGGCCTCTACCTGCTCAATCTCAAACGGCTTGTAGTCATCATCTCTTATTCCCGATTTATAAAAAAGCATAAGCGGAGCCTCTTGTGCAAACTTGAACACCATTTGTACTCGGGCGTTTCTAAATTCACGTGTTGGATGAACAAAAAAAGTAACCGGCGTCTCAACAACAGGCCGGACAACACCACCAATGGTTGGTATGGTAGAATCAAATCTTTCAGGCGGCCAAAAATCAGACAAGAAGGGACTTCTGTCTTCAAAATCATACTCATACGTTATGCTTCCAGAACGCACTGCATTTGCCAAATATAGAACCACAAAACTGCTGATAACAAGCAGACCCAGAAAAACATGAATGTGCCAAGCCTTAAGCTTCATAATCACAAAGCGCGCAGCGCGTGTACCTCATAAAAATCATCTACGGAAAACCAGTACGTATACATAATTCCAGCATTAGCAAACCAATTATCCTTTAGATCCTTCCACTCATTTATGTGCCGCCTATGAGTAACCATGTATACCGGCACACCCTCTTCTATAAGAGCACGAACACCTAATAAAATGTCGGCATTTTTTACTGGTTGCATAACCTGCCAATCTTGCAACAAATACTTATCCTGATGATCAGAGAGAATAACGGCATTATCTGCTATACCGCCGTCATGAGTATGAAGAGCATCTGTTATCACCTGACCCACCTGAGTTGCCTGATGCGTTTGCATTACGCCGTCGTTGCCAATTACTGCCTGTTGGCATGAGAAACCACCTAGAATCAAAAGAACGACGCCAGCCGCAAGAGTACGCCTCGTTTTAAACGATTCAATAAATGTTAGAATTGCTTTAGCCATAAATGGAGCTGACAGAACAAAGCTGGGTAGCCAGTACCGCAAATAAGCACTCCCAATAGTTATGTGTTCATTGGGATTATCAAAGATTTTCCAGCTACCATAGAATATGAAGAGCCACGCCGTTACTGCCCCGTAGATTATCAGCCATCTGCGAGCCCGTTTATCATACCTACTCTGAACCATCCCAACAATAGCAAGAAAAGTAAACGGCGCAAGTAACTTTATATACCAATTGGACACACTCCACCATATAACGCGCGGATGAAAGCCAAACGGCAGCAGCCATTTCATGAGCGATCCTTTTTCAAAACTCTCAGCGCCGTCTGAATACGCCGTAAGCGCCCCCAAATCTCCATAAATAGTGTGAGTCACGCCATAGTACGCAACAACCGCGAGTACCGCAATCACCCCGATATTACGAACACTTTTTGTGTTCAAGTCCTTCTTATTTTTATAAAGCCAATACAAAGACAAGACTCCCACCCACCAAATCTCACTTGGTCTTATCATCAAAGCAAGCAGCACACTGCAGCAAGCCACTGCAAGTGCCCACGGCTTTTTATATCTTACCAATACCCCTGCTCCAATCAAGAGCAGCGATACCAACAGCACATTATGAAACATGCCACGGGCAGTGTAATACCAAAAAGCTGGGTGAATAGAAAGTAGTACCACGCTCCAAAACGCATATCGCCGATCAAAAAACCGCGACACAACCTGAAACAAACCCCAAAGCCCGGCCAAAGCAAACAACGGTGTCAGAGCAAATACAATGCCCCCCAAGCCAATCTGAGTAAAGGGCCAGCTGATAACACTATAGAGCACCGGAAGCCCCCAAAACCCGCGCAGAACAATTTTATCTCCCAAAACAAACATAGATCTGGGATAGATTAACTCTTTCACGCCAGGCGTATTTACCTGAGCTGCAGACTTATACCACCCACCATTTTCCCAAAAAGACTCTATAACCGTATAAGCGCTAGCCTCATCCGGAGAATTAAAAACAGATCCGCTTGCGCTATACAAAAGCACCGTAGACAGAAAAAAAATGACCGCCCCTGCGATCCACCATCGTTTATTATTAGTAAAATCAAACTCCATGACTAAACAAACTCATAATAGCAAAAACCAATGCGCCCCCAAACACAAAGCTTGCGGTATGAATAAGACTTGGATAATCAATAAGCAATCCTAAAAGAATTAAGAAAACGGCGACCACCTGCAAAAGCATCTTAATCTTCCCCCACAAATTGGCCATTTTTGCCTGCCCACCTCTGTATTTATGAATCGCAGCAGAGATTATAAATGCCACCTCTATGCCGATAACCGCGTACACTAGCAATGGATGCACGTACTGAACAGCAAGTAATATTAAAATGGAGCCAATCAAAAACTTATCAGCAAGCGGATCCATCATTATTCCCCACTGTGTAATTTTATTACGAACACGTGCCATGGTGCCATCTATCACGTCCGTAAGGGCAGCAAACAAAAAAAGAGGCACACCAATATCGTATCGCTCTTTCAAAATGAGAAAGAAAATAATGGGAGTAAGCACCATTCTGAGGATCGTGACGTGATTGGGTTGGACACGACGCGGAATAAAGCGTACGATAAGAGCGTTAAAAATTTTATCGTGCGTAAATATTTGTGGTTTTGATGCCATATAAGACTATTTCTGTGCTCAAGTATAACATAGCAACCCTTGGCCTACTAGCCCTTTGTTGGATAGGTCAATTGGAACAATGGCCGGTTGTTTTTCGCTCAACCGTGCTCTTTTTTTTAATTTTCCTAATAGCGAGCCAGCTTGGAAAACGAGCCATTCCCACCAAACGTTTTGCAGCGCAATTTTCCGCCGGCATTACCATTGCGCTAGCTAGTGCGATGCTACTGCTGACTGCCGTTTATCTACCCTATAAACTCACGGCCACCGTTAGTCTTGGGGTGCTGAGCATCTTAACTGCTGCCACCCTCATCCTAAAGCGGAAGGCAGAATCACAGGCGCTCACAAAACACCTAAGAACTTTTTTTCTAGATTGGAAGAGTAATAGTATAAGCCTTGTTTTTATTGCGATATGCGGCGCCCTTTTGTATCACCTATACATCAGCGGCACGCTTGGTTCCATAAGAACCCCATGGAAATTTATTGATCAGCCGCTATTTTTTGGTGGTCTGGCTGCACTTTTTGGTCTTGCCTGGATCCTTGCGTGGAAAAAAAGCATAGACATTAAGCCGCTCGCCTTCTCTGCTCTACTACTTCTTGTGATAAGCGCGGGACTTCTTATTTTCAAAGTAGGGTACGGATTTGACCCATTTGTCCACCGTGCCACAGAGCAACACATACTGGACAATGGGCTCATCACTCCCAAACCGCTGTGGTATCTGGGTCAACACACGCTTGTAGTGGCGCTCTCTCATATCACCGGGCTGGGAATTAATCTAATAGACAAAATCCTCCTTCCCGCCCTTGCCGCGCTCCTTATCCCCGGCTGGCTCTATGCTGTAGCCCCGCAAAGCTGGAGGCGCCGAATGCTGCTATTTCTTCTTTTACCAATAATCAGCTGGTTTGTAGCCACCACACCCCAGGGGATTGCCAATTTGCTCTATTTAATCCTCGTTTTACAACTACCCCTACTACACAAAAAACAACTGCCGCTGTGGGTAGTGCTTATTACCACAGCGGCAACCGCTACACTTCATCCCGTGGCGGCAGCGGCTGGTGCACTGCTCATTGTCTTCTCAGAAATCAGTAGATTGGGCATCTCAAAAAAATGGCGAGCTCTCAGCATAGCAGCGGCCTCCACCCTTCTGCCGGCTCTTTTTTTGGCAAACGAATGGCGCGCCACCGGCATAATCCCCTCTTTATCTGACTTTACTGATCGTATTTTGAGCAGAACGCTTTTTCCTGAGGATATTTCCCTTCTCATTAACAGTTTCTATGGCCTTGCCAATACCACCTACACTGCCAGAATTATCATCCTTATTTTTGCAGCCCTGCTAACGGCATACGGCGTTAAAGAACTAAGAAAAAGAGCCCTTTTTGCGCCTTATGTAAGCACACTTATCACCCTGTTTATCAGCGCCTCCCTCTTATATTTATTTAATCAGCAGCCGCTTGTCATCTCATATGAGCAGTCTGATTACGCGCTGCGCACGCTCTGGCTTGCCGGCATCACAGCCCTTCCCTTTTTCTGGTTTGGCGGCCTGAGTTTCCTAAAACACGTATCAGAAAATCATACAAAATATACTCACGGATTACTTATAGCTGCTTTTGTCGGCGGATCAATAGTAAACGCTTATTTGCTCTTTCCGCGAGTAGATAAAATGGTCAACCACAGAGGCTATAGCACGGGACTATCAGATTTGACAGCCGTAGAATTTATTGAGGGACAAAATGCCAAAGCAAACAATAACTATGCCGTCCTTGCCAACCAATCCGTAAGCGCCGCAGCACTCTCTCAGATTGGCTTCAAAAGAGAGATAACTATAAAAGGCAGCCCGGCCTATTTTTACCCGATACCCACCGGAGGGCCGCTCTACGAATATTTTCTGCAAATGGTAGATGAGACGCCTAGCGATGTTATTGCAGATGAAGTGATAGAGCGGGCAGATCTAGACCGCGTGTACCTAGTGCTTAACAACTATTGGTGGCGCGATTATCGCCTTGCCCTAGAAGCTAAAAAAACCGCCGACTGGTGGACAACCATAGATGGCGGGGCTATAAATATTTTTGCCTGGCAACACGCCAGCTCTACTCAGGGCTGGATAACACCCGGACTATAAAATAACGCTTTCTTCTTTTTCTTCTGGCTTACTTGCCAAAACATATACCTGAGCGCCAAAATCATCTTCTCCAACCAGCTCTGCCTTTCCGGCAATGACGGCCTCCATGTCAGCACAAGCAAAGCATCCCTCAGAACCGCGTGGGCAATCAAATTTTTTCAGTTGCCGTGCCAATTTTATTTTCCGCGCCACCTCTAGCACTTTTTCAAACGCCTCCTTTTCATCTGGCAAAGGCTGCTCTACTGGCGCGTCATCGGTAGCAAGATACCAATAGCTTGCCTTGCTCACTTTTCTGCCCTGGCAATTCTTTACCAAAAGCAAATAAATAGGAAGCTGCAAAGATCCCTGCTTTTCCTTATTTTTCCCGGTTTTAAAATCAATGATGTTTACGCTGTCGCTCTCTTTTAAATATTCAAGCCAGTCAATTCTGCCGCACAAAATAATATTCTCTTCTTCTGATAGCCAAAAATATGGGAGGTCCTTTTTTATCTTTACTGCCAGACGCTCTAACGGGCCGCGGTGCTCATTTGCGCGCCTAATCATCTCGCGCCCGCGATTCTTAAACTGATTCTCCGTCTGATCATCAAAAAAACCACCCTTTTTCCCACTCACTTTCTTCCACGCCATCTCAAAACGCTCTTGCAAAGGAATTTTAAAACGATCCTCAGTTTTTACCACAGACAAGCTCTCCAGTGCTTCATGCACGGCACTCCCCAGTGCCAAGGCAGGAGTCATCAGCTTTACTTTCACATTAGCCTTAGGATCCCTATAAACATTTTTTAAATAATAAGCTCTAGGGCACTGCAAAAAATCAGAAATAGAACTGTGAGATGTCCACGTAGCGGTGTATTTATCGGGCATAGAGCTGTAGTTTACCTGATCATATGTAAAAAACAAAATCGGCTGGCGGCCGATTTTGCAAATAACCTTATTTTGAGCACGCTTTGCAGCCTTTTTTGTGTCCCATGAGCTCCAGTACCGCAGACGCACCTACCAATATATAAATTACCTTAGACGCCGTTGCGTCCATTCCACCAAACAGCTGGCCTACTTCCCAACCAAACAGAGCGTAAACTCCCCAGTTGAGCGCACCAATTACTACCAACAGCCAAGTGAGCATGTGTAGATTTTTCATTTTTGCACCTCCTTTCTTTTTGAAGATAAAATTGATTTTTTATTTTCTGGGAGATCCCGGATATTTTGCTTCGCAAAATTCCGGGATGACAGTCGCACCCTTTGAGCGTGCCGTTATTATACCACAACTAAGCCAAATTATTAAGCGCGCAATACTTTTCTATGGCTTTGGTAAAAGCAGGGCCGTATCTTTTTTGCTTGTGCTCTCCCACGCCAAAAATCAGCGAGAATTCATTGAGCGTCTTGGGCAGAGCCTCTGCCATGTGCTGCAAGGATTTATCCCCAAACACTACAAAAGGTGGTACTTGTTGTTCATCTGCTATTTGCTTTCTGAGGGCTCTGAGCTCAGAGAATAATCCTCTGTCATAATTGCTATCCTCAATTTTCTCCCGCGCCTTTACATGCGTATCCAGCTGCGGCTCAGAAAGCATGAGTTTTTCTCTGTCATTAAGCCATTGTCTTCCCTGATTGCTCACCCTCCAGGTAGGAAATTCTAAACTCGCCCTTTCAATAAGATCTTTATCTACAATCATTCTGAAGATCTCCTGCAGCTGTTTTCTTGAGTAGTCTTTTTCTATTCCATAAACAGATAATTTATCATGACCCATCTCTAAGACTTTTTTGTCGCTTGAACCGGCCAACACACGAACAATGTGCGCCGCTCCAAAACGCTCGCCGGTTCTTAAGATAGTTGAGAGAATTTTTTGTGTTACTACCGTTGCGTCAAACTCCTTTTTTGGCCACAAACAGGTATCGCACAACTTGCAATTGCTGTAATCAACCTCTTCTCCAAAATATTCAAGCACATATGCGCGGCGGCAGGTGGTGGTCTCGCAAAGCCTTACAACATCCTGCAGTTTTTGCTTTGCCTTAAGCCGCTCTCTCTCATCTTCTAGTTGATTTATAAAAAACTCGTGTTTGCTTCTGTCGCCATATGAATAAAACAAAACGCAATCTGCCGGCAATCCATCACGCCCAGCACGCCCGGTCTCCTGATAATAACCCTCTACGGTTTTGGGCAGATTAAAATGCACCACAAGCCTGATATCTGGCTTATCTATTCCCATACCAAAAGCAATAGTAGCCACAATAATAGGTATCTGATCCTTTATGAAAAGCTCTTGAACGGACGTGCGCTCTTTTGCTGGCAGCCCCGCGTGATAAGCCCGCGCATCTATAAGCTGCTCCTGAAGTTTTTTTGCTAGCTTTTCTGTATCTTTTCTTGAAAAACAATAAATTATAACACTCTCTCCTTTATGTTGATCCAAAACCGTGAGCAGTCTGGCAAAACTATCCCTTTTAGGCTGCACCAAATAACGCAAGTTTTCACGATTAAAGCTAGAAATAAAAATCTCAGGATCCCTGAGAATGAGTTGCGCTTGAATATCTTTTTGAACCTGAGGTGTGGCAGTTGCCGTGAGCGCAATAACAGAAACCTGCGGCAACAGCTGACGCAGAATTCTTAAATTGCGATACTCCGGCCTAAACTCATGTCCCCATTGAGAGATACAATGAGCCTCATCTATGGCAATTAAATTGACATTGAGCCGGGACACAAACCCTTGAAACCATCCACTAGCAAGCCGCTCTGGCGCGCAATAGAGCAAATCTAGCTCCCCCGCCTCTGCCCTAGCATGAACCGCCCTGCTCTGCGCTGCGGTCATGGTACTATTTATGCACGCTGCGCGAATCCCCAGCTGCACAAGCGCATCAACCTGATCCTTCATCAGCGCCACCAAAGGAGATATCACCAGCGTTACTCCCGGCAGTGCCAAAGAAGGTAACTGATAACACAAAGACTTGCCGCCGCCAGTGGGCATTAAAACAAGACAATCCTTCTCCTCCATCACCGCATCAATAACGTCTCTCTGGAGCGGCCGAAAATCATCAAAACCAAAGTGTTTTTTAAGTAATTCTTGCATGAGTATGGGTATTGTTTCACACCCCGCTGGCGAGGTCAAAGAGTGATCAAAAACTTGGCTAATTTAAGCCAAAAAAAGACGTTTACCTCTTGACAAAAGTGCTGAAATGTGCTATACTTGTGTATCGGACCTTATACAATTTCACAGGAGGCACACGTGGACACAGTCACGGTAAGCATTCTTCTGAGCCGCCTTCCAAAGGTGTTCAAAGCGGCTCTGGTTTTCAGGGAAGATGGAATCACAGGAGTTAAGCATTTGCTGACTACTCACTATTTCCATCACATCACGATCCATGAGCAGGATCTGCCCATGGCTGAAAAGGCTGCAGAGATGCTTAACTGGCAGGCATGCCCGGAGCGTACTATCCGCGTTGAGCTCAAGAATCCGGATTGTCGCAGGGACATGAGCTTTATTGGACGCCACCTTGAGCGGGTGGAGCCGCTGGATCTTCACGAGGACCTCAAGCTGCATGCCAAGCCCCTGCCTAGCAGGCGCGCTCAGGCTGCCCTTTTGCGCGGACAGGCGCTCGCCCTGATGGACAGCATGATGCAGTTTGGCGACTACTTGCCTGACAAGCTGCGTGAGGACTGGGGCATTTCGCTGAGCGCCGACGTGGACTACGAGAACGACTTTCTGCCCGGTCAGATGACGTTTACCTTCAAGGCAGATGATCATCCGTTTCACAGCGTGATGATTGACCCCCTGACGGGCGAAGTGTTCATCAACGGAGACAACCCCGTCTCGTATGAGGGCACGGCGTCAGTTCACCGGATCCTCCGCCAGCAGGCGGATGAGTACCTGGAGATGGTCACGGCCGCCTAACAACAACCCCGCCCAGATCAATGCGATCTCGGCGGTTTTTTCTTGAAAAAAAATCAGTATTGTGGTAAACGTGTATAAACAAAAAGGAGGTGCAATGACCTTTAAAATCGTTCCTGTACCAGAAGATCACAAACAAGATTGGAAAATTTATTTAGACGGAAAGCTTGCGCCAGTAAAATGCAGCATGGTTCGTATTACCTCTCGGTTTGCAGAAATTATCTACGGTCTGAGGCCGGAAGGATATGACAGTATTATTTTCCGCGAGGGCGGCAAAGGTGGCGTTTCCACACTACCTTACTGTATTGACAAAGACGGAAATCTACTGGTTGGCCTAGTGCGAGAAACCAGACCCAACCTAAGCGATAAGCCAATCTGGAACGCCATGGGCGGCATGATAGATGAAGGAGAGCAGCCGCAAGTAGCGCAGGCGCGCGAGGCCTTTGAAGAATCTGGCCTAGACATGCGGGAAGCAAGGCTGCTTTCTGGAGCTCCTTCGGTAATGGATAGGCTATGGAGCCAAGCAGAGCCAGACCGATGCGCAGGAAGACCCGTCTACGCCATGGAGATCCCCGCACGATTCCTGCACTACAACTACGATTACCAAGGAAGAGTGCCCTATAAAAGACTGGGAGACAACCACATAAAAAATCCCAATGCAGAAGGCGCGCTAGGATTTTTCAAGTGGCAATCTGCCGTAAAGCTTACGCCAGACCAGGTAACAAGAGCAGCCATTGCGCTTTTGCTGGCAGATCTGCATTAAGCAACTCGCCCCTGACCGGGCGATTTTTTTATCCCCCAACCCTTGACACGCTTAGCAAGACATGTCCATAATGGATCTGAACCTTGACAACAAGGAGATGAGCATGGTTATTACCGCTATTATTGTGCTGCTTATTTGCTATGGTATCTGGACAACACTACAAGAGCGTGCTGACATCTTTGAAGAAAAAACAGACGCGCAGGACGCTGTCGATTCTGAACTGCTGGCAAAAAGATTTAAACGGCGCACTATTACCAGATGGCTAGTCATTGGTGGCCTCATTACACTCACCGTGGGATTTAGTGCCACCTCAACTACTATTTACGCATTTTATGCGTTTGATTACGTTAGAGACAAGCTTGTCTCAGAGCTTGGTCTTGCATTTAACCTGGCTACCTTCATTGCTGCCATAGCAGCTTTGCCGGCAGCACTGGCCATTAAATTCTCACTTTCCTCGCAAGAATGGAAGCGCAATGTAGGCCTTGCCATTTGGTTTGCCGCTGTAGCTAGCTTTTCCCTTGCACGCTATCTCATTGAGGATGAGCTTACCTTCTCTCTTGATGGAAAAACCAAATCTGGCTATGCGCTACTGGATAACGGCAAGGTAAAACGGTGCGGTTCTCCTGGCGCTGTTGAGCGCACTACTGGAGCAAAGTGCCACTACATGATTCCAGAAGTTGCTCAGTATTTGAACGATGCAAAAGAAAATAAGCCGCCTATTTACTATGCCGAAAAACCAGAGGTTTTCTTTAACCTCAATACAGGCGAGGCAACGGTATGGTTTTGTGAGATGGTAGATGGCGGATACCGTTACAGCCGCATTCCCATTAGAAATCCTGAGACAGGACAGCCGTGTGAGAGTGCAACCAGAGCGCTGGTGCGCAAAGTTACACTTCCCCCACAAGAAAGAGAGCCAGAAACTAAGAAGACACCGATAAAGACAGCGCCAGCTCAACTTAAAGCAGCTCATCAAGCGCCTACAAAGATAGATCATCTCAAACCCGCGCTACCTTTGCATCACAATTTTGAAGGTGGCAGTGAAGGTGTTCTAAAAATGTCCGGCGGATGGAAGCTTGATGCGCTACCAGAAAATACTCAATGCTATGACGGAAATCACTGCGCCTGCGTGTATAGACAGGGAACAATTCGTATTCCCATAAAAACGGAGTTAACGTGGAAACAAAGAATGCGCGTGCTCTCGTTTGCGGTATTTGGTAGAGACGTACGCATTTCAGTGAGTCACAATAACAAAATTTACGCGGCATCAGGAGCCAGCTCTAACAGAGTTGTCCTTAATCACAATGTTATTGAAGGTAACAGACCTCCCCTTTCTTGGGCTCAAACACAAAGAAGGGTTGATAAACCCCAAAAACCAAAAAAGCTCTCTGCCGGATGGAAAACCATTACTGCCAGTTTGCGAGCTGCAGGGTTAGCAAAAAAAAGGGAGCCAAGGAGAACCCACCAACGGGCCGTGAGAGAAGCAGTGCCTTATGAAAAAGAAGAAGACTGCGATGGGTGGGACTATGTAGGAGATATCTTCCCGTTTATTGATAAGTGCATAGACGGGCGGATCATGAACACGTATTATCGCAAGCAAATCACGGGATACAACACCATTGTTGACTATGATGGTGCAACCGTCTATGGCGGAACGATCTTTGCGCAGCTATCAGCTAAGGATGTGGTAAAGAAAAAAACCACGTTTTCTCACCTAACACCAAGAATGCGTGTATTTGAAGGCGAGCTTCTACGTGAAGAACTGCACTGGGATGGAGGACCCCCTGAAACTCCTGTGCGAATGTGGGGGTTTGAAATCAAACTTGCGCACCCCTATGACGGCATGGTCTGCGTAGATGACATTAAACTCAACTAGCACATGCGAGGATTCGTCCTCGCTCTTTTTATTCTATATTTAGAACTCTATACTCAATTTTTTTATCCCCTCTTTCTAAATGCAGCGTCTGCCCCACTTTTGCACCCATGAGCAAGCTGCCGATGGGAGAGCTCTGGGAGACTATTCCTTTTGATGGATCGGTTTCTGAGGATCCTAAAATAGTTATCTTTTTTTCTTTTCCGTTTATCTCTACTGTTACAGTGCTGCCAAGCGCCACCAAATCTCCACCACCGCTTTTTATGATTACGGCACGCTTTAACTGATTATCTAAAATATCTATACGCCGATTGATCCCGCGCAACCTACCCTTTGCCTGTTGATATTCTGCGTTTTCTGAAAAATCCCCGTTTGCTGCGGTTCGCCTTACCTCTGCGGCTGCTGGCATTTTCTTTTTTCTCAGCTTTGCGAGCTTTTCTGAGAGCTCATCAAATTTAGCCTGCGTAATATGCGGATCAAAATCCCTCTGCGTATATTTTCCTGGTTTTCTTTTTGGTAATTGCATACTTTTATCTTGTCATCCCGAAATTTTGGGAATCATCCGCCACGTCATCCCGGAATTTTGCGGAGCAAAATATCCGGGATCTCACAGAATAGTTTACTTAATAATTGTCTCAAGTTCTCCAAAATCCCCTTCTTTTATTGAAAATCTCACTCGCCCCATAACCTGACCACGCTCTGTCTCTACATCTACGCGCCAGCTTCCCGGATCTAAGGTAGATTTTTGAGAGTATCCTCTAAAGCCATCTTGCCGACCACCAAAAACGGTATAAGAGAATCTTCCCTTAGAAACCCAAGCGCCATTTTCTTTATGCTGCCAGTTATGATAAACGCGAGCACGCAAGCTACCCGGAGCAAATATGGCCGTGTATACTACCACAGGCTCGCCATCTTGGCGATAAATCCTCTGCCCCGGCACAAATCTTTGAAAAAACGATTGTTTTTCAACCTGAAGCGAATAGCCCGCAGAGCTTCTTGCAACACTATGGGCTACCACAGAATCACGCAAAGAGAGCGGCACCGGCGGGATAACATTAAGAAAATACAGCGCGTTCATGATGATAAAAATAGTAATAATGGGCTTTTCAAATCGTTTTATACCAAAAGAAATGGTAGGAACAAATCCGGCGAGCCATTTTATATAACCCCAAATAAGACCAATGGCAAAAACGCCAGAAAACACAAAAAGCCACGCGCCCATTTTTTGCAGCACGTACGGAAGCATCACAGAGCTTAGCGCAAACAAAATAAAAAAGTAGAGGCCCATTTGGATGGTGGCACGCATGTAGTATTTTCTAAAGACATCGTTTGAGATCATCAGAACCACCACCAAAAGTACAAAAGGCCAGCTTACCCAAATAGAGCCAGAGAAGACATAAAAAATAAACACCGCAGAGAGCAGCGCACCAAAACTAAACTGAATTACATACGGCACAATTAGCCTGCCATACTGAAAAACGCGGCTTTTATGCGAGAAAACACGCGCGTCATATCCTTGCAAAAACGCAATAGCCCACCCCACCAAAAGCACATGGCCAATCAAAAGAGAAAAAGCCAGAACCACATCTATGGTGGCAAACGTAATAGCATCCACCACCACACCAAAAACCAGCGTGGCGGGTATGAGCACGCGCTCATGTTTTTGCAGCCATGCTTTTGTGGCGTTGTAGCGTTTTTGAAATTTTCTTTTTACCATCTACCGAAATTACAATTTCACGATCCTCTTTCTAAAACTTCCCGGAACCATCCTGAACGCCGGCCGCTTTTCTTTTTGGTAAACATACAAAACACCCAACAAATTATCGCATGGTCCGCATTGCAATTGTTTTGTGCTTAGTATTCCCATCATCCTATCAACATACATTCGCTTTAGCGGCCCTGGACCGTCCTTTTGATACTCACAAACTACATTATCGCAGGCGCTGCAAGAAATCTCAAGCACGCGAGAGTACCCCCCACGCGCGCGTCGGTATTTATCGGTTTTGAATTTTCTTTTCATACCCTAGTTCTGTTTCTCAGATTAGAGCGATTATACCACTTTTGTCAATACTCTTGACAAAGCGACCTTTTTTGTCTACCATCAAACAAAAGGAGGTATCATGTCAGACAGACTTTCCCGGATACTTAAGGAAAAGCCGCGTGTCCTTATGCCAGAAGGGTCAGAAAGGCTAGCTGTGCAGATGATGAACATATGCATTGCGCAAATGCTTGGACGAGCGCTGCCAGAATATAACGTGGCCATGCTTCTTATTGAACAGCTTAGGGTTGCGCCAGATGAAACACTGCATCACTTTGGACTCCACAGAGATAGGGCAGATAGTAGAAAAAAAGAAGCAATGTGGGATGCCGTAGAGAGCGTAAGAGCCACTCTTGGCAGAGATTCTCTTTTTGCCCTGCGCCTGTTTACAGAAACACAAGCCGTGTTCATAAGAAGTGTTGAAGGACTCATAGGCACAGCCTTCTTTCAGAGCCGTGACGCTCAACATCTAGAGGTTTCTGCTGCATCGGGCAGTATCACCCACAACTCCACCCTTGCTGATTTGCGCAATGCATACAACGGATTGACTGACTGCTACATAAGCTGCATTGACCACACCATTTCTCTGTTGCCAGAAAAACCACCACTACGCATTAGCATAGAGCGTATGATTATCAGACTATTGGATGCGCTTGCCGGACTGTTCCTTGTTGAATCGGCCATATCCGCATACAGGGAGGATCTGCAGGCACCAGTGCACATTGGTGATCCTCTTGGAACCATCGCCTATACGTACACAAATCGGATCAATTATCACGAATCATTTTCAGACAAAATGGGCAAACCTCTTGAATACCTAGACTACGCCGGCCGACCCTTTGTAAACAGAACATCCATGGTAGAGTTCTACCAAGCCCTGATCATGTACTTGTTATGCCTAGGAGACCACCGCGGAGCAAGCAATGTCATTGCAGAGCTAGAAAAAAATAACCCCGTCGGGTCTGCAGGCATAATAGCCACAGTTACAGAATTTATGGCTGCAAACAAGCGGCCTGAGTAAAGTGAGCGGTCTTCGGACCGCTTTTTTATTCGTAGCGCACCTGTCTCCCGGAATTTTGTGAAGCAAAATATCCGGGATCTCAAGAAAAGCTTGGTGTTTTGATCTACTTCACCCGCTCCCCACGCCCCTCATAATACGCGCACTTGTTGCACTCAGGGTTGTGCCCGGGATATTCGCCATTAAGCAATTTCACCATGTCTTTTAACTTTTTCTCAAACCTTTTTAAATCTATCTTTACAAAATCCACGTGGCCGTCAAATTGTACTTTTGTTGATGGGTTGGTTTTGTCGCGCGGGAAATAATGAAGCAAGTAAGCGCGATCAGAAACTTCATGGCCATGTTTTTTAAACATAAAACCATACGCCGTCAGCTGATCTATATAATATTTCTGCTTATCCTCCTTTGGCGCGTTTCCGGAAGATTTATAGTCAGCCGGAACAAGCCGACCATCTTTTTCCACCAAAACATCATCTATTTTGCCGCGCAATTCATAACTGGCTTTTTCATCTACAACACGCAAAACATTCACCTTCTCACGCCATTCATTCAAAGTATCCAAATCCGCAAACGGAATAATCCCCTCTTCCTCAAGCTCCAAAACCTCCGGCGGAAACGTATTTTTCTTGCGATACTTATCATACCGATGCTTTAAAATACTATCCATCGCGCTATTCAAAAGCCAAGGCAAAGACGGCGCGCGTCTGTAGTGATTATCTACCCAAAAACAGGATTTGCATTCGGTGAATCCGTACAGTCCGCTGGGCGAAAGTTTCCAAAGTCCTTCTTTGTTTTTCATATTTTAAGCCACTTGACGCAATCGCGCCTTTTTGTACAACTTCTTTTGAAAAGTAAAAAACGTAGATCGAATTTGCTCAACGCCACCCATTTCTTTTTCAGCGTCCGCGATTGCATGGTATTTCAAATTTAACAAAATCGGCAACTTATCTTCAGCCAACTCCGTCACACCATCGTCAATATACTTAGCGAGAACAAATTCTAAGAATTCTTGCTGATTTTCATCCACGCCATCAAAAATCTTCTTCTTAGAACCGGCAACGCGCTCCTCACGTGTAATCGGCGGCATCGCAAAAGCAACATACGCCAGCACATCAAACAGATCACTTTCTTGCGCGTCAATCATTTTTTGCAAAGTTTCTAGCACATCTTTACCGTATCCATGCTCTGCAATCTGATCCAAAAATGTCTTACGTGTAGTTGGGTTAGACCAAATCTTCCTCAGCTCCGCCTCATTTTTGAATAACTCAGTCAACTCCCCGTACATGTTGCGCAAAAACTCCTCTGCAGAAATTGGTGTACCGTCTGCACTCCAAAATGACGTGGAGATCATATGCTGAATTTCGCGCTCTTTCCCATCACGCAATTTAATTTTGATTTTCTTTCTTTTCTCTTGCTCCTCGCCGTACTCTCGTTCAGCACGATCAGCTACTTCTCCCGCACCCTTTTTGGGCTTCTTATACTTCTTCTCCGCAGTCTCATCAATAGGCTCACCATCCCATTCCGGATCAGAAAAATGTTTATACGCATCAACAAAATCGAAAATAGTAAAGTATTCTTTACCATCAAAAAGCCGCGTTCCACGCCCCACAATCTGTTTAAACTCAACCATGGTATTAACCGGCCGCATCAAAACAATATTGCGCACATTCCGCGCGTCCACTCCGGTTGACAGCTTTTGTGATGTAGTCAAAATCGTTGGAATTGTTTTTTCATTATCCTGAAACTCTCGCAAATACTGTTCCCCACGCACGCCATCATTAGCTGTCACACGCACACAATAGTTTGGTTGTTTACTCTCTTTATACTGATTGATCAAATCACGAACTGCCAGCGCATGATCTTGCGTGGCGCAAAAAACAATGGTCTTCTCATTCTGATCTATCTCATCCAACAAAACACGCACACGCTTTGCTTCCCGCTCTTTAATCTCAATAATCCTATTAAAATCTGGCTCTTCATAAAGCTTCCCCTCCTCAATCTCTCCTTCAATAATTTGATCATCAGACACATACCTATACTTATCAATCGTTGTTTGAACACGCTTTACCTTAAATGGCGTTAAAAAGCCATCGTTAATACCCTCTTTGAGCGAATAAATATACACTGGCTCGCCAAAATATCTGTATGTATCGATGTTATCCTTTCTCTTTGGTGTTGCTGTAAGACCAAGTTGCACTGCGGGAGAAAAATGCTCCATGATAGCACGCCAGTTTGATTCATCATTTGCGCCACCACGGTGACATTCATCAATAACAATAAAATCGAAAAAATCAGACGGATAATCGCCAAAGTACGGCGTGCCCTTTGGCCCACTCATGAAGGTCTGAAAGATTGTGAAAAAAATATTTGCGTTTGTGGGCACCGCTCCTTGTCTGCGAATATCCAGCGGGCTGATACGCGCCAAAGCATCTTCTGGAAAAGCAAAAAACGCATTAAACGCCTGATCTGCCAAGATGTTTCTATCAGCTAAAAACAGAATCCGCGGCCGACGCTTTCCATCGCGTTTCAAATTCCATCTCGAATGAAAAAGCTTCCACGCAATCTGAAAGGCAATAAACGTTTTTCCCGTCCCCGTTGCAAGCGTAAGGAGTATTCGCTTTTTATCATCTGCAATTGCATCCATTGTTTTATTCACCGCAATTTCCTGATAATACCGCGCACCCATTCTGCCGCCCACATTTTCAAAAGGCACAGAAGAAAACTTTTCTTTCCACTCATTAGATTTTGCGTTTATCCTATTCCACAGCTCTTCCGGACCAGGAAACGAATCAACAAAATCTTCTCTCCCCGTCTCCATTGAAATCTCATAAATCTTTTTGCCGTTTGTTGAATAGGCATAATCCAAGTGCAGTTTCTCTGCCTGACTCTTTGCCTGCTGCACACCCTCTGTTGGCTCCTCCTCATCGCTCTTTGCCTCAATCACCGCAAGCTTTTGATTTTTGTATGCCAAAACATAATCAGCCCTCTCCGGATTTGCACGACCCCCACCAGCCTGAATCCGCCCTTCAGTAATATAAAACTCCCGAAAAACTTTCGATCCTTCAATTTCACCCCAGCCAGCCTCCTTTAGCTTGGGGTCAGTGTATTCTGCTCTTGTTTCGGCTTCGTTCATAAATCGCCTTAACTTAGCACAAAACTACGATTTTGTCAATCAAAATCCATATCCCCTTCCGTTTCTTTCTCTGCCCTTGGACATTCTGGATAGTTTCGGCAAGCAAGATTCTCTTGTGCGCTCACGAAATCCTGACCCTCATTCGTTCTTCTGGCGAATTTAGAGTGCTTTAATTCCACCCCACAAGTCTGGCATGTTTTATTTTGGTTCATATATTTATAGATTAATTCTCATAATTCCCCACTAAACGCCTTCTTGAGCACAGACTTCTTCAACTCTTCCAAATTATCCAGCTTTTTTTGATAGATTGATTCTAGTTTTTTGGTTTTTTCTGAGAGAGAGTCAAGTTTATTGACGATGGTTTTCTGTGTTGGCTTCTTGGGTATTTTAATTTCAAAATTTCTTAGATACCCCAACCCAACGAACTTTTGTGTAGTTCCTTTTGCCTCCTTGGACATTTTATCTCCCACAAATTTAGAATCCAGGTAGTACTTTAAGAAAAAACTATCCTGATCTTGTGGAACCTTAAACAGAGCAACATTCTTTATCGCAAAATTAGGCTCATCTTTAATTACAACAGGATTACCAATTGTACCAATCATGGCAAACAAAACGTCCCCAACATCAACCTTACTCCTTTCATTTATCTTCAAATAATCTTTTTCTGAAATATATCTTATTTTATCAAAATTTAAAGTATCATTCTTTAAATTTTTTGAAGTAATCAGAGCATATCCTTCTTTGTGATATTTTGGTGAGGCATGCGTCCCATCACGCACATCATACACCGCGCCCAACCGTTTCTCTTCCCAACCCTCCCCCGGATTTGCAAAAACCTCCTGTAAATATGACTCAAAAAGCTCTCGTGCATTTTGTAGATTCTTTTGCGTATTCTCTTTTGCTCTTTCTATTTTTTCAAACGTCTGATCAAGAATTTTTACAATGCGTTTTTGTTCTGGGAGGGTCGGTACTTTGACGCTCAATGCGTGGATATCATTTCTATTTATTCCAGGCTTCACACCCTTCGCAAAACGCGGCAAATCCAGTGTGCTCAAAAGACCAAAAAGAAACTTCAAATCATACTTTTTTTCATCAAACGTCACGAAATACGTAACATCTAGAGGCCAAAATCTTTCCTCTGTCAAGGTTAATGCTCCAGCCGTACCTTTTCTACCAACAATAATGCTCGGTTTGTAAAAATAATACTCATCACTTTTGGCTTTTACTCCATTAGCGCCATACACTGGATAAAGACCATCTAATCTCCTTTTAGATTTTGGGAGCGGCTTTCCGTATTCTAACTTGATCACATCTCCAAGCTTTTTTGTTTGCCAGTTATTTTTTTGTTTCTTCTCTATTTTCATTCTTTTTGTCTTTCAAAACTTTTACTATGAAATCAACCGCATCATCATTATATATATTGGGAATTGATTTAGGTAATTCTCCAGATTCCTTGAACTTATCCTCTTGCCTTTTGTTGCGAAAATTGTAAGCAGAATAATCTGTGTTACTTTTTAGGCTGTTTTCCGCAATCACTTTCCATACATCACCTTGCATTGCCCCGGACAACTTCTTTCTAACTTCCTCGACCAATTCTAAAGCTGAGTACGGATATTCCTCAGTGAGTCTTTGTTTCTTGATTTTTGTAATCTCAACGGGATTCACAGGCAGCACATCGCCAACCAGCCGTAACGCCAAATCACCTTCCTTGCCGCTAAATTCACCCTCCTTTACAAATTTTATCTTCTTGGCAAGCTTGTCATCCATTAGCAGAACCTGTGTATCACTTTTTTCTATCAAACCTCTTTCGGTATCGAGTACCGCGGCATTCGAAGGGCCCGCCTTGGCAATTTTAGAAATGAGATTCTGCCACTGCTGTGTCTGTGACTCTAACCTTTTCTGAATAATATTTTCCAACTCGGCAAATTGTATCTTCTGCGTTCTCCCACCATACCGGTAATATACTTCCCCATTTTTTATGACCTGGTCTTTACCCTCATCTTTTTTGGCTATCACGGGCTTAACTTTAGCTTCGTGTATGTAAAAAACACCGTAATGCTTAGAGGCAATTTTAATAGACCTCTGAAGCCAATCGATATTTGGAGAAAAAATATCTAGAAGGTACCCGGAAATTTTTTCCGGATCTACTTTTTCAAATTGCTTTTGAGATTTAGGGGTCAGCCCGACGAGCGTATTTGGACTATCCTTAACGCCAAAAACCAAATAACCACCCTTGTTATTTGCAAAAGCAGCAAAATCGCGAAAGTAATCTGCTAACGCACTAAGACTAAACGACTCTTTGAATTCCAAGGTTTGACTTTCACGATGGTATAAATATCCACCTCTCTTGAGCCTCAGCAACTCCTTTAGCGAGGAATCAGAAATCATAAAATCCTATTCTTCAATATCGATAAAAATACGACTACTCTCCTTATCCAACCCCCTCATCTCCTCCAAAATCTCCTCTGGACTTCTCAACTCAATCTCCCCACCACCATTCGGATTCTTTACTGACAGATCAAAAATCCGCGGATCAATATCTTTCACATCCAAAGTCCAGGAATTTTCAGAGTCGGCTTTGGTTTTTTGTAGTTCTACAAATTCTGCAAGGTCCTTTTCGTTGAGTGGGTTTGTTTTGCCTAGGTTTCTATCGAGGTTTAGTTGGTAGTACCAGATTTTTTTTGTTGGTGTGCCTTTTTCGAAAAAAAGGACAACAGTTTTTACTCCGGCGCCCAAAAATGTTCCGCCGGGCAAATCTAAAACGGTATGAAGTTTGCAGCTTTCTAGAAGCATTTTGCGGAGTGAAATGGCGGCGTTATCGGCATTGGAAAGGAAAGTGTTTTTTATAACCACACCACCCCGACCTCCAGCTTTGAGGATTTTTATGAAATGTTGGAGGAACAGAAAAGCAGTCTCGCCGGTTTTGATTGGAAAATTCTGCTGCACCTCTTTGCGCTCTTTTCCTCCAAACGGCGGATTAGCAAGGACAATATCGTATCGATCTTTTTCTTGAAAATCAGCGATGTTTTCTGCAAGTGTGTTTGTGTGGATAATGTTCGGCGCCTCAATGCCGTGCAAAATCATATTCATGATGCCGATGATATACGCAAGCGATTTCTTTTCTTTGCCGTAAAAAGTTTTTTTCTGAAGTGTTTCAAAATCTTTAACTGAAAGATCTTTGCTTTCTTTCAAATACTCAAACGCTTCCACCAAAAAACCCGCTGAGCCAACAGCACCATCATAAATTGTGTTGCCAATCTCTGGAGCAACAACTTTGACAATCGTCTTAATAAGCGGACGCGGCGTGTAGTATTCCCCACCGTTTCTGCCAGCATTGCCCATGTTCTTGATTTTGCCCTCGTAGAGATGAGAGAGCTCATGCTTTTCCTCTTGCGATCGGAAACGCATGCCGTCAACAATATCCAAAATGCTACGCAACGTATACCCGCTTTGTATTTTATTCTTAAGCTCACTAAAAATCTCCCCGATTTTGTATTCAATGGTATCCGGACTTTCTGCCTCACTTTTGAACTTTTTTAAATACGGAAACAACTCATGATCCACAAAGTCCTTAAGATCATCCCCAGAGAGCGCGGTATTATGATCCAACTTGCCATCAGCCGTCTTTGGCACAGCCCACGCCTCCCACCTATACTTTGGATCAATAATATACTCATACGTCTTCCCAGCAAGCGCAGCCTCTTTCTCCTTGTCCCGCTCCAAATCATCAAGATATTTCAAAAACAAAACCCATGAGGTTTGCTCCACATAATCAAGCTCACTGCTCACCCCCGCGTCTTTACGGAGCGCGTTATCAATATTTTTAAATGATTGTTCGAACATAAATTATTTCTCTAAATTAACCAGATGCTTTTTCAAGAAATCCTTTATCGCTAACACGGTCGCATCTTTTACTTCTGCGTCACTCGCAGCAACCCACTTTGCAAAATTATACAATTTCTGATTATCAACCTCCAACCACTTGCCATTTATATGAAGAAAAACAAACAACGTCGTCATGGCAATACGCTTGTTACCATTCTGAAACGGATGGTTTTTGATCATCAGATAGAAAAGTATGGCTGCTTTTTCCAAAAGACCCTTATATAATATCCGCTTCGAAAATGTCTGAAATGGCACAGCTATACAGCTTTCAAGCTTATTAGGGTAACGCGTCCCAAAATCAGGAATCGGCTCGTTCCACTCAAACATCTTTTTAGCAAGCCGATGAGCAAGATGCTCTATATCTGCAACTGTTATAGACGATATTTTAGCCATGCTATTCTTGCCCAAGTAGCTTTAGAGTCTCTCCATATTCCGCTAAAGTCTTATCAACCGCAATATCGATTTGACGCTTTTTACCAGCGGTCAATGTACCACTCAACAAATTTTCAATATCTTTTTTAAGAATCAAAAAATTCCTACCTTTTTTTTCAGCGGGAATAAGACCTTTTTTAATTTTTCGAAAAACCTCTACCCTACTTATGCCAAGCAAATCTGCGAGCTCCGCGGTTGAAAGATACGGCTTATCTGTCTGTTTCATAATGTAGTAAGTATATATTTTGTTACCTATCATGTCAATAGGTAACAAAATTATAATTTTATGCTAAAATAAAATTCTTTTGTCATAATCACGTGATCCAACAGTGCAATTCCTAGAATTTTCCCCGCATCCACAAGCCGCCGAGTTAAAGTGAAATCTTCTTGTGACGGCTCCGGATCTCCTGACGGATGATTGTGCGCGACGATAACGTGTGCGGCGTTGTAACGGATTGCCGGTTCGAATACTTCACGTGGGTGTACCAGGCTGGCGTTTAACGTTCCGACTGAAATTATCTCCCTTTTAATCTGCTGATTCCGCGTATCCAGATAAAAAACTACAAAATGCTCTTTTTTGTTGCCTCGAATATCCGCCACCTGCTACCAAACGTCTTGCGCGGACATTATCAAAACCGTCTTTTTGTCTTTGAGCAAACGTTTTCCAAGCTCAAAACACGCCACAATCTCACATGCCTTTGCCGGACCGAGCCCGACATATTGCACCAAATCTTTAAAAGACGCATTATGCAATCCGCCGCTACCAAACCGCTGCAAAATCTTCCGCGCCATCTCAACAACATTCTCCCCCCTCTTCCCCGTCCGCAACAAAATCGCCAAAAGTTCAGAGTTAGAAAGCTTCCCCGGCCCATAGGCAATCAACTTCTCCCGCGGCCTTTCTACACGCGGTAGCTGCTTTATTGTGTATTTTTGGGCACCCTCCATGCCGAATATTATATCACGAAGAAACCGACAAGCCACAAAAACCCCTTGACAACCCCCCAAAAACCGCATACACTCACCACAGACAAAAAGGAGGCAAAATGACATGGCAGCAACTGCTAGCTAATGCTCAGAGTGACAACCCAGCACACCGCTATCGCGCCGTAGTAAAGGCCAGCGTGCTCTTTGAACAGGCGTTATGCAGACAGTACGCAGATACCGTTGACGATCCAATTGCGTGGATCACCGATCCTAAAATGAGCGTGTTTAAGTCATTTGTAGATGTGGGTCACACTACACTTGCTGGTGGATGGAGCGAAACTGCAAAAAACGCCTTATCTTGGGTTATTGACTTTCGCGCCCACGTGGTTCATAACGCCTACGAGCCCACGCAACAGGAGGCCAGGCAGGCAGTAGAAATCTACCACTGCCTTTGTAGCTATTTTGACAATCCCAAATTTATTGTTCCTTCAGAGAGTTGGGACATTGAGCGGCAACAAAATACGCAACATACAAGCGCTCCTGTAAAACTAAATTGGAGACATTTACGCCAACAGGCTTCTAGCGAAGATGCCGCAGAGCGTTTCCAAGCCGTAATGGTCATTTACGCCAATCGCGACATTCACCTATCTATGCGCTCTTTACGAAATCGTATCGTGCACACCTTAGACGATCCTACAAAAGACGTGGCGCTGCGCGTTGTAAAGGTTGGCATCAGCCTAGATGAAAAAAATCTACGCGGCAATCAGGATGCAGAGGCCATGAAAGATACTCTTGCAGAGCATCTTCCGGAACTGATCAGGCACCGAGCCGAAATAGATGAATGGGATATACCAAATCATTGGTTTGAATCGCTGAAGAAACCACCGGCTGTCTCTGATCCAAGCAAAAGTGTAATCCTCATCACGCGACTCCCAGACAAAGATGGCGTATCTGGGTATCATCGAACCATGCAGGCATACTTTCGCTGGGCACATCTTCCCAAACCCGGAATATGGAGCTTTTCGGCAACCGGACCGCCGGCATTCTCGCTTATTAGCGACTTTGACCTAAAAAATCTGCAGCCCCATCATAAAACTCCATGGATTCCGGGACTGCAGTGGGCAATTGTTGACACGTGCGCAAATCCTGGCGGCATCCTAAAGCAAGATATAGGCCCTAATGCGGCCGGCCTGGAAATTATCATGATGATGGCCCAACATCCATGGCGCGCCTCTAGCGGCGAATACAGCTTTCAAATGAGTGGATTGCCTTATAGAGTAGATACAGGCATTGATTTTTGCTCAATAATCTATCCCGACATACCACGATGGCAGCTTGCACAGTGGCCTTTCGTTGAAAATCACCACATAAATAAGACCCACATGACAGCTCCCGTTGTACATCTGCTGTAAATTATTTAAGCACATCAGCGATCCGCTCGGATCGCTTTTTTAATTCAAACACCTATCAGCAATCTCACACTAATCCTATCCCCATCCCCCACGCCCCCCGCCTTCCGAACCGCCGCCTTCACGGGCAGCACGTAAGCTCCCAACTTGCTATCAGGAAAAATTGATGTTTTCCATGTGGTGCTACCGATAGTGGCGGTGACACGGATGGATCCCCAGCCGCGAGCTGCTGGCGCGTACGCTTTTTTAATCTGTGCGGACACCCCCCTTGGCAACGCAAAAAAATACCACGCGCCTTTCATCTGCTGCGTGCTGGATGAGCCCGGCGCGTGTTTGCCGCCGTGCATCCATAATTTTCCTTTTATAGTGTTACTCTTTTTCATTCGATCATTTTTTATCGTACCAAGATCCTGTCACCCTTGACAAACCCACCAAAATCCCCTATGCTACCCTCAAAAGAAAGGAGGTGACATGATAACCTGGTCTGGTAAAGATTTTGTAGAGGGTGTGAATCAGAGCATTTCAGAGCAGATAGAGCGGCCGCTTCAGATGGATGAAGCTGATGTTACTCATTTCAAAAAAAAGGTTTCTCAGCTAGATGTGTATTACGCACTGCGTAGCGCTCGTGATTATGGCAACTGGGACGTATCCGCGCCTATCGCCTTTGATTTTGATGAGTACAAGCTAATAAGCCCATACTTTGATCACATGGCAGAGGCCATCATTGCAGTCTTTTTGGCGCTTACGCCGCAGCTCATGAGCAAAAAGCATGTGCCAAAGAGTGCAAGAGAGATTGGGCAAAACGAGCCTCTCTTCTCCATCTTTGTTGCATTTCTTACCGCGTTTATGCATACCATTTTAGGTGCCATGTTTGCGGGAATCTTTAACAATGAACTCAATCAGCTGCAGGAAGACAACAGGACTCATAAAATTCATATTTGCAGCCCTGCCCAGGGAAACATGGTTGAACTCTTTACAAGAAAACTGGAAACAGAGCAGCACGTGGAATTTTTTTCCCGATTCATGAGTGATAAGTTTAAAGAACAGCATAATAGAGGCGAGCACGCAACAGATGAACAGTTCCGTGCTGCTATTAAAGAGTTTGAAAAAGACGTGCTGGGCGCAAAAGCGCAAGCGTAACATATACGATCCAATCGGGTCGTTTTTTTATTAAAAAAGCGCCCAAAAGGACGCTGGTTCTAATGCCTTAGAATTTCAATCTTTGCTTCTGTTGAGGAGGCAAACACAGATACCTCTCCTCCAATGGGGTAGGTAATCATGGGATTGGTATGGCCAAAATCTACGTTGGCAATGACGGCCAAACCGCGCAGCTCTGGCTTACTCTCAATAATCTGTGCCAAAAGCTCTCTGGTCATTTTGCTTCCAATCTGGAATCGTCCAATAACCAATGCTTGCACGCCATCAAAACCCGGCTGATGGATCAGCGCCTGCAGATATCTATCAAACATTGCAGGTGTCTCAATCTCATCGTCCTCTAAAAAAAGCACGCTGTCTTTCAGGGGTGGCATGTATCTTGTTCCAAAGAGCAGCGCAAAGGTGCCCAGATTTCCGCCCAAAAGCGTTCCCTGCGCTCTTCCGTATTGCATAGCCCACCAACCCTCATTTGGTCTGCTGGTTCTGCCTTCTTGGTCCTCCCACCATCGGTCATCATTCCAGTGATCGGAAGGCTGAACCGTAATGGGCTCTTCTTCAAACAGACAAGCTCTTAAGGCGGAAACCGTATAAGGGTCCATATGCTCCTGGCCAAACGTAGAAAAGTGCGGTCCAGAATACGTCACCAAACCGGTCCTAGCAAAAATGGCATTTTGAAGCGCCGTAATGTCTGAGTAACCGCACAACACCTTTGGATTTGCGGCAATAAGATCCCAATCCAGATAATCTAGTAGCTGATTACAGCTAAATCCGCCGATAGCGGTAAAGATAGCACCAACCTTTGAATTTCTGAAAACGCCATGCAAGTTGGCGATACGCTTTACAACCGGGGTAGACAAAAAATCATCGCAATCTCTCGTAAGGGAGCTAATTTCCACTCCCAAACCCAGTTCCTCTGCGAACCTGCGCTTTGCAATATGCCTATTTTCAGATGAAACAATAGACAAGGACCTAGACGGCGCAACCACCGCTACTACATCTCCCTGCTTCAATTTAGCCGGATATACTTTTTCCATACGAACCTCCTGCAGATAGGGTGACACAGCAACAGTATGTTGTCAAGCCTTGACAATGTACTGAAAATTCGCTATGCTTAATTTAATTCAACAGGAGGTCATTTTGGTCACCGCAATTAAAAAACTCCACGAGGGAGAGCTTACATACCTGCTCAAGATGATTGGCGTTTGTACGGTATTGGCGTTTGCTTTAATATTTGCGCTGCTTTCTGGTATGGAATATGTAGGCCAGGTACTTATCAAAGAAAGACAGTGGAGCCCCGACTTTGAAATGTACGCTTGGCTTGCACTTGTAATGTCTGTGGGAGTTCACGTCTGGATTCTGTTTGATGAAATCAGATGCCGTGCTGCAGGCCCCCTGCCCAAAGACGGCGTCTATGTTGGTGGCAAAATCTATGTCCCCATCCATTCAGAAAGCGATCCCAAAAGAGGATTTGCTAGGTGGGCAGAAGAGCCAAGGCACAAGTGTCCTGAGCCAAAAATCAGTGACCATGTCATGCTTGCACTGCTTGATGATATCATGAATCTTGAGCCTCTTTGCGGCAATCCTGACTGCGGTGGCATAAACACCGATCCTTTTGGCGGAAGGACACAAACCCAACATGAACTTGAGTTTAGAGGAACCAAAGCTGTTGGGTGGCTAAGTTTTATTGGATTGGGAGAAAGAGGATATGTTCACGCGTGTCCAAATACAGCGTGCAGCACAGAAGCGATTTTCAAAATCAAAAGCTCAGGTTTTGGAAAGCGCAAGCAGCATCTGATTGTGCGTGCGTAACTCTCAGCGGCCTACCAGCCGCTTTTTTTATAAACCAAAAACCGGCCTAAGCCGGTTTTTGAAAAAGTGTTACGCGCGCGCAACGTTTACTGCGCGAGGTCCCTTTTCAGCCTCTTCGACTTCAAAGGTTACTGCGTCACCTTCACGAAGCTCTTCAAAGGTAATACCCTGAAGTCCACTGTGGTGGAAGAAAAGATCCTGGTCCTGACCCTCTTGGGTGATAAAACCAAAGCCTTTGTCGGTAAGCTTCTTAATGGTTCCTTGTGCCATATTTTGATAATGGCGCTTTGACCAAACGGCAGTTTCCTACCCTCTGCTCAAAACGGAAATGAGTAAATCCGGCAAAAACGACTACCGGGACGAAACTGACTACATTTCTATCCAAAAGGCATCACTTTTTGCTTGCGCAGAGTATAGCATATATACGCTTTTTTGTCAATACCTTGGGGAGTTATCCACTTGCATGGTGAACGATCGTTTACTATACTATTTTTAGCTCCTTTTTCAACTCCTTTCTGAATTTACGCAGGCGCCAAAGGGCCACCCCGCTCCTGCGTAAACTTAGCACGGACTTTTTTATGCCAAAACATCTTCATAAAATTCATTCGTTTTATAAAAAAAACAGACGCATGCCCAGCTACGGTGAAATTGCGCAGCTGCTTGGGTTTAAATCTAAAAACGCGGCTTATAAGGTGGTACGCAAACTTTTAGATGAAGGGTTTTTAAAAAAGGACACGCAAGGCAAGCTGCTCCCCCATCGATTGGGAGAGCTGGCGGTTTTAGGATCCATAGAAGCAGGATTTCCCTCTGCCGCAGAAGAAGAGCTCGTGGACACCCTTAGCTTGGATCAATGGCTACTGGAGCGTCCAGAGAGTACGTTTATGCTTAAAGTATCGGGCATGAGTATGTCTGAGGCGGGCATTATGCCAGGAGATATGGTGCTGGCAGAGCGCGGGCGCAGCGCCACAGACGGAGACATTGTTATTGCAGAGGTGGACCACGCATGGACCCTTAAACGCCTACGCAAGTCTGGAAAAAAAGTGTATCTGCAAGCAGAAAATAAATCATTTGAAAATATAATTCCAGAAGAAGAGCTTAATATTGCAGCGGTGGTTATTGGTGTGGTGCGGAAGTACTAGCTGGTATGAGTAAAAAAATAAATGAGATAGTTCAATGGACAAAGCTAAAAATACGACTGCAACAAAAAATTAAAGGATCTACTATCTTCTATCAAAAACGAGAAATTTGGTGGTGTAGTTTTGGAGTAAACTTGGGCCACGAGCAGGACGGAAAAGGTGCCTCATTTCAAAGACCTGCCCTTGTTCTAAAAGGTTTTAATCCGCATCTTTTATGGGTAATCCCGTTAAGTACTAAAATTAAACAAGGAAAATATTATCATGAAACGATATACAAAAATAAGACTTACACACTTATCCTCTCGCAATTAAAACTAATCAGCACCAAACGTTTATTAAGAAAAATCCGTACGCTACCAAAAGATGAATTCGAAGAAATAAAGAAAAAAATTAAAAGTTTTATATAAAAAACGATCCTCGCACGGGTGTGCGAGGTCTCGGAGGCCGAAGCCATTTGTGTATCCAATATACTTCACCTTCGACCATCTGTCAAGTGGAAAACATGCCTACCCAACCACTCATGCTTAGCTCTTATCCACGCGCCATTTTGCATATAGATGGCGATGCTTTTTTTGCTTCTTGCGAGCAAGCGCTTAATCCTGCGTGGAAGGGTAAGCCCGTTATTACCGGAAAAGAACGCGGTATTGCAGCCTCTATTTCTTATGAGGCAAAAGCCGCGGGCGTTACGCGCGCCATGCCATATCACACTATTAAAAAGCTCTGCCCCGATGTTATTTTTGTTCCTTCAGATTATGAAAGTTACAGCCTCTTTTCTCAGCGTTTTTTTGATATTGTCCGCCGGTACACACACACCGTTGAAGAATACAGCATAGATGAATGCTTTGCGGACCTCACCGGCATGCGCAGACCACTACGCATGAGCTTTCCTAAAATTCTTAAAACGCTGCAGGATACACTTTACAAAGAGCTGGGCATGACGTTTTCCTTAGGTTTGGCTCCCACAAAAGTACTTTCAAAAGTGGCCAGCAAGTGGAAAAAACCTTTTGGCATCACGCAAATTCCCGGCCGCAAAATTCATGAATTCCTTAAAGACACACATCCAAAAGATATATGGGGCATTGGTCCGCGTACACATGAATATCTGCGTATTATGGGCATTCGCGACGCACTAACTCTCGCAAAAAAGGATGAAGACTGGGTCATGCGCTATCTTACTAAACCTCACCAGGAAATTTGGCATGAGCTTAACGGACGGCTGATATACTCCGTTACCGATGCGCCACCCAAGCCACGCCAATCTATTCGTAAGAAAAAAACCTTCTCTCCTAGCAGCTCAGATAAAGAGCTGGTCTTTGCGCATCTATGTAGAAATATAGAAAACGCGTGTATAAAAGCCAGGCGCATGAATTTAGTATGCCCAAAGGTTACCTTTGCGCTCCACAAAAAAAACTTTAGTAGACGCGGCGCATCTGTTACATTGGCCCATGCCAGCAATAACCCCGTAGATGTTATAGCCGCTGCACGAGCAGCGTATGACAAACTCTTTAAAAAAGACACCTTTTATAGATCCACCAGCGTAGCTCTTCACAAACTAAAAGATGAGAAAACGGTGCAGCTAGATTTATTCTCTGACACTAATCGCACCCATAAATTAGATAGGATTTTTGACGCCGTGGATGATTTAGACAAAAAATACGGCAAACACACCGTCTTTATGGGCGCCGCACAAAAAGTGCAAAAAGGACCAGACGGCACGCACGAACGCCATGAGTCTGGCCTGCGTAAAAAAACCCTCTTTAAAGGAGAAACGTTGAGGCAGCGTATTGGAATTCCTCTTCTAGCGAGACCTCTTAAATGAAACTCCACGGCCTCACGGCCGTGGTATCTTTTTCTAAAATGCTTCGCATCTTGTCATCCCGGGCTTGACCCGGGATCTCAAGTAAAAACACCTGCGGCAAAGCGTTCTTGAGATCCCGGATATTTTGCTGCGCAAAATTCCGGGATGACGCCCGCGCCGCGGCCGGGTTTTTCTCGCGATGAATAAAAAAACCCCAGAAACTGGGGTACTATCTGCGCAATCTATCAAAACTCTCTTTGGTGTTAGTAGCACTTGCAAGCAAAGGGGCAACACCCCAGAGCATAATGCCGCCCACCGCGACTTTCACGGCAAACTCCCACAAGACAACAAAACCTCCCATGTCGCCGTACTTTTCTTCATAGTCAATCTCATCATCGTCCTCATCAAAAAGCTCACGGGCCAATAGCCATGTGGTTAATGAGATGGGGCTGTAAACAACGGCAAGCGGAGTGCAAGCGGCAGTACATCCTCCCCAAAAGAGCATCTTTCCTAACTCTCTCATGACTGCATTGCCCTAACACCATAATAGGAAACTTTGTCCATACTATGCCTCAGAGGTCCAATGCCAGCGCTCATAACCATAAGGGAAAACACTTGAACTACAAAATAAAACAAAGTGCCCTCCGGCCACGGCTCATAATCATAACCTTGATAATCTTCTCGCTCAGCGGCCAGCTCATAGGCATTGTCTGCCCATTTATCCGCCCAATACGCAATTGCAACAAAAGGTAGAGCTACAACGGTAAAAGGAACAACAAGCACAAGTAGACATGCCCACAAAATCGCCAGTCCTATGTGTTTCATGCTTACCTCCTATTTAAGCATAGTCAGAAATCAGACGTTTGTCAATAATTCCTCTAGGATACCTTTCCACGCCTTTTGATCTGCTGGTTCTACCAACAAACCATTTACGCCGTGATTTATCATTTCCGGAATGCCTCCCACGGTGCTGGAAATCACCGGAACATCCAGATTAAGCGCATCTACAATCACCGTTGGACAATTCTCTGCGGCCAGCGATGGTACCAACAAATAATCTGCATCAGCAAGAAGTCCGCGCACTTCCTGTTGTGTTACGCGGCCATGAAAATGCACCCACGGATTTCCTGAAAAACGCTTACGCACGGTCTGCTCCAGTGGCCCTCCGCCAACTACATCAAGAGTATAGCCGGCCGGCACATCGGCAAGTACATCTGCCAAAAATATAATACCTTTATGCTCCGCAAGTTGACCTACGAATAAAAACTTTGGATTCTTTTTTTTATCTGATTCCAGAAGCGGCTGAGGATCTGGATACCATTTGACCACACTAAAGGTACTTTCCTTAAAAAAACCGCGCTGTTTATGCTCATTAATTACCCAAAAAGATGGAGCCTCTACACAAGCAGGCGATCCAAAAAGCCATCGGCACATAGCCGTATAAAAACCGGCTCCCAGAGTACTTTTTTTATAGAGCAGCCCACTAGGCTCAAAAAGCTGGACGTCGTGAATAAAATGAGTCCAATGAGACCTTACTCTCTTTCTCAGAGCCAAGGCTGTAGTTAGACCAACGCCCTTTAAATTATGAGTTCTTACCTGCTCAGGTTTTAACTCTCTGAGAACACGCAACGTTACAAAATAACTATGGATGTTAAAGGTATCAAAAATATGCCAAAGCAGGCGTATCACTTTTGAAAATTTCCAATCATGGCGATACCAAAATATATTGAGCGGAAAGTATCTTAGCACGGCAATGCCGTCTTCTATTTTTGCCTTTGGCAAAAGTGACTTTAAACCAGAAAAAGGCGTACTGGTTAGAACAAAAACGCTATGCCCTTGATCTCTTAATTCTCTTGCTTCTTCTCGTACCACAAGCTCGGCGCCACCGCGCTCATAAGGAGGATATAAATTTGAAATTATGAGTATTTTCACAGTCAGTGCACATGCTATCCCCTTATCTGGTTGCCAGGGTCCGCTTGCTGCGCTAAGATAACCATCCATGCCAGAACAAGCAGGAAAAATTCAGCCGCAAAATATAGAGGCAGAGCGCTCTCTGCTGGGCGCGCTTATGCTGGACAAAGATATTCTCTTTAGAGTACTTGATGTTGCAAAAGAGGCTGATTTTTATTTAGAAAAGCACCGCAATATCTATAATATCATTTTAGAACTTTCCGAAAAAAATGAAGCGGTAGATTTGCTAACCGTAAGCGCTCGCCTAGAGGAAAAAAAGCAACTAGAAGATTCTGGCGGAAAATCATATCTGGCAGAGCTTACCAACAGCGTACCCAGCACAGCCAATGCCGTCAACTATGCGCGTATTATACATAAAAAAGCTACGCTTAGAAGGCTTCTTTCTGCATCAGCAAGAATTACAGAGCTCGGATTTGATGAAGAGCATGATTTAGAGGCTATTTTAGATGAGGCACAGCAAAAACTTTTCAATGTTTCATCTAATTTTCTTAAAGCTGCGTTTACCCCCATCCGCAGCGTTTTGGCCAACACGTTTGAGCGCATTGATGAAATGCATAAAAACAAGGGAGAGATGCGTGGCATCCCTAGTGGTTATGTTGCGCTGGATAACATTTTAGCAGGTTTTCAAAAATCAGACTTAGTTATACTGGCTGCGCGTCCATCGGTAGGAAAAACCAGCCTTGCGCTAGACATTATGCGCCACGCTGCGGTCAAACAAAAAAAGGCAGTTGGCATGTTCTCACTTGAAATGAGCAAAGAGCAGCTTGTAGACAGACTTTTATGCGCGCAAGCCAACGTGGATTTATGGCGCATGAGGACAGGCAGACTCTCAGACAAACCAGAAGACGATGATTTCCCAAGAATTGGCCATGCCATGGGTATCCTTTCTGAATCTCCTATTTTTATTGATGACACGCCCAATGTAAATATAATGCAGATCCGTGCAAAAGCGCGCAGACTACAAACAGAGCATGGTCTGAGTATGATAGTAGTAGATTATTTGCAACTTATGGAAGGACGCGGCAAATCTAGCAGCGAGAATCGTGTGCAAGAAATTGCAGAAATAAGCCGTGGCCTGAAGGGAATTGCCAGAGAGCTTAATATTCCGGTTCTAGCACTCTCTCAGCTATCCCGCGCCGTTGAATCAACAAAGCCAGCCATTCCAAAACTCTCTCACCTTAGAGATAGCGGATCCATTGAGCAAGATGCCGACGTTGTGATATTCTTATACCGAAAGGCGGCAGACAGAAACTATCGGCTGGAGGATATTCCGCCAGATGAGCGCCGCATTGGAGAAGTTCACGTTGCAAAGCACAGAAACGGCCCCACCGGCATGGTGAAGTTGATTTTTGACGCAGAACGTGCTAGTTTTAGAAATATGGAAAGACAACACATGCCCGCCCCTAATACTCCACAACCAAGTAAAACTCCTCAATTCTAACAAACTTTATGTTCAACAAACTCAAACAATTTAAAGACATCAGAGACCAGGCTAAGACGCTACAAAATCAATTAGCAGATGAATCTGTTGAAGTATCAGAATTTGGTGGACGCATCAGCCTAAAAATGGATGGCAACATGAGCGTTCAAGATTTTAGCATTGATCCAGAAATGCTCCGCCCAGAAAACGCAAAACAGATTGAAGAATCCACCAAAGACGCATTTAACAACGCGCAAAAGAAAATCCAAAAAATCATGGCGGAGAAAATGAGAGAATCTGGTGGCATGGATATGTTTAAAAATTAGTAACTCGTAACTGGTAACTCGTAACAGGGGGTAACAATAAATGTACTCACCAAGTATTCAAAAACTCATTGACGCTTTTTGCAAACTGCCCGGCATAGGACCAAAAACAGCCGAGCGGTTTGTTTTTTATCTGCTGAAAAGAGGAAAGCGAGAAGTAAATACTCTTACCACGGCGTTGCAGGAAATCTTACAATCTGCACGCTCATGCAGTATTTGTTTTGATTTTAGCGATCAGCCTACGTGTGCTATTTGCAGCAACCCCCAAAGAGAAAAAAATGCCATCTGTGTGGTTGCAGACCCTCAAGACGTGCAGGCACTAGAGCGCAGCGGCGCATATAAAGGCCTGTATCATGTTTTGCGTGGAACCCTAGATCCAGCACGCAGCATCTCGCCAGACAATCTCACCATATCTGCCCTGCTCAGCAGAATCTCAAGCAATGAAATAAGAGAGATAATACTAGCCCTCAACCCAGACATGCGCGGAGAAACTACCAGCATGTATATTCAGAAACAACTTGAGGGAAAGGACATAAAAATCACCAGGCTAGCGCGTGGCCTGCCTCTCGGGTCAGATTTAGACTATGCCGATGAGATGACGCTAACGGACGCCTTGCAAGGTAGACAACAAATATAAAAGCCTGGTGGGATGCCGGGCTTTTTTTATGCTGCTCTGACAAGCAAAAAACACGCGTAGGCGTGTCTTATGCAAGAGATTTGATTTTTACCTTGCTCTGGTGCTGCCTGTGTCCGTAGACTTTCTTATAGCGCACCTTTGCTTTGTATTTAATCACTCTAATTTTTCTTGCTCTGTACTGATCCGTCAGATCTGCTTTTATAGTCACACCATCCAAATATGGCGCTCCTACTTTGAGATCTGTCCCGTCAGCTTGCGCGGTCAGCAAAACCTTATCAAACTCTACCTCTTGCCCTGCTTCTACGGGAAGCTTTTCAATAGCAAGGGTATCGCCTTCTTTAATAAGATATTGCTTTCCGCCGGTTTCAATAACAGCAATCATAGTAAATTTTTATATCAATCTTGAAAAGGAAACTGGCACTAGTGTACTATAGCGCCCACATCCTGTCAACCCTTATCTTGTTACGGTGTCTCCTATGAGCAAATCATGCTCTTTTGCCCATCCCGCCGGCAACTCTATTACCACATTGGCGCTCTGCCGAGGTAAATAGACCGGCAATTCTGACGGATGAGTATCTGGTTCTGGAAATGGCACACTTGGTGCAATATCTACAATTTCTGTTCCCCTCACCCACACAATATCAATAGAAAAAAGCATGTCCTTCATCCAGATTCCATGCTGAGCGGTTGTGGGAAACAAAAACGCCATTCCGTCATACCCTATCTGCTCTCTATCTGAAAGACCCTTCTTCCTATCTTCAGGCAAAACCGCTAATTCTAATTCTAGCACCTCCCCTTTGATAGTGAAAATATCCGTTGTATCCACCCGCTGCCAAATAGACAAAAGCCCTGCCGCACCCAGAATAATGACAAAAAACGCAACACTGATCTGTGCTTGAGAAGATTTTGTCATTTTAGAAATAAAGCCGATCATATTTTCTTTCCTTCTATAAGCGCATAGCCCAACAACATCATAAAGATAACCAAGAAAATGAGTGCCATAAGTTTATAGGGCCCTTGCAGTACCAAAGCTGCTCCACCAAAGAGAATGCTCACGCCATACATAAAACCCACTGCTCCTTTTTGTGAAAATCCCGCTTTTAATAGCCGATGGTGAAGATGTCCGGCATCTGCCACGGTCACTTTTCCTCCAGACCACAGCCGTCTAGCAATTACCCAAATAACATCCATTACCGGAAGCCCCATAACAAGCAAAGTGGTTGCGATTTTTCCTCCAGCTATCACCGCTAAAACACCAAGGAAGAATCCTAAAAATAAACTTCCGCCCTCCCCCAAAAAAATACTGGCTGGATGCCAATTAAAAAGCAAAAAGGCGCCGCATGCCGCCGCAAGAATAAGGGAAAGCATGGCCACATCTGGTTGATAATATTCTGTAAAAAGAGAGAGTCCCGCTATCATAAGCGCTCCAATTCCCACTACGCCCGTAGCCAAACCATCTAATCCATCAAGCAATTTGGTGGTATAGGTCATGCCAAAGAGCCAAGCAACAACTAAAGCATCGCCCAATACTATAAAAGGACCCCAACTATAAGCGTCTAGTTTTACAACACCACCAAAAGGATTAGTAATCTCAAGAAGCTCTATTCCTCCCAAAAAAGTAATCAAAACCGCAACAATGGGAAAAACCATTTGTTTGCTGGGCGGAAGATCATAAATATCGTCTATAATTCCACCGATGATGATTGCAGCTCCGCCAGCAAGAGCAAAAAGAATCTCTATAGAGGAGATATTAACTGTCAGAAGCCCGGGCCTAAACTTCAAAAGCAAGAGTATCGCCAAGCTAATACTTGCATAAAGAGCTAACCCACCTAAGAGCGGAACTGCTTTCTTGTGAATTTTACGCCCTGAAAGTTGAGGCCTATCTACAATTTTAAAATGCCGCGCCAATGCGCGTATTATCAAGGTGAATATAAGTGTTGTTGTAAAAACACCCCCCACCACAACCAGGTACATCATAAACTTTAATTGGTTACGGAAACCACTCCCCCTTTGTCGTAGGTTATCACACTTCCTCTTCCAACGCTCTGCTCCAGCAGCATCTTAGCCACGGCGTTTTGCACGTGCTCTTGAATTGCTCTGCGCATAGGCCGCGCTCCAAACTGAGGATCAAAACCTTGCTGAGCCAACTCGGTGAGCGCAGCCTCTGTAATCTTAAGCGTAGCGCCGTACTCTTTCTCAATGGTAGCACCGAGCGATTGTACCATAAGATCTGCAATCTGCGTGGTATGTTCAATAGAAAGAGGATGAAAGGCTATAACGCCATCAAATCTATTAAGAAACTCTGGAGCGTAGTGAGAACGCAACTCTTTTTGCAAAAGACCCTCTACCACTTGCTCATAGGGAACTTTAGCGCTTACTTGATCCGCAATATATTGCGATGCCGCATTAGAAGTTGCTATTAGAATGACATTGGTAAAATCTACTACACGACCAATGCTATCGGTAATGCGCCCATCATCCATAACCTGCAGGAAAATATTTAAAACCTGTTTGTCCGCCTTTTCCAGCTCGTCCAAAAGCACCAAAGAAAAAGGATTCTCGCGTACCGCCTCTGTTAATGCGCCACTTCCCTGCTTGTCTGGCTGGCCAATAAGCCTATAGATTGATGAGCTATCTTGATACTCTGACATATCAAAGCGCAGCATTTTATCTTCTCCTCCAAAATATACGCTGGCGATGGTCTTAGCAAGCTCTGTTTTACCAACACCCGTGGGCCCAACAAATAAAAAGTTAGCTATTGGCCGCTTACCAGATGAAAGCTTTGCACGTGCTCTGCGCAACGCGTTAGAAACCGCGGCAACCGCCTCATCTTGACCGATAACACGCTTGTGCATTTGCTCTTCAAGTTGCAGTAGTTTATCACCCTCTTCTGCTGTTATGGCGGTAACAGGAATATTTGTCTGCTCTGCCACCACCTCTGCCACATCTTCTGCAAAAACCATATTCTTCTCTCCCTTCTTATTTTTTACAGCCACCGCAACCTCTTTCATGAGATCTAGAGCGCTTTTTGGCAGTGGAGCCTTTTGCATGTGTTTCTGCGCGTGTTTGGCAAGTGCCTGTACGGCCTCATAGGTAAAGTAGACTTTTTGTTTGAACTCTACTACCCCTACTTTTGCTTCTAGCACAGATATAGTGTGCTGCACATCCATTGGCTGTATGTCTGAACTAGTAAGAAGACTCTCCAAGACTGAACCTTTTATTACTCTTCTGTAATATTCTGGAGACGTGGTACCTATAACGGGAATACCGCTACCTTCTACCACTTCTTTAAGTACTCCAGCTACATTTATTGAGCCCTCACCGCCTTCACGTGCAGCCACTAGGGTGTGAATATCAGGAATAAACATAACTACATTTCCGGCCTGCCGAACCTCTGTAAGCATAGCCAAAAGACGCTCGCCTGCCTCAGACGCACTTGCACCGGACAAAAGCGCACTTATCTGAAGCTCTATCATTCTTTTGTCTTGCAAACTTTTTGGCACATCTTCTAAAACCATCCTCTGGGCAATCCCCTCTACAATAGCTGTTTTACCAACACCGGCTTCTCCAACTAATAGCACACCTGGCGCGCCGCCCTGAAAATTCTGAAGGATACCCTCTATCACCCGCTCTCTTCCTACAATTGATCCAACATAGCCAAACTGAGCGCTTAGCGTAACATCCTTGCTGTAGCTATTGAGCAGTGGCGTTGCAATGGCGGTCATAGCTCTGTCCAAACCAGTAGTAGGCCTTGATCTGGCGGCTTTTGCAAAAAGATCTCGCTGATCCTGCAATTGTGCTGAGCTTTGCAACCATCCCACCACATTTTCTACTTGTTCCATTGTTACTCCCGCCTCATAAAGATCATCTTGCAATTCAGGCAATGCCCGAATGCAAACAAGCAGCAAATCTTCTGCTCTTACATGAAATTGATGAGTCTGGTGAGCCTCTAGAAAGGCAGCAAACAGCAGCTTGTACGTTTGTGCTGGCACATGCATCTTAGGCGATCCGTCTTTTGCCACAGCGTGCGTGGCAAAATCAGCAATAGTGCTTGGATTAAGTCTGAGCCTAATAAGCATATTCTCTATCCGCTTATCTGCCCCCAAGCCTGCCAGCAGATGCTCTACGGCAAACTCTTTGCTTCCATGCTTTACTGCTAACTTATAACTTTCATCTATAATCTCAAGCAAGACCTCGTTAAAGGCAAGCTCAATGTTTTCTACTTCTTGATTGAAGATATCCGCAACTTGATACACGGCGTCTTTATGTCTCATCAAAAGCGATATTCCGTATGCGCCAAACGCCAAACCAATCCACAAAAGCCGAGCAGCCTCAGAAAACCACCACGCACCTGCCAAAATGGTAAGCGCCGGCGTTTTTGCCGCGAGAAGCGTTCCGTATACAAAAAAGGCAATACACGCAATAGCAACAACAAGCACCACAACTAATTTAATGTGTTTAACACGCGCTCGAGCACCTCTCAGAGCCACCGCATTTGCGGTAAGCGGGCGCTTCCACAAAAGCCTCCCTCCCTCGTGGGCAATACCAGCCATACTCCCCTCAATGCCAACATCTAATTTTGGATTCTCTTGATATCTCACAGTCCAAGTAAGCTACTAACCAAACCCATAATAATAAGAACCGGCCCCACCACCCAAAGCAGCAGCAGCGCCGTCATGCCTATTATCAATAAAATAAAAACAAAACCCCTCCCAATTATTTGCGCTATGCGCACACCAATACTTACGGCTCTGCCCTGCCAATCTCTCTGGCCGTACATGGGCACAAAAATATTTTTTATCCAAAGCAATACACCCAAGCGTGCATTACCCCTAACAATGACAAACCTATACCAATGAGAAACAGAAGAAAGCCCTTTGGTATACCACCAAACAGCTGTTTCAAACGGACTGGTAGCCGTTTCCCACAGAAGTCTTTTTATAACAAAAAAGCTCATCGTAGAGCTATTATATCATTTTTAAGCCGGTCCTTCTATCTTCTGCTAGCCACGCTACCCACAGGCGTTAGATATTCAACATCGTCTGCCTCTATCATGCCTAATTTTTGTAGGCGATCGCGCACCGTGCTCATACTAGAGTACTCTGCCACTTCTATAGAGAGTAGTTGATTTTCCTTTTGAAGATCTACCAGCGTATCTTCTAAATCTGCAATCACATACCCTTTTGTGGCCGTATCGCTAATCATGTCTATATACCCCACGCCCAATACTAATATGAGGACCACCATGAGGCCTTTAAGTACGCTACTTTTTCCTAAAATGCTTGCCATACGGCTACATTTTTTGCAAAACTTTTTTACTCCTTTCAAACGGGGCATGTTTTTTTTGGGCCACTCGCAACTTTGCGCTTCGTGCGCGCGGATTTTCTGCTAGCTCTTGCGGGTTTGCAGTAATCGGCTTTTTAGCTGCCTGAATAAAGATGTCTGAGCCCCTGAAAAATTGTTTAACTATTCTGTCTTCCAACGAGTGAAAGCTGATGACGGCTAGTTTGCCACCCGGTTTTAAAGACTGCTGTGCACTTGCAAGCGCGTCTTTTAGCACCTGCAACTCGTCATTAGTCCAAATTCTGATTGCCTGAAACGTCCGCGTAGCAGGATGCGTTTTGCCACGCCCCTTATAGACGGACATTACCGCTTCTACCAACTTGGCTGATGTCTTGGGCCGAGCTTTGTGGATAGCTTTTGCAATGGCTTTTGACCGCGGCTCCTCTCCATACTTATGAAGTATTCGCTGCAGCTCTGATTCTTTTGCTCCTGCAATAAGCTCTGCTGCCGTTTTTCCAGCTGTTGGATCAAACCGCATATCCAGCGGCTCATCACCCTCAAAGCTAAAACCCCTGCCGCGCTCTTTAAATTGCGGCATAGACCACCCAAGATCTAGCAGTATTGCATCTACCAGCTCCCCCCTTAGAATCTGACTGAGATTTTTGAAATTATCTCGCACAAAGGTCACGTTTTTGTGCTTTGATAAAATCTTTTTGGCTCGCAGGATGGCTTCTGAATCAGCGTCTATGCCGATCAGTTTTCCCTCTGGACCTATGCGCTCAAGCATGGTTAGCGCGTGTCCACCGTCTCCTAGCGTGCCATCAACAACAACCATTCCTGGCTGTAGCTGCAATCCCTCCAGTACCTCTTGTGTTAGTACTGGCTGGTGTCTCATATGCCAAATTCTCCAAGGGCTTCTGCAATGGCGTCTATCTCTTTTTCATTCTTTGCCGCGTAGCGCTCCCACGCCGTCTTATCCCACACCTCTATGCGGTTATACAGCCCAGCAACAACTACAGATTTTTTAATCTTGGCAAAGTTTTGGAGATAGTCCGGAATAACAATGCGTCCTTGCTTGTCTGGTTTGCTTTCCATGGCGCCGGCCAACATGTGACGCGCATACGCACGTGTTTTTGACTGGCTTAATGGAAGCTCTGCAAGCTTTATAGCAAGACGCTCTAGCTCTTTTTTTGGAAGAATAAATAAACAATTGTCAAGGCCTCGTGTAACCACCGCTCCACGGCTCAATGCAACGCGAAATTTAGCTGGTATAGCCAGCCGCCCCTTGTCATCTAAGTTGTGGTGATACTCGCCTAAAAACATTTTATGCAGCGACTTGACAGCCGTTTTAAAGTTTTAGCGCAACACCCGGGCACACTGCCCAACTTATATTAAAACTCGGGGTCATCTTTAGATTTCCCCACTTTTCCCCACTACAACCCATTCTACACGCTTTATTAGGGATGATCAAGGCTGGTTATCCACACGGGTTGACAAGCAGCACAACAAATGCTAGCCTATTACTGAGGGCATGACAGGGTTCTTTTATAAGACGTTGCAAGTGATCAACCCTCACCCCATCTTTGGCAAGCGCAGTAGAACATGGTTTTTCATGAAAGGAGACCTAACGCTTGTCATAATTTCTCCTATAATTTGACTTTAGGTGGACCCAAGAGAAGATCTCTCATTTATGTGGATGGTCGTGTGGTCCACCCTTTTTTTCCGGCATGAGCAGGAAGTTAATTAATATCGAGCTTTTTTGCCGGTTTTTTTGTATCAAAAAAGACTGGCAAGCCAGCCATTTAAAATCTTAGATATCCAAGCCGTCTATGTAGCCAAGTCCAAATTCCCGACGAGCAATACTGCCCGCTCTATTTTCAAAGGCAACAATGTCTTCTCCCCGCAATGCAAGAAGTTCAAAGACTACCGTATGCTCTGGTGGTACCCGCTCCTTTCTTACACCACCTTGCCCGCATCTTAGAGCGTAGGCGCTGCCGTTTGGTTTCTTAATTATTGCTACGTTCCTGATATTGCGCAATGAGCAACCTCCTATGACCATAATGTAGCAACTACCAAAATACGCGTCAATACTTGACACGAGCAATTCACGGTGATATCATCTTAGGAGTTCTTTTTCAGGAGGAAACCGTGAAAACCACCTTGTCACTGATCTACTTTGACTGATCACCCAGAATCAAGCCTGCTACGCGAATCAGTAAAATTCTGGCTAGCCTCGCACGGTATTTTCTTTGCAGCTTTTCTGCTCATTTACGCGATATTCGGATAGTCCCAGCTCCTTTTTTGGGGCTCTTATTTTTGCGTCATATAAGACACCAATACTGTCATCCCGGAATTTTGCAGAGCAAAATATCCGGGATCTCAAGAATCAACGCCTATCCAGCAATCTCTGATAGAGATCCTCCCAATTTTGATTATCTCTCGCAATTAATTCCTCCTTCCACTTACGCTTCCACTTTTTGATTCTCTTCTCTCTTTTGATGGCCTCTTTTACATTTTGATGCACTTCAAAGTAAACAAGGGTCCCTAATTTGTATTCTCTACTAAATCCCTCTACGACCATTTGCCGATGTTGCCACACTCTTTTTATCAAGTCACTTGTTACACCTACGTATAGTACCGTTTTAGTATGGTTGGTTAAGATGTAGACGTAATATTGTTTCATGTTCTTGAGATCCCGGGTCAAGCCCGGGATGACATAAATATTGAAAACACTATTGCGTGTACACTGGCGTATAACCAAATTGTATATCTCTCCAGGCTAAGACGCTTGCCGCATAATCTCTTAGATAAGTAGTAGCCAAACCGCTCTCTCCGTTTTCTGCTACAACCCCGTATGTATCTATACCCAGTTTATTGCAAAGATAAAGTGCTCTAGCCATATGGAATTTTTGTGTCACGATAATTAAACTTTCAATGTCATGCACGTGCTTTGCTCTCCAGCAAGAATCTATGGTTCTTCCAACTCTTCCATCAACAATATAATCTAGGTGGAAAGACTCAAGCACTTCTGCCATAGCCACAATCTCATTTTTTCGTTTCCAACCACTGTCCCCACTGAGCCAAACCGGCTTGCCTTGCTTTTGTGCTAGAACGGCACCTGCCCTTACTCTGTTTGCCAACCAATCAGAAGCGCTACCATCAGCCTCAACTTTGCCACCTAAAATCATAATATGAGCGTCTAAATCTGGATGCTCAGCATACATTTTATCTACATAGGTGGTACGAATAGTACCCACCACTGTCACAAATCCAAAAAAACAAAAAAGAGCGCCGTATGCCCCCCACTTTTTAAAATTTCTCATATCTCAAAACTATCTCCCTCTTCTGGAATTATTACGTTAGAATTTTTAAACTGCGCTTTCAATTTTTTAGATAACGCTCCCAAAGAATGATCTTCTCCGTGTACCGCAAAAATATGCTTTGGTGCGCCTTTTGCCGTCTTTGCCCACTTGAGAAGCTTTTTTTGATCACCATGAGCTGAAAGCGCACCGAGAGCTTTAACCTTTGCCTTTACCGTAATGCGCTTGTTCATAACCGTTACGCGCTTTTTCCCTTCATATAATTTTCTACCGAGTGTATTACGCGCCGTGTAGCCCACCAACAAAAGAGTATTACGCGGATCCGTAAGATAGCGCACGGCATGATGCAAAATGCGTCCGCCCGTCATCATACCCGATCCTGCAATAATAACCTTAGGACCCCTATCATTATTAATACGTTTAGATTCTGAGGTGGTGCGCGTTAGCTTAAGACCTTCAAATTTCAAAAAATCATTTCCCGCTTTAGTAAGCTCCTCGGCCTGCGCATCATAATATTGTGGATATCTCTTATACACGGCTAGTGCCGCAATAGCCATGGGGCTGTCCAAATAAAACGGTACGCGCGGAATGCTCTTATCGCTTCCCATTAGTTGGCTCAACTCATACAAAAGCTCTTGCGTTCGCTCTATAGAAAAAGCTGGAATCATGAGTGTGCCACCACAGCACAGCGCTTTTGATACGGCGTCTTTTATTATTTTTCTGCGCTCCGTGGTGGTTTCATGAATCCTGTCTCCGTACGTGGATTCAATAATAAGTGCGTCTACTTTCTCATTTATTGATGCGGTATCTTGCAAAATAGGGACGTTCTCATTTCCAATATCACCAGAGAAAACTATACGCTTGCCGTCTGCCTCCAGCTCCACAAAAGAGGATCCTAGTATATGCCCTGCGTCATGAAATGTAGCTGTAACCCCTTTAATGGTTATACTTTTCTTGTAATCCACTCCTTTACACGCAGCCACGGCAACGGCCACATCTTCTCCGTGATAAAGCAGGGGCATGCCGTATTTACGCTTGTTGTACGTCATTATTTTAAGCGCATCTGCCCATACTATATGCATGAGATCTTTGGTGCCTTTTGTGGCAATGATTTTTCCTTTAAAACCGTCGTGTACCAGCTTGGGTATGCGTCCGTTGTGATCCACATGAGCATGCGTTACAAAAACAGCATCTATGCTAGAAGGATCAAATTCAAATTTCTCGTGATTTCGCCCTTCATTAAAGTTTGATCCTTGAAACATGCCGCAATCTACCAAAACCTTGGCGCTACTTGTTTCTACCAAAAAACAAGATCCCGTAACTTGCCCTGCGGCCCCATAGAATGAAATCTTCATAGCGGCATTATATCACATCTTCCCCCAGTGACGTTTGCGTGATATTATAGTGCTCATGAGCAAACAAGAGGAATTTGAGGACGATTACGAAGATTACGAAGATGATGACATAGAAATTCAAGGTCCGGCCATGAAAGAGATTCGCCGGACGCGCTCGTGCGTACGCCGCACCTGTTTTTCCGGGTGTGGTTGTTTTTTCGTTCTTGCCATTATAATTGTTGCGGGCTTTTGGATTTTTGCTCCACCACTACCCAAAGAAGTTAACGTAATTCCAAGCGATTTTCCAACAGATCTGCCTGTTTACAAAATAAAATCGGCAACAAAAATTGAGTATATAAGTGCAAAACGGCAACAAAGAGGGCCAGAAACTGCTGCTTTCATACCAAAAATCCTGCTGGCTCCCGTATTTTTAGCCCTAGAAGAACCCGACGAGACCGCAACCACTACGCCAGGAAAAGATGCTGGAAAATCCGCGTGGCATGCCTTCCGCGGAATTGTAAAAGAACCTCTTAGAGAATATAGAAACAAAGCAACCTTGCAATGGTTGGGACTCACGGCTGAGCCGCAATTTATAGATGATTGGTATCAGGCACAAATGCTAGATGCGGGCTTACGCGTTCAAAGAGAATTTTTGGACACTACGAAAAGAAAAATCACCTTTGATAATGAAAACTTAAATGGAACTGTTCTCATAGTGGAAGCTCCAGAAGGTGTAACTAAGGATGTCACTATGGATATAGAATATTCAGATGATTAAACGCATTTTCACTGCACAATCCAGCTCTATAACGGGTGCGGCCATTTTGCTAGCCGGCGCGTCTTTTGTCTCCAGGCTCTTGGGCGTTCTACGAGATCGCGCCCTCTCTCACACGTTTGGTGCAGGGCCTGAGCTAGACGCTTACTTTACCGCCTTTAGGATTCCGGATCTTGTTTATAACCTTGTTATCGCTGGCGCTCTCTCCGCTGGCTTCATCCCCCTCTTTACCAAACTTTACACAGAAAACAAAAAGCAGGCGTGGGAATTTACTAATAATGTCTTTATCGCGCTGCTTACCGCCGTGGTGGCCATCAGCGCTATTTTAATGTTCTTCTCTGATCCCCTATCTGCGCTCATTGCTCCCGGATTTACAGCCGATCAGCAACTTCTTGTTTCCTCTCTTTCAAAAATCCTCTTCTGGAGCCCTATCATCCTGGGTATCTCTGCCATTGCCTCTGGCGTACTTCAATCACTCAAATATTTTTTGGTTTACGCGCTGAGCCCCATAATGTATAACACCGGCATTATTATTGGCGCGCTGTGGTTTTCAAAGTATTGGGGAATAACCGGTGTAGCCTACGGGGTAGTGCTAGGCGCACTACTGCATTTATTGGTTCAGGTTCCTACCCTCTACCACAGCGGCTTTTCTCTGCAAGCAAGGATGCGCTGGAGCCCTTCTTTAAAAAAGCTGCTACGCATGATGGTTCCGCGCACCGCAAGCCTATTGGTCTATCAGGGTGTTATTTTAATGCTTACGGTCATGGCTACCACTTTGGCGGTGGGTTCCGTTGCGGTCTTTAATTTTGCCAACAACATTCAATTTTTTCCTATCGGCATTGTGGGAATCTCATTTGCGCTTGCTGCGTTTCCCTCACTCTGCGCTTCTGGAGCGCATGGCAATATGAGCGATTACATAGAAACACTTACCGGCACGGTTCGTAAAATACTGCTTCTCATTGTACCCATAACGGTACTTTTTTTGCTTTTAAGAGCAGAGCTGGTGCGCATTGTTTTGGGCAGCGGCGCCTTTGATTGGGCGGCTACCGTACGCACCGCAGACAGCCTAGCGTTTTTTGCTATTGGTCTTTTTGCGCAGGCACTTTTGCCGCTTCTCTCTAGAGGATTCTGGGCGCTTCATGATAGCACCACACCTTTTGTCGCCAGCCTTATCGGCGGAGCCGTCACTATTAGCACTGCACGATTAACCATCCCTTTCTTTGAGCAAACAGCCTCAGGAAACGGCGTATTAGCACTTGCTGCGTCTTTTGCGCTGGGAGGCGTGGTAAGCGCCATTTTGCTGTGGGTATGGCTTCATAACCGTACGGGTACTCTTAAAGAACGCGTCATAATCGTTTCTCTTATAAAAATGAGCATAGCAGGAGTAATAATGGCCTTTTTTGTACAAATATCAAAAAACTACCTAGGGGAGATAGTTAACATGCAAACGTTTGTGGGTGTATTGCTTAAACTCTCTGGAGCTAGCATTGTTGGCTTTGCTGTTTATGCTGCCATAATGCTCTGGCTCAAAAGCCAAGAAATGAGAGAGATTTTAGACGGCGCTAAAAAAAGATATCTCAAATGGAAAAACGTGCAGGAAGCTGAGACGCTGGAACATCTTTCTTAAATGAAGCTCCACGGCCTTACGGCCGTGATATTTTTTTACAAAGCTTCGCTTCTTGTCATTCTGAACTTGATTCAGAATCTAACAGCAGCGTTGCGCCGCATACGTTTTTCTGTGAGATCCCGGACATTTGCTTCGCAAATTCCGGGATGACGCCCGCGCTATGGCTGGAATTTTCTTGCGTTGAATAAAAAAAGCCAGCAGCCACGGCTACTGGCATTTGAGGATAAACTCCTGCTCATTGAAATCATTCCCGTCGTATCCCCAAAAAAGCGAGCAAAACGCTCTTCTTACTACGCTGACCTTCTTGCTCTTAAAAAATGCCGGAGTTCTTCGATCTTACTCATCACCTTGTCTTGCCGGCAAAAAAATGAGGGAACGTGAACCATATTACCAGAGTTCTCCTCATTCCCTCATGTCTTCATTCCATTTTTATGAACTGAAAACAAAAATGTGGGAGAGCGAGATCTATCTTATCTAAGGCCCACTTCTTGTCTCCCAAAATGAGGAACGATCCTTGTCTTTAAATTACTACCGTCTTTCCTCTCTACTACGCTACACAAAATCATATCTTTTGTCAATAAAAAAAGCAGCATCCAAAAATGCTGCTCAGTGCGATAATGTGGCAGTCTTACTAGCTCATCTTTCATATCGCTCTGTGGATTGGGAACTTAAAAAGAGGAACTGGTAGTATCCTAATAAACGACCGCTTCTTTCCTCAGGTAGACTATACGCAAAACCATACTAAATGTCAAGATGTGGTATAATAAAGCCAGAAAATAAATGCATCCTCATGGAGAAAGGAGGTGACAGAGAATGATTCAATCATGGCTTGAGACCGTTGCGGGGTCATTTGCTACCCTGTGGGACGGTTTTGTAGTACTTATCCCTAAACTACTAGCGGCGTTTATTGTTTTTGTAATTGGTTGGGCAATAGCAGCTCTTGTGGGCAGCTTGGTTGCCAGACTTATTAAAGTTTTGTGGATAGAAAAAGCAGTTGAAAAGCTCAAAGTAAAAGACGCGTTTAAGAAAATGGGCTTTAAACTAGACTTTGCAGGCCTTATTGGCTGGTTGGTTAAGTGGTTCCTGATGGTGACCGTATTTATTGCGGCCGCAGACATTTTGGGCCTCGATCAGATTACCGTATTCCTTAACCAAGTAGTATTGTATATTCCTCACGTAGTTATTGCTGTAGTAATAGTACTACTAGGAGTACTCATTGGTACCTTTACTGGTGAGGTTGTACAAAAAGCAGTTAAGGCAAGCAAACTGCACAGCGGAGAGGTGATTGGCGGCATTGCTAAGTGGGCAATCATCGTATTTTCCTTTATGGCGGCACTGGTACAGCTTGGTATTGCAGCATCACTGATAGAAACCTTATTTACGGGCCTTGTGGCAATGATAGCTATTGCCGGCGGGTTGGCTTTTGGTCTTGGAGGACGCGACGTAGCAGAAGATATTCTAGCGCATCTTAAAAAAGACTTAACAAAAGGCTAATATTTCACTGCAGCGAAATCAAAAAACCACCTGTCCTTCGTAGCTCTAGCGAAGTAGGACCGGGTGGTTTTTTGTCTCTTATTGTGCCGTTGCCACTCTCATTTTTCCACCCGCCATTATCTCGCCATTGGGCATTTGAATACCAATGCCGTCTATAGCTAAAACAGTCCCCGCAGGAAAAGATGAACTATCCGTCCTACTTATTTCCATTGTTTTTGCGTTGAATCGCTTCCCAATTTCTGGTATAAGCACTCTATAACCGCGTTGAGCATCTTTTTTATGACCAAGTCTTAAGTCAATCTGACCGAGCGTAGCACGCAATGCGTCAGTATCCGCCTGTGTTCTCACAAACCTAAGAATATCCCTTGTCTTGTTCATCATCTCTGATATATCTGCATCATTATTTTCTATTGCTTCTGTTAAGAATGACCAATCTACCGCCTCTACGGCTTTTCTCATGCCAGAGCTGGTATTTTTTAATCCTTCAAGCCACTCGTTCCACACTTTTAATCTCTCTTGAATTTCTTCTGAAACCTCTACTTCTTCCTCCTTCTGCACATCTTGCTGCGACTCTTGAGTCTCTTGCACATCAGATTCTTCGGGTTCTGATCCTAAATATCTCTCATATTCATCATACCACTGACCAAGCATACGCTCTGGCGTAAAGCGCATCAGTACTACACCTGGCTTGCCTAATTTCTCGGCCACACGCCCCTGCCTACCAGCCTCTTCTTCTACCTCTTCTTTTATTGCATTCTTTACTTCTTGGGAGAACGCATTTATCGCACTATCTATGGCTTGCTTTCTTGCAATAAACGGCCTTGCACCCTTACTCTCCCACATGAGCTTGTCAGCATGCACGCTATCTAAAATATCCCGGAAACCAGCCATATCAACCCCTCCTTCACCCATAGCAATAAAAAACGGATGCAATTGCAAAGCCATAACTTTTCCTTTTTCCTTCTCTTTATTTTTCAGATCCCATTCCTTATTAGCAGCCACCCCCACAAAATTGCCAAACTTCTCCAGTTCCGGATCAATCTCAGTTTCAATCTCTATCGCTTTTTCATCACTCTCATCTTCGGTAGAATCACCCAAAAACTCATCCATGGCAGATAAGGCGTCATCTGCATTCACATCATCCTCACTTTTTTCTCCAGCACCAGATTCATCCGGAGCATCTGCTGGTACATCTGATCTCTCTCCACGCAGAGCAGCGATAAATTCTTCTTGTGATATGCCAAGACGTTCAGATATTACCTGCGCCACGGACTTTAAATTCTCTGGCCACGCGCTTTCAGAATTTCCCGCCAAAGAAACTAAGTCTGCTGCAAGCTCATCTTCACTACGATCACGTTTTACTAAAAACTGCGCCTTAGACTTGCTATGAGGCACAACCACTTCTACGCTGTAGGTATGCTCCTGCTCATCCCACGATCTTACAACCTTAACATCTCCTATAGCCGCCAACTCTTTGGTCTCTTTATCATAATCCTCTGCTTCAGAAATCTTTTTTAACTCTTGTTTAAAGTATGCGCTGCTGCCCTGCAAATCCGCATATATCAAATGCATCAACTCTTGTTGAGTAAAGAATCTATAATCTTCTAAAATTGCATGGGCTCTCTCTATTGCTTTTTCTGCGCTGCCAAACAGACCCTTATCTAAGACAACAGCTTTTGCACTGTCGGGATCTGTTACGCTCTCAAACCAGAGAAAATGCTGATCACCCTGCTTGGTAAGTTTTAGATTAAACCACGTTGTGCGATCCTCAGCCAAGACCTCATAATTTTCATCCTCTCTTTCTTCTGCTGTGGTTGGTGGAATTTCAACCTCTTGTGTATCATGCCCCTCTTCCTCTGTTTCCTGCTCAAAAGCATCGGGCTCCAACTCTCCTGCAGGAGGCGCTATGTCCTGACCATTCCATTCCAACAAATCCTCTTTGCTTGCCACAACAAGAGACTCATCTGGCATTGCTACTGCCGCCTTACTTCCATCTAATTTTACGTGTACTAAAACGCCGGTGAGCAAATCTCCACTGTCAGCTCTTACGCGTACTTCTTCTCCTACTCTCATGCTGCCCACACCCATGCTCTCGTCTCCATCAATACCATGAAGGTCCCACAGTTCTCTGAGCCGTGCCATCTTCTTATCTTCCGAGAGCTCTGGGTAGTCATCCCCCGCATCAGACAACTCCATGCGGCTGCCAGATACAGAAGACTCAATAGCGCCCTCTAGCTCTGCCAAATCTAGATCAAACTCTGCTGATTCTGACTGCGCCAACTCTGATTGGTGAGCAGACAGTTCTCTTGAAATAAATGAAAAAGGACTATCTCCAGCGCGCAGATTAGAAGACCTAAGCAGGCCAAGTACATGTGCTGGCACGCCTGTCTTTCTTAAAACGGTTCTATAATTAGCCGCTGTAAGCGTGTCGCTCACCGGCCAATCGCCTTTTCCGCCACTTTTTAGCCACTTTTTTAGCTTTTTTTGCTCCTTTTTTTCTTCTGCTGTCTGAGGCCAATTTTCTGCATGATCAATTACTTTTTGCAGAGCTGCGTTAAGAGCAGAAATACGGCCTTCTAAAACTTCTGTACGGCGCCTCTCTGGCACTCTTGGTCCTCTTGGAGGCTCTCCAGAACCACGCCCTCCACCTCCATCACCAGAAGATCTTGGCGCTACATCAAAAGCTGCCGGAGGGATAGGTGGCGGCGTAGGCTCTCCAGACACATCTCTTACATCGTCTAAATCTGATAGATCAAGCTCCAGAGTGTCATCCATTGCCTTAATTTCAACATCTGTGTTAGCGCTTACCACAGGCATATCTACCTCTGTATCCGCAGAGCTCTTATCCTCTGTCCACACATCAAGCAGCGCATTAGCATCGGCCTGCAATTTCCTATGTTGCTCATCAAGAGCCGCCGCTATTGCGTCTACACGTTTAGAATCAACATGTGTTTCCTTGTGTTCTACAGCATCCTTGCTATCAACAGCTGCCCTCATTTTTGGCGCACTCTCCATAGTTATTCTTGCCCCATGGCCGTTACATCTGCCACCAACTCATCTCTAATTTGAGCGAGTGAAAAAAGTATTTTTGTCTTAGAGTCGTGAGAAGAAGCAAGAACAGCGGAAATAGCCTCTAGACCCTGACCGCCATTTTCCATATTATTTTTAAGCTCTACCGCTTGCTCCGGGGACAGCTCATTTATAGTAGCTAAAAGCATTCGTGCCTGAACACGATTCATTAAACTTTGATGAATTTTTTTGTATGCTTCAGACTCTGATTTCTCAAGTCCGGCTTCAAGCAAAATATCATCAACAAATTCATCAAAGAAATCGGTGTTTATTGGTTTCTCCATATATTACATTATACTACTTTAGACAGAGCGCTGGTACCCCCCGATACCACAAAGAAGCCAGCTTTAGCTAATATGCGTATTGTTTTTATTGCGGCAGGAATGTGTGTTCCGCGCCAAGCGCCGCCCACAATGCTTCCGCCATACCTTCTGAGTTTAGACATTTTAGTACTGTAATCCTCTAGCTCTGTTCCGGCCACATCTATATCCTCTTGGACATCCGCCTCAAACTTGGCTAGCAGCGCTACAGCAGCTTGAAGGTCTGCCTGCGCTAGTGCATCCTGATTTTCCAAAAACGTTTCCACAAGCTCTGCATTGCCCTCCATTTCTGCTATGGTTTGCTCACTGAGCATACCCCCATCTGGAATCTTCATTCTCTCTCTAATTAAACTAACTTTTGCGTCTCTGGCTGCCCCCACAAATTTTACCCACTCATCATTATCAAGATCTATAGACAATTCATCGGGAGATTCCAAAAGCGCCTTTTGCATGGCTAAAAGCTCTAAACGTGGGTCTCTACCTTGCTCTACTTCTGATCGCATTTCTCTAAGCTCCTGCGCTTTTGTTTCTTCCTTATACGCGGTCTTTAAGGCTTCTCCCACATCTTTTGCTTTTCTCTTGACCCAACCATCCTCACTTTTTTCTCCCGCTGCCTCTGCCTTTTTCTTTTCCTTGTATTCTTCTTTACCTTCTTCCTGCTCTGCAAAGAGACGAGCTTTTTCCATTAATTTCTTTACTCTGCCAAATCCACGAGCAGCCCTCCATTCTTTTATAAAACCAGTAATGCCGCCAAAAAGGGCTCCCGCCGACATAAAACCAATAACACCGCCTGCGGCCTTACCTACTCCTCCAGCCATCTCAGCCGCCTTTCCGGTAGCAGCCGCTACACCCTCTCCTGCTTTGCTGGCCATCTTCTCTACTATTGATCCCAATCCTGGAAGATCTTTTGCAAATTCCAAACTTTTGCCCAACATACTGCCTGAATCCAATGCTATTTGCTTCTGTATCCACTCTGCCATTTTATTATTAGCCCATTTTCTGCCCATTTCTCCACCGGCCGGTACTCCCAGATACCATCCAGCTGCGCTGTCGCCGCCTTTTTCAGCTGCAAACTGGCCAATTCCCGTCAATTTTTTACGAACAACCATCAGCGCGCCCCCCTTATTCTCATCGCTCAGTACTTTATTGAGTAATTGCAATGACTGCTTATCAAAAGAGTCAAGCCCGCCTTGTTCTAATTTTATGAGCAGTTTCTCTGCGCTTTGCTCTACCGTCTTTAGTCTTTCTATCTCTTCTTTTGATAATTCTTCTGTTTTTACAAGCTGACCGCCTTCTACTGCTGGCTGCGGTGGCCCATCGCCCCTTCTCTCTGGCACAGCAGGCATACTTGGCACAGTGGTAATCCGGTCCTCCTGATCCGTAGTGACTGCAGAGATCTCTCCAACCTCCTCCAGATCATCTTCTGTAAGCTCTACAGGCGCATCCTCATCTTCTGTCCAATAATTAAGCAGCTCCTCTGATCGTTTTGCAATCATGTCATGATCCATAGCATCCGCAATAGCCGCAGAATCTGACAGCTCTCCCTCTTGCTTCAACCTTAAAATTTCTGCCGTGACTTTCTGTCGGCGAGCTTTTTCTTCTTGTTGTGCCGCCCTGCGCTGCTCATCGCTAATCTCTACTTCTTCAAAAACGCGGGTAGGCACTTCCATTTTAGGATCAGAATCACCCATTTGAACTTAATTATACCATACTTGCCAAAGAGCTCTTTAACGCGTATAGTTAGGCCTCATGGACACTATTAGAAACTTTTCAATTGTAGCGCATATTGATCATGGAAAATCCACGCTGGCGGATCGTTTTTTGGAATTAACCGGTACGGTAGATGCGAGGGATCTTAAAAAGCAAACATTGGATCAAATGGAGTTAGAGCAAGAGCGTGGCATAACCATTAAACTTGCGCCGGCCACGATGGAATATGAGGGTCACACGCTTAACTTGATTGACACACCAGGACACGTAGATTTTAATTATGAAGTCTCCCGCGCACTAGCCGCCGTTGAGGGCGCAATTTT